>CBFHAJ010000106.1:0-13208 GCA_965653495.1 uncultured bacterium | reverse complement strand
GTCGACCTGGACGCCGATCGAGCGCAGCAACGTGAGGTCGGCCCGGTAGCCGGTGAGTGCCAGGACGAAATCGGCCGGCACCGCGGTCGTCTCGCCGTCCGGGTCGCGCCGCACGACCACGTGCGACCTGGTGATCTCCGCTACCCGGCTGCACCACCGCACCGCCACGCGTCCGTCTTTCACCCGGTTGGTGATGTCGGGCAGCACCCACGGTTTCCCCCCGCGGTCGAAGTCGCCGAGGAAATGCACGAGCGTTACCCGCGCGTTGACACGAGCGAGGTCGAGCGCGGCCTCGACGGCGCTGTTCCCTCCGCCCACGATCACCACGCGCTGTTGCCAATACGGGTGCGGCTCGACGAAGAAATGCGAGACGTGCGGTAAGTCCTCGCCGGGGACCCCCAGCGGGTTGGGCGTTTCGAAGTATCCCGTGGCATACACCACGTCGCGGGTGCGAATGGTCTCCGGCCCATCCGCTCCGGGATGGCGCGCCATCAGCTCGAAACCATCGGCGATCTTGGCCACTCGCTCCACGGTGTGGTACTGCCGGACGTCCAGCTCGAAGTGCTCGGCCACGCGCCGATAGTAAGCGAGCGCCTCGCGGCGCGTCGGCTTGTCGCCCGCAGTCACAAACGGGACGCCGATCTCGAGCTTATCGGGCGTCGAGAAGAACGTCCCGTAGAGGGGATAGTGCATCAGGCTCGAGACCACGGGACCCTTGTCGAACAGTGAGCAGGTGAGGTGGGCGCGCTTGGCTTCCACCCCCACCGCGAGCCCGCAAGGCCCCGCGCCGATCACGACGAGATCTAACATCAACGAGACAGTGTCACGTCACTTCAATCGTTTGGTCGCGGTGCGTCCCGAGACTGACATAGCGGATGGGAGCATGCGCCAGGTCCTGGAGCCGATCCAAGTAGGCGCGCGCCGCCGGCGGCACGTCGGCGAGCCGTTTCACCTGACTGAGCGAGCGTTGCCAGCCCGGCAAGCACTCGTACACCGGCTCGACCCGCGCGAGCCGCTCCACCTCGGCCGGCATCGAGTCGAGCGGTTCGCCGTCAAGCCGGTAGCCAACGCACACCGGGATTTCCGGGAACGAATCCAGCACGTCGAGCTTGGTCACCGCGAGCCCGGTGAGCCCGTTGACCCGCACCGCGTAGCGCACCACCACGGCGTCGAACCAGCCGCAGCGACGGGGCCGTCCGGTGGTGGCGCCGAATTCATCGCCCAACTCGCGAATCCTCTCGCCCAGGGTCGGCGGCGCCTCGGTCGGGAGAGGCCCATTGCCCACCCGCGTCGTATATGCTTTCACGACGCCGAGGACAGCGTCGATCGCCGTGGGCCCGATTCCCGCCCCGACCGCGGCACCGCCGGCCGTCGTGTTCGATGAGGTGACGTAAGGGTAAGTCCCGTGATCCACGTCGAGCAGGGCTCCCTGGGCCCCCTCGAGCAGCACCGATTCGCCGCGCTGCAGCGCCTCCCACACGACCCGCCCGGCATCCACGGCGAGGGGCAGCAGGCGAGGCGCCAGCCGTTCCAGCAGCTGCACGTGCTCCACGGCGTCCGCCTGCTCGGGAGAATCGAGCAGCCCGAGAAACTCGTTGGCCGCCTGCACACGGGCGCACACCAGCTCCCGGGCGCGAGCCAGATTCCGCAAGTCGCCGACCCGGATCCCGCGCCGCCCGAACTTGTCCTCGTAGGTGGGCCCGATCCCACGCCCGGTGGTGCCGATCTTCTCCTTCGCCTCGCGGGCGCGGTCGAGCAGCTTGTGGAACGGCAGCGTCAGATGCGCCCGATCGGACACATAGAGCTTGTGCTCCGTGCGCACACCCCGCGCTGTCAGGGCATCGAGCTCCGTGAACAGCGTCTCCGGATCGAGCACGACCCCGTTGCCGACGAGGCAGATCGCTCCCTGGATGATGCCGGAGGGGATCTGGTGGAGCACGAACTCGCCGGCGCCCGTGTGGACCGTATGGCCCGCATTGGCGCCGCCCTGGTAGCGCACGACGAGATCGGCGCGCTCGGCGAGCACGTCGACGATCTTGCCTTTGCCCTCGTCGCCCCACTGGGCGCCGACGACCACGACGCAGTGCGTCTTTGGGCCGAACATGGCTCCTCAGTAAAAACGCCCCGGCTCGCGGGGCGTCATAGCATCCTCTGAGGGAAGCTAGACCAGCGGACCGGCGGCGTCAACGAGCGCCGTGATGCGCTGCCGATCGGTCGCGGCGACCGGCGTGAGCGGCGCCCGCACCGGCCCGCCGTACAACCCGTTGCCCACCGCGTCCATCGCGGCCTTGACGCCGGCGGGCCCCAGCTTCCCGACGATCTCCTTGTCGAGCGGCGTGAGGCGCTCCTGGATTGTCCGCGCCCGGTCGCGGTCGCCGCTCCGGAACGCGGCGAAAATGGCGGCGCAGAGCCGAGCTGCGAAGCACGATACCGCGAGGATCCCACCGTCACACCCCAGCTCGAGTGCCGGAAACAGCAGCGAGCCCGAGCCGACGAGCACCGACCACGCCGGCACGGCCTTGCGGTACGCCGCGAGGTTGCCGGGGTCCCCCGAGGAGTCCTTGACGCCCACGATGTTGGGATGCGCGGCGAGCTGCTCCAGCAGCGCGGCCCCGATGGACAGGTGAGTGTACTTGGGGATGTTATAGACGAGCACCGGGACGGGGCTCTGCTCAGCCACCGCGCGATAGTACTCGACGAGACTCGGCGGGGAGATGCTCGCGAAATAGTAACTCGGCGGGCGGACCAGCACGGCGTCGGCACCCGCCTCCGCCGCCGCCCGGGTGAGCGCCACTGCCTGCCGGGTGGACTCGCCTCCCGTCCCCGCGACCAGCCAGCGCCCGGCGGGCACGGCCTCCCGCGCCCACGCCACCATGCGGCGCTGCTCATCCGCGTCGAGCAGGGCCGACTCCCCGGTGGAGCCAGCGACGACCACGCCGTCGAGCCCCGCGGCGAGCAGCCAGCGCACGTTGGCGCACAGCTTCTCAGCGGCGACGTCGCCCGTGGCGCCCGCGAAGGGCGTCGTGATGGGGGCGAGGACCCCCCCCCTCCCCAGGCGCCGGGCGCTCACTTGCGGGGAGTCGCCTCCGCAGGAGCGCGCAAACGGCCGTGCGCTCGCATCAACTGCTCGACTTCCATCTGGTTGGTGGCCGCCCCCAGGGCCGTCTCGTAGGTCACGACGTCGTCGGTGAACAGCTCAACCAGATGCTGATCGAAGGTCTGCATCCCGTACTGGTCACGGGCTTCGCGCATGTAGTCAGGCAGCTCGGGCGTGCGACTGGGGTCCCTGATGAGGTCGCGCACGGTCCCAGTGCAAATCAGGATCTCGACGGCCGCCACCCGCCCGTGGCCGTCGGCGCGCGGCAGCAGGCGCTGCGCGATCACGGCCTGGAGCGCCTCGCTCAGCCGCAGCCGCGCGACCTCCTGCTGCTCGGGCGGGAACATCGCCACGATGCGAGTGATGGTCGTGAGCGCATCGGGCGTGTGCAGCGTCGCGATCACCACATGCCCGGTCTCGGCGGCTTTCATGGCCGTGTCGAGCGTTTCATGGTCGGCCAGTTCGCCGATCAGCACGACGTCGGGGTCTTGCCGCAGGGCGGCCCGCAAGCCGGCGCCGAAGTCGTCGGTGTCGACGCCGATCTCCCGCTGCGTCACCGACGAATTGAGGTCGCGGTGCAGGAACTCGATGGGGTTTTCGAGCGTCACCACGTGCTTGTGCTCAGTCTGATTGATGTGGTTGACGATCGCGGCCATGGTCGAGCTCTTGCCCGACGCGGTCACGCCGGTCACGAGAATCAACCCGCGGTCCGCCGCCGCGATGGTCTGCAGGACCCCCGGCAGCTTGAGGCTCTCGAAGGTCGGGACGTCGAAGGGGATCACCCGCATCACGATCATGAACGACGAGCGTTGCCGCAGGATGTTCACCCGAAACCGCCCGACGCCAGGCATTCCCCACGAGCAGTCGTAGTCCCGCAGCTTGTCGAGCCGGGCGCGGTCTTCGTCGTTGGCGACCAGGTGCTGGGCGATGGCCCGCGTCTGGTCGGGCGTGAGGCGCTGCTTGGTGAGCGGCACGAGCTTGCCGTCGATGCGAGCGCGGAACACGTCGCCGGCCTTGATATGGAGGTCGGACGCGCCACGGTCGATCGCCGCTTTGATGATCTGCTCGATGCCGCGCTGCGGCGCTGCGCCGCTCGCCCGGCCGCCCTTCCCTTTCTCCTCCACTAGTATCCGGCCTCGGTGTCGACGGTGTTCGTCAGCGGGGACCCTGCAAGATAGCGACCGATGTTGTCCACAATCAGCCCCGTCTCTCGGTCCCAGAAGCGCCCGGTGACCGCGGCCACATGCGGGCTCACGAGCACACGCGGGTGCCGCCAGAAGGCATGCGCTGCGGGGAGCGGCTCGGTCGCGAACACATCGAGCGCCGCGCCCCGCAGACGAGCACCGTCGAGGAGCTCGAGCAGCGCCGTTTCGTCCAACAGGCTCCCGCGCGAGACGTTGACCACGATCGCATCCGCCGGCAGCCGCTCGAGCACCGCTCGGGTGACGGCACCTGTGGTCTCCGCCGTATGGGGTGCGGCAATGACGAGGCACTCGCTCTCGGCGGCGAGCCGCGGCAGGTCGCGAGGCCCCGCGACCCAGCGCACGCCGGCGGGCCCGCCCCGCTCCGGCCGGCGGCGCACGCCGGCCACACTCATCCCCAGGGCCAGGCCGCGCCGCGCGATGGCGCTGCCGATCCCGCCCAGACCGAACACGCCCAGCCGGATCTCTGCGAATTCACGCACGGGAATGTGCAGGTCCGCAAACTCGGCTCGCGCCCAGCGGCCATCGTTCTGAAACTCGCGCATCCGGTCCAGGCCGCGAGCGAAGTACCCGATGGCCGCCATGACCCAATCGGCGATGGGCTCCGCGTGGACTGCCGCCGAGTTGGTGAGCACCACACCGGTTCCGGCCAGGTGGGGCAGGCTCGCCCCGATGCCCGCGGTACCGCTGTGCGCCCATTTGAGCGTGCCCCGGCCCGCCGCCACCACGCCGACGGGGACGCCGTACCCCAGATAGATCTCGGCGCCGCGCGCCGCCGCCGCGGCCTCGGGCGTGCCGGAGCCGCCGTCACCGTCGGAGGCGGCCGGTGCCCCGACTTCGACCACCTCCCACTCCGCTCCCAGGGCTGCGCGAATCCGGTGCACCGCGTAGGGGGGAATTCGCCAGGCGGCGCGCGGCGAAGCCAGATCGACAACGAGGCGGCGGGTCACTCCCCGGTCGAGATGGCCCGCACGAGGGGATGATGCAGCAGGCCGAGCATGACTTCGTCGTGCAAGCGCTTGGGGCCGCGCAAGTCGCATTCGATGACGAGGTCGACGTTCTCTCGGCGCGAGCTCCAGCGGTCGATGTCGAGCCCCGCGCGACGCACGAGAGCCTCCAGGTCGTCGAGCGCCGTCGGGTCGGGGCGAGCGTGGATGACGAGCGCCGTCTGCGTGGCGCGTCGTCCGACGAAGCCCTCCAGACGCCCCAACCCCCACAGCACGAGCATCACCAGCAGCGTGGCGCCGAGCGCCTCCACGTAGTGACCGCCTCCCAGGGCCATCCCGATGGCCGACACCACCCAGATCGTCGCGGCGCTCGTGAGCCCGCTCACCGAGCCACGAGTGTGCAAAATCGTTCCCGCACCGATGAAACCCACACCCGGAAGGATCTGCGCGGCGATGCGCGCCGGGTCGCCGCGGCCCAGCGAGAGCGCGACGGAGAGCGAGGTGAACAGCGTGGCACCGACGCAGATGAGAATGTTCGTCCTCAGGCCGGCGGGTTTGCCGGATAACTCGCGCTCGAGGCCGATCCACCCGCCACACAGAGTCGCGAGGCCCAGCTGCAGCAGCAGCTGCAGGTGGAACACCTCCACCAGCTGGCTCAGCATCTGGGCCATCAGCTCCCCTCCTCCTGCAGAAAGCCCATCCGGCGCCGCACCTGTGCCATGGTGCGACGCGCCAGGGCGCGGGCCTTGGTCGCACCGGCGCGCAGCAGTTTGCTCACCGTGGCGGGCTGGGCGCGCAGCGCGTCCGCTCGCTCGCGGATGGGAGTGAGCGCCGCTATCATATTGTCCGCGAGCACGCGCTTGCAGTCGAGGCAGCCCCACGCCGCCGTGCGGCAGTTGCGCGCGACGAGCTGAACCGTTTCGGGCGGGGAAAAGCCCTGGTGAATCGTGAAGATGTTGCAGATGTCGGGATTCCCAGGATCCTTGCGGGTGACGCGCGCCGGATCGGTGGCGGCGGGCTTGAGCTTCTCCCAGATGGTCTCGGGCGGATCGAACAGCCCGATCGTGTTGCCGAGGCTCTTCGACATCTTGGCCTGGCCGTCGAGCCCCAGCACCCGCTTGGCCGTGGACAGTAGCGCCTGCGGCTCGGGCAGGACGAAGCCGTTCCCGTAGCGGGCGTTCCAGCGCCGCGCGATTTCGCGCATCAGCTCGAGGTGCTGCAACTGATCCTCGCCCACGGGCACGAGGCTTGCCTCGTACAGGAGCACGTCGGCCGCCTGAAGCACGGGGTAGTTCAACAGCCCCGCCGGCACGCTTTCCTGACGCTGCGCCTTGTCCTTGAACTGAGTTTGCCGCTCGAGCTCGCCCAGGGGAGTGATGGTGTTGAGCAGCCAGTTGAGCTCGGTGTGCTCAGGCACGTGTGACTGCACGAACACGATCGCCCGCTCGGGGTCGAGCCCCGCGGCGAACAACCCGATCGCCATGTCGACGGTGCGCTGGGGCAGCGTGGCGGGATCGTAGGGCTGCGTGATCGCGTGCAGGTCCACCACACAGAACAGGCAGTCGTGCTGGTGCTGCAGCTTGACCCAGTTCTGCACGGCGCCGAGGTAGTTGCCGATGTGCAGCTCGCCGGAGGGCTGGATGCCGGAGAAGACGCGGGCCATGGGCTCACAACCTACGCGGGGGGAGGCGAGCGCCGCAAGGTGCGAGAATTCAAAGACTTAGTCGATGTTGCCGGACGCGCCGCCGGGCTCGCCGCGGCGTTCCTGCGCGCCGCGACACCCGCTGCCGTCACGGACTGGATCGAAAAGGGCCTTCACGATTTCGTCACCGATGCCGATCGCCAGTCGGAGGCGATGATCACCGAGGCGCTCACCCGGGACGTCCCGGGCTCGCAGGTCGTGGGCGAGGAGCTCTCCCCCAAGGCGGCCCGGAATGCGGACATTGTCTGGATCGTCGATCCGCTCGATGGCACGACGAACTTCCTGCACGGCTACCAGCAGTATGCCGTCTCGATCGGTTGTCTGGTACGCGGCACACTGAGTGTGGGGGTGATTCACGACGTGCCGCGCGACGTGAGATACTGGGGCGCAACGGGGCTGGGCGCGTGGCAGGGCGAACAGCGGATTCGCGTCTCGCGCCTCACCGAACCGCGTCACGCGCTCATCGGGACGGGCTTCCCCTTCAAGTCCCTGCCACAGCTGCGAAGTTATCTCGATCAGTTCAGCGCGGTGCTGGGCGTCTCGAGCGGCATCCGCCGCGCGGGCTCCGCTGCGCTCGATCTCGCCGACGTCGCGGCGGGGCGGCTCGACGCGTTCTGGGAGCAGACGCTCGCCCCGTGGGACGTCGCGGCGGGGGTGCTGTTGATTCGTGATGCGGGCGGCGTGGTGACGACGCTCGATGGGTCGGATGACGTGCTGCGGCACGGCTCCCTCGTCGCCGGCAACCCGGCGCTGCACGGGTGGCTGCGGGAGCTACTGAACAACTCATGAGCGCTCCCCTCGTCGAATGCGTCCCCAACTTCTCCGAGGGTCGGACTGCCGCGACTATCGACGCCCTCCGCTCAGCGCTGACCAGCGTCCCCGCAGTCAAGCTGCTGGACCTGCAGGCAGACGCGTCGCACAACCGCTCGGTGTTCACGTTCGTCGCGCCACCGGACGCGGCGGTCGAGGCGGCGCTCGCCGCGATGCGGGTCGCCACGGAGCGGATCGACCTCACGCGCCATCGCGGTGAGCACCCGCGCATGGGCGCAACCGACGTCGTGCCCTTCGTGCCGGTCCGCGACGTGACGATGGAGGCCTGCGCCGGGCTCGCCCGCAGGCTCGCCGAGCGCGCTGGCGCCGAGCTGCAGATTCCCATCTACCTGTATGCGGCGGCGGCCACGCGCCCGGAACGGGAGCGTCTGCCGGACATCCGCAAGGGCGAGTTCGAGGGGTTACGCGACCGGATCGGCACCGACCCCGCCGCCGATCCCGACTTCGGACCGCGCCGCATCCACCCCACCGCGGGAGCCAGCGCCGTCGGGGCCCGGCCATTCCTCGTGGCGTTCAACATCTACCTCGACACGCCCGACGTCGCGATCGCAAAGCAGATCGCGAAGCAGATCCGCACCTCCAGCGGCGGGCTGCCTGCCGTCCAGGCCTCGGGGTTCGATGTGGCCGGCCAGGCGCAGGTCTCGATGAACCTGCTCGACATCGATACGACGCCGCCCGCCGTGGTGTACGGCGCCGTAGAGGCCGCGGCGCGAGCGCACGGCGTCGGCATCGTGAAGAGCGAGGTCGTCGGGCTGGTCCCCGAACGGGCCCTGCTGAGCGCGGGCGCCGCGGCGTTGCGGCTGCCGGACGCCGTGGATCATCTGCTCGAAGCGAAGATCAGGGCCGTGGAGGGGCCGACGCTCGACGGCTGGCTCGAGGAGCTCGCCGGCGGCGCGCCGGTCCCTGGCGGCGGCAGTGCCGCGGCGCTCACGGGGGCCCTCGCCGGCGCCCTGGTGGCGATGGTCGCGCGGCTGACGGTCGGTCGCAAGGCGTACGCCGACGTGGAGCAGCGTGCCGGCGAGATCCTCGCGGAAGCGGAGGCCCTGCGGGCCGAGCTGCGGCGGCTAGTGGATGAGGACGCGGCCGCGTATGCGCAGGTGAGCGCGGCCTACAAGATCCCCAAGGCCGACCCCGCCCGCACGCGCGCCATCGACGCCGCGCTGCTCGGCGCGGCGCGGACGCCGGCCGACGTGGCCCGGCGCGCGGCGCGCCTGGCCACGTTGGCCGGCGAGATCCGGGAGATCGGCAACAAAAACGCCCGCTCGGACGCGACGGTCGCGGGGGCGCTGGCACGTACCGCCATCAGGGCGGCGCTCGAAAATGTGCGGGTGAATGTGGCCGGGCTGTCCGACCCTGCTGCCGGCCGGCAGCTGCTCGAGGAGGTGGAGCGCCTCAGTCCGCCGCCGTGAGGATGCGGGGCGGCGCGCCGTCCTCGACCACGGCGACCGTGTGCTCGAAGTGCGCGGACAGCGAGCCGTCTTCCGTGACGACGGTCCATTTGTCGTCGAGGGTGCGGATGTCGGCGCCACCCACGTTCACCATCGGCTCGATCGCGATCGTCATGCCGGGGACGAGCCGCGGACCACGGCGCGGGCGGCCGTAGTTAGGCACCTGAGGATCCTCGTGGAACGCCGATCCAATGCCGTGCCCTACCAGCTCGCGCACCACGGAGTAGCCCGCGCCCTCCGCCACCTGCTGTACCGCGTGCCCGATGTCACCGACATGGTTCCCGGCGCGCGCCTGGGCCACGCCCGCGGCCAGGGCGCTCCGGGTGGTGGCGAGGAGCCGCTGGGCGTCGGGGGTCACGGCGCCGACGGGGAATGTGGCCGCCGAATCGGCGTGCAGGCCGTCCAGCCACACACCCACATCGACGCTCAACAGGTCACCCTCCTTCAGCACCCGCTTGACCGAGGGGATCCCGTGGACCACCTCGTGATTGATCGAGGTGCACAGCGTGGCGGGGAAGTCGTACAGGCCCTTGAACGAAGGCCGGGCGCCGGGGTGGGAGCGGATGAACCGCTCCGCGATACGGTCGAGCTCCTCGGTGGAGATGCCGGGACGGACGTGTCGCGCCACCAGGGCGAGCGTCTCGGCCACGATGCGGCCGGCGGCCGCCATGGTCTCGATCTCGCGCGCCGACTTGATGGTAATCATCGCCCGATGACGCGCTTGATCTCCGTGGCGATCTGATCGACTTCGCCCACGCCGGGCACGCGTTTCACGATGCCGCGTTGGGCGTAATGCGCGATGAGGGGCGCGGTGTCGCGCTGGTAGACCTGGAGCCGCATCTTGATCGCATCGGGCGTGTCGTCGGAGCGGCCTTCCTGCGCCGCCCGACCCAGCATGCGGTGCACCAGCTCCTCCTCCGGCACGTCCAGCAGCACGATGTGATTCAGCCGCTGGCCGCGCTCGGCCAGCGTGCGGTCCACCAGCTCGGCCTGCCCGGCGGTGCGCGGGAACCCGTCGAACACCGCGCCCTGCTGCGCCTCGGGCTTCGCCAGCTCTTCCTTGATCATGCCGAGGACGACGCTGTCGGGCACGAGCTTACCGTCATCCATGAACTTCTTGGCCTCGAGGCCCAGGGGCGTCTGGCCCTTCACGGCGGCGCGCAGGATGTCGCCGGTGGTGACCTTCGGCAACCCGAGCCGCTCTGCCAGAATCTTTCCTTGAGTTCCCTTCCCGGACCCGGGCGCGCCTAACAGGAGGATGAACACAGCTACATGTAACGCTGGCGCCCGCGGAACTTTACTCGCCCTTCCTTCATGAAGCCGTCGTAATGACGCAGCAACAGGTGCTGCTGGACCTGCTGCACGGTATCGAGCGCCACTCCGACGACAATGAGCAGCGCGGTTCCCCCGAACCCGAACGGCATGTTGAGGATGCTGGACACGACGATCGGCAACATCGCCACGAGCGTCAGGAACAGGGCGCCCGGGAAGGTGATGCGCGACAGCACTTCGTCGATGTAATCGGCGGTGGCGGCGCCCGGCTTCACCCCGGGGATGAACCCGCCTTGCTTCTTCAGGTTCTCCGCGAGATCGACCGGGTTGAAGATGATGGACGTGTAGAAATACGCGAAGAAGATGATCAGGATGGACATCGAGACGATGTACACCGGCGACGTCACGTTGAAGTATTCCGCCAGATGCTTGAGCGTCGTGTTGCCGCTGAAGGCAGCGATCGTGCCCGGCACGATGATGAGCGACTGCGCGAAGATGATCGGCATCACGTTCGCGGTGTTGAGCCGCAACGGAATGAACGTTTTCTGGCCCTCGCGAATCCGCCCTCGGCCCATCACCTTGCGCGGGATCTGGATGGGAATGCGGCGCGCGGCAACGGTCACGGCCACCGTCCCCGCGACCACGAGCACCATCACGGCGAGCACCGCCAGCAGCGTCGGCACGCTGAGGCTGCGCGCCTGCAGGGCCTCCCAGGTCCGGATGGTTTCGGGCCAGATGCGCTCCACAATCGAGAAAAAGATCAGCAGGCTCGCGCCGTTGCCGATGCCACGCTCCGTGATCTGCTCGCCGAGCCACATCACGAACACGCCGCCGGTGGTCAGGGTCAACACGGTCGTGAGCCGGAAGAAGAACCCGGGGTGGCCCACCGCTCCGGGAATCTGCTCGGTGAACAGGGCGTAGCCGTACGCCTGGAACAGGCACAGCACCACGGTGAGGTAGCGCGTCCACTGGGTGAGCTTGCGGCGACCTTCCTCCTCGCGCTGCAGCTTCTCGACGATCGGAAACACCGGCGCGGCAAGCTGGAACACGATGCTCGCAGAGATGTACGGCATGATGCCGAGGGCGAACACCGTGGCGCGGCCGAAGCTGCCCCCCGCGAACAGGTCGTACAGGCTGAACAGCGTGCCTTGACCCTGATTGCGCAGGAAGTCGGCGAGCGCCTGCACGTTCACGCCGGGCGTGGCGATGTGCGCGCCGACGCGGTACACCACGAGACACAGGAGCGTGAAGAGAATCTTTTCCTTCAGCTCCGGAACCTTGAACAGATTGGGGAGGCGCGGGGCCGTCATACGTCAGCTCGCGATCGTGCCGCCCGCCTGCTCGATCTTCGAGCGGGCGGAAGCCGATACGGTCACGCCCTTCACGGTGAACTTGCGCTCCACCTCGCCCATACCCAGCAGCTTAATGGGGCGATCGGGCCGGCGCACCAGCCCGGCGCCGAACAGGGT
The DNA here is from genome assembly GCA_965653495.1 of uncultured bacterium. Lineage (GTDB taxonomy): Bacteria > Gemmatimonadota > Gemmatimonadetes > Gemmatimonadales > GWC2-71-9 > AG41. The sequence goes on along the minus strand of CBFHAJ010000106.1, from coordinate 1,240 downwards.
CTCTGGCGTGATCTCCACGCCCTCGGCCAGCCGGCCCAGGTGCCGGACGTTCACCACCTGCGACGGCTGCTTGAACGGGTTGGTGAAGCCCCGCTTGGGGATGCGACGGATCAGGGGCATCTGGCCGCCCTCGAAGCCGGGGCGGACCTTCCCGCCCTGACGGGCCGTTTGCCCCTTGCCGCCGCGCCCCGCCGTCTTGCCGATGCCCGACCCAGGCCCGCGTCCCTTGCGGATACGGGCGCGATGCGAGCCGGCGGGGGGCCGCAGTCCCGACAGCGTGATCTGGCGTACCTCGCCCCCGGTAGCTGCCGGGGAGGCGGGAGCCGGCTTGGCGCGCGACGTCGCGCGCGCCCGCCGCGGTGCCTTGGCTGGAGCCTTCCGCTTCGGTTTCGTCTGACGTTTCGACTTCGCCATCACCTCTCCTTGTCCTCCCCAGCCTTGGCGGGCGTCACCGCGACGAGGTGACGAACCTGGTGGAGCATGCCCCGAAGCGCGGGGTGATCCGGCTTCACCACGACGTCCTGGTGGTGCTTCAGGCCCAGCGCCTCGAGCGTGCGCCGCTCGTAGACGGGTCGTCCGATTCCGGAGCGCACCTGGGCGATCCGCCACTGACCTTTGCCGGCGGGCGGCAGCGTGCGGACGCGCCCGGGCTTGCGCTTGCGGTACTTGCGGGTCGGGGGCAGCCTACCCATGGACGGCCTCCTGCCGCGCGCGATACGGGATCGCGTCGAGCTCGACGCCGCGCTCGCGGGCGACGTGACGCGCCGTCGTCAGATGGCGCAACGCGTCGAGTGCCGCCCGCACCATGTTGTGCGGGTTGGTGGAGCCGAGGCTATTGGTGAGAATATCGCGCACGCCGGCGCATTCGAGCACGGCGCGCACGGCTCCCCCGGCGATGACGCCCGTCCCCGACGCCGCGGGCTTCAAGAGCACGCGACCGGCACCGTGATGCCCGACGATCTCATGGGGAATGGTGGTGCCCGTGAGCGGCACTTCCATCATGCGACGGCGCGCGGCCTCCACGGCCTTGCGCACCGCCTCGCTGACCTCGTTTGCCTTGCCGGTGGCGACGCCCACGTGTCCATGCCCGTCTCCTACCGCCACGAGCGCATTGAACCCGAAGCGCCGACCACCCTTCACGACTTTGGCCACGCGGTTGATGGAGATGACGTTCTCGACCAACCCATCGCCTTCGCGCTGACGCTCGCTCGAGTCGCGCCGATCACCGCCGCGCCCCCCC
>CBFHAJ010000105.1:0-13261 GCA_965653495.1 uncultured bacterium | reverse complement strand
CGGGTTGGGCGCCTCGTCGAGGCGACGCTGGGCGGGCGGCCGGGGAGCATCGTGGGGCTGCTCGCGCCCGCCGAATCTCCTCCGGGCGCAAGTCGCGACCTGTGGCGGCTGGCCGTCGCCCGCGCGGCCGCCGGCGTCGACCGGGCCGCGCAGGCCGTCCGCCGCGTGCTCGCCCGCGAAACGCGCGACTCGCTGCTCGCCGCCGCTGTCTCGGTATCCCTCGGCGCTGCCCTCTTTCTCGCCGCGTCGCCCGCGGCGGGCCGGGCCGCCGCCTTCTGGCACCCGCTGCGCACCCTCGCCGACGCGCGCGCCCCCGTGCGCCTGTCGGTCGATCGCGCGATCGTGCGTCGCGGCGACAGCGTCACGGTGTCGGTCGATGCACCCGCGGCGACGCACGCGACGTTGTGGACCCGCGGGCCGGGCGAGCCGTGGCGCCCCGCGCCGCTCGCGCTCGACTCTCTGGGCCATGCCGCGCGCGTGCTGGGGCCGCTCGAGGCCGACCTCTACCTCAAGGCGTCGAGCGGCGGCCGGCAGAGCGCGGAGCATCGCGTCACCGTCGCGCTCCCGGCGTTTGTCGCCGGCCTGCAGCTCACGGCGCGCTATCCGGCCTACCTGGCGCGCCCCGACGAGCCGCTCGTTCCCGGCGCCGACACGATTCTGCTGCCTGAGGGCACCGTGGTCGCGACCAGCGGAGCGGCGAGCGTCCGGCTCGCGGCCGCCGCATGGCGCCAGGGGAACACCCGCGTGCCGCTGGCGGTGACGAGCACAGCGTTCAGCGGCCGGCTCGCCCCGCAAGCATCCGGTGTGTGGCACCTCGACCTGGCGACGAGCGATGGCGCACCACTCGAGGGCGAGAATCCCGAGCTGCGCCTCGTCATCGTGCGCGACTCCGCTCCCGTCGTCACGGTCCCCGTGCCGGGACGCGACACGACGCTGCCGCTCTCGCTGCGACAGCCACTGGTGATCGACGCCCGCGACGACCACGGCCTCACGCGACTCGAGGTCGTGAGCTGGCGCGTGAGCCAGACGGGCAAGGTAGGCGAAGCACGCCGGGATCCGATCGACGTCTCTGGTGCTGGAGAACGCACCATCGTCCAGGGCGATCTCGACGCCACAGACCGCGGGTTACTGCCCGGAGACACGCTGCGGCTGCGCGTCGAGGCGTGGGACAATGCGCCCCCGCCGACACGGCAGGTGGGGCGGAGCGTCGAGATCGCGTTGCGGCTCCCGAGCCTGGACGAGCTGCGCGCGGCGACGCGCGCAGCCACGCGTGAGGCCGCCGCGACCGCCGATTCGGTCGCCGCGGCGGAGCGTGACCTCGGCCGCCGCGCCGGCGACCTGGCGGAGCAGCGCGCGCGCGACGAATCAGGCGGGACCGGCCGGCGCGGCGCGGATGCCGACCGGGAGGGCGCGCTCCCGTTCCAGGCCACCGAGCGCGCGCAGGCGGTGGCGCGGGAGCAGGAGGCCCTGCAGGCCCGCGTCCAGGAGCTGTCGCGCGCGGTCGAGGAGATCGCGCGGGCCGCAGCAGCGGCAGGGATCGGTGACACGGCGTTTCAGGCCCGGTTACGCGAGGTGCGCGAGCTGCTGCAGCGCGCGGTGACGCCGGAGCTGGAGCAGCGACTGCGCGAGCTGCAGGAGGCGCTGGCGCGGCTCGACCCCGAGGCGACCCGCCAGGCGCTGGCGCGCCTCGCCGAAGCGCAGCAACAGCTGCGCGCCGAACTGGAGCGCAGCCAGGAGCTGTTCCGTCGCGCCGCCGTGGAAGGCGCGCTCGCGTCGCTCGCGGCCGACGCGGAGGAGCTGCGGCGCCGCCAGGCCGAGTGGAACCGCGATGAGGCGCCGCGGGCCGACAGCGCGGGCGCGGCCAGCCAGCGCGCGCTTGCGGCGCGCACCGACTCGCTCGCCGGGGCGATCGGGCAGGTGGCCAAGGATCTGAACGCGGGCACCAACCAGCTCGCCGGCTCGGAGCGCGCCGCGCGCGCCGCCGGGGGTGCGATGCAGCGCGCGGCGACGTCGGCGCAGGCGAGGCAGGCGTCCGCGGCAGGGCAAGAGGGCGCGGAGGCCGAGCGCCAGCTCGCCGCCCTGCCGGACCAGCTGCGCGGCCAGCGCGACTCGTTAGCGCGCGAGTGGCGTCAGGAGACGCTCGCCGCGCTCGATCGCGCGCTCTCCGAGACGGCGGCGCTCGCCGATCAGCAGCTCCAGGTGGCGGAGGCGCTGCACGCGGGGAACGCGAGTCCCACCACGCGCTCGCAGCAGGCCTCCGTGGAAGAGGGGACGGAGGCCGTCGCGCGGCAGGTCCGCGAGGCGGCCGGCAAGCATGCCCTCGTGTCGCCACAGCTCGACGCGGCCCTCGGCTACGCGAAGCGCCAGATGGGCAGTGTGCGCGCGCAGCTCGAGGACGCCGATCCCAACGCGTCGGAGGCGGCGACCAACGCCGATGAGGCCGTCGATGCCCTCAACGCGACGGCGCTCGCCCTGGCGCGCAGCCGCGCGCAGGTGAGCGGCGCACAGTCGGGCAGCGGGTTCGCGGAGGCCGTCGAGCAGCTGGCGCGGCTGGCACGCGACCAGCAGGGACTCAACGGCCAGGCGCAGAGCCTGCTGCCCATGATGGGCGCCGGTGAGGCCGTGATGCAGCAGCTGCGCGCCCTCGCCGCCCGCCAGCGCGCCCTCGCCGAACAGCTCGAGCGGATGAAAGCCCAGGGCGCGAGTGGCGCCGCCGGACCGCTCGCGGAGGAGGCGAAGGAGCTCGCCCGCCAGCTCGAGGCAGGGCGGCTCGATCGCCAGACCATCGAGCGCCAGCAGCGCCTGTACCATCGGCTGCTCGACGCCGGTCGCACCCTGTCGAACGACGAGCCGGATGAGAACAAGGAGCGCGTGAGCCGCCCGGCGACGGGAGACAGCGTCCACGTGCCCGCAGCCTTGAAGCCCGGTGCCACCGGCGCCGGCCCGCGTCTCAGCTATCCCACGTGGGACGAGCTGCGCGGGCTCACGCCGGAGCAGCGCCGGATGGTGCTCGACTATTTCCGCAGACTGAATGCGCCGCAGCCATAGCCTCGGGATAGCGATGCTGGTGGCTGCGACGCGCGCGCTGCCGGCCCAGGCGATCGGCCAGGGCTTCGAGCTGGAGCGCGCGGGTCAGCACGCGCAGGCGGCGAGTGTCTATTTGGCCACCCTGCGCGCCGATCCCACCAATCTCTCAGCCCTGCTGGGGCTCGAGCGCGTGCTGCCGGGGCTCAACCGGCTCCCCGAGCTGCTCGCGGTCGCGCGGCGCGCCGTCGCGGCGGCACCCGGGAACGCGGCCCTCCGGGCGGTATTGCTCCGCACGTACGTGGGGCTCAACGAGCCCGACAGCGCCACCGCTCTGGCCCGGCGCTGGATCGCGCTCGCGCCCAGCGAGGAGGCGCCGTACCGCGAGTGGGCGATGGCGCTCGCCGACCAGCACCGCCCGGGGGACGCGCGCGCGGTGCTCATGGAGGGCCGGCGCGCGCTCGCCCGGCCCGCGACGTTCGCCATCGAGCTGGCCGCGCTGGCCCAGCGATCGGGGGACTGGGAGGGAGCGGCGCGCGAGTGGGCCGCGGCGCTCGTGGGCGGCGCGGTGCAGCTCCCCACGCCCGCGGGCGAGCTCGTCGAGGCGCCCGCCGACCAGCGCGACCGCATCGTCCGTCTGCTCACGACCGGTGATCCCCCCCCTCCCATGCCCGTGCGCCGCCTGGCCGGCGAGCTGCTGCTCGGCTGGGGCGACCCGGAGCGCGCCTGGGCGGTGTTTGCGCCCACGGTGGCGGCGGCCTCGAGCGACGCGGCCTACGCGGTGCACCGGTTCGCCGATCTCGCGGCTGCGAGCAACTCGCCCGCGGGCCGCCGCGTGCGTGCGCTGGCACTGGCGCGGTACGCCGAGCTCGCACCCGAGCCGTTAGCAGTGCGGGCGCGCGCCGAAGCGGCGCGGGCGTTCCTCGCGGCTGGCGATCGCGATGCGGCGCGCCGGGTGCTCGAGGACGTCGCCAGCGATTCGGCCGCGCCCAGCGACGCCCAGGCGCTCGCGCAGGCGGCGCTGGTGGAAGCGCTGATCGACCAGGGACAGCTCGACGACGCGGAGCAGCGGCTGGCGCGCGACAATCGCCGCTTGACCGACGATGACCGAGCGCGGCTGGGGCGGCGGCTCGTGCGAGCGCGCATCGCCAGGGGAGACTTGGCCGCAGCCGAGGCTGCGCTGGGCCGCGATTCGAGCGTGGAGGCGCTCGCGCTCAAAGGGTGGGTCGCCTTGTATCGCGGCCGGCTCAAGGACGCGGTGGACCTGTTCAGCGCGGCGGGGCCCTACGCCGGCGACCGACGCGAAGCCACCGAGCGGGTCGAGATGGTCGCGCTGCTGCAGCATGTGCCGATCGACACCTTCCCGGAGCTGGGGACCGCACTGCTGACCCTGGCGCGCGGCGATTCGGTGCGTGCGTTGCATTCCTTACGGCTTGCGGCTGATCGTCTGGGAGCGGGGCCGGGCGGGGCGGGGCGGCCGGATGTGCTGTTCCTCGCGGCCCGCGTCGCGGCGCACCTGGGCCCGGAAGAGCAGCGCACCGCGCTGGCGCTGTTCGACGACGTGGTGCGCACGGGCGAATCGGGCGCCGCGGCCCCGGCCGCCGAGCTCGAGTGGGCGCGGCTGCTCGAGCGCCAGCTGCAGCTCGCCCCCGCGATCGAGCATCTCGAGCATCTGATCCTGACGTATCCCGGGAGCGCGGTGCTCCCGGAGGCCCGCCGCGAGCTGGAGCGCGCGAAGGGAGCGATTCCGAAGTCGTGAGGCGGAGAGAGTTTGTTCGGGCGGTCGGGCGGACGGCTGGACTGGCGGTCGGACTTGAAGCGTTCGGCTTCCCTCCGCCCGTCCGCCTGTCCGCCAGTCCCTCCCTCCTCCTCCCCATGGACGACTCCCAATCCGATCACCTCAAGGCCTACGGTGTCACCTACCGCGTCGTGCAGGCGGGCATCAAAGCGGAGTGGCTCCTGAACTACCGCGGCGGGTCGTTCCTCGTGCCCGATGGCGCCGCGATCCGGCGTGATGCGACCCTGGCGGGCGTGAGCTTCCAGTCGATGGACGAGTCGCAGGTCACCGCTGTGCGCGGCGAGATCGAAGCGAGCAACATGGAGTCGGTGCCGCTCGAGAAGGCCCCCAAAGTCGCCGTGTACGTGCCGCCCAACGCCCCGCCGTGGGACGACGCGGTCACGATGGCGTTGCAGTACGCGGGGATTCCATTCGACAAAGTGTGGGACTTCGAGGTGCAGGGCGGCCGGCTGTCGAGCTACGACTGGCTGCATCTCCACCACGAGGATTTCACGGGGCAATACTCCAAGTTCTATCTCATCTACGCCGGCGCGCCGTGGCTCGCGGACATGGTGCGCTTCAACTCCGACGCGGCCAAGCGGCTCGGCTTCCCCACGGTGCCCGACCTGAAGAAGGCGGTGGCGCGGCGCATCCGCGACTATGTCGCCAACGGCGGCTTCCTGTTCGCGATGTGCACGGCGACCGAGACGCTCGACCTGGCGCTCGCAGCCGAGCACGTGGACATCGCCGCCGTGTTCGCCGACGGCACGCCCATGGATCCCGGCGCCGACAGGAAAATGGATTGGTCCCAGACGCTCGCCTTCAGCGGCGCGCACTTGGAGCCCAGCCCGCAGGTGGCGAGCTTCTCCGACATCGACGGGCATCAGGTCAACGCGCCGGCGCGGCGCCAGCCGCTCGGGGCCTTCAAGCTGTTCAACTTCAGCGCCAAGATCGACCCGGCGCAGACGATCCTGGTGCAGAACCACCGCCAGGTGATTCCCGACTTCTACGGCCTCACCACCTCGTTCCTGCGTGAGCGGCTCAAGCCTGCCGACACCGTCCTCGCCGACGAAGAGGGCGCGCCCTGGGTGAAGTACATCAACGGTGAGCACGGCAAGGGCACCTGGACCTTCTTCGGAGGGCACGACCCGGAAGACCAGCAGCATCAGATCGGCGACCCGCCCACCGATCTGTCGCTGCATCCGCACTCGCCGGGCTACCGGCTCATCCTCAACAACGTGCTCTTTCCCGCGGCCAAGAAGCGCGAGCTCAAGACGTGAGCGTGGAGCGGCTCGCGCCCGCGGTGCGCGAGTTGCTGCGCGCCGAGATCGCCGCGGCGCACGGCCGCGAGGTGTCGTTCGTCGCCCGAACCGATCCCAATGGACTGATCGTGGACGCGCGGGTCGTGGCCCGCGGCACCGTGGATGCCGTCCTCGCGCTCCCCGGGATCGCCGTGCGCGGCGAGCTGCTGCTGCACAATCACCCGAGCGGCGTGCTCGAGCCGTCGGGCGCGGATCTCACGGTGGCGGCGCGGCTGCACGACGGTGGGGTCGGGTTCGCGATCGTCGACAATGCGGTAAGCGACTGCTACGTCGTGGTGGAGTGCCCGCGGCCACGCGCCACGACGCGCCTCGATCCGATAGATGTCGCCGGGTTACTCTCCCCCTCCGGCCCTGTGGCCCGCGCGCTCGGCAGCTTCGAGGACCGTCCCAGCCAGCGCGACATGGCCGCCTACATCGCCGACCTGTACAACGACGGCGGCGTGGGAATGCTCGAGGCCGGGACCGGGGTGGGGAAGTCGTTCGCGTATCTCGTGCCGGCGCTGGTGTGGGCGCGGGAGAACGGCGAGCGCACGGTCGTCTCGACCAACACGATCAATCTGCAGGAGCAGCTGGTCGGCAAGGATCTCCCGATCCTCGCCCAGGCACTCGGCACGGGCGATCACTCGCCCACGTTCGCTTTGCTCAAGGGCTGGCGGAACTACATCTGTCTCTCGCGGCTCGAGCAGGCCCAAGAGCAGGAGGACTCGCTGTTCGAGGACGAGCGGCGCGCGGAGCTGGACGCGCTGGCCGGATGGGCTGCCCGCTCGAGCGACGGCTCGCTCTCGGACCTCGCCGACGAGCCGAGCGGAGAGGTGTGGGACGCCGTCGCGGCCGAGTCGGACCTGTGCACGCGCCTCAAGTGCCCGCACTTCGAGCGCTGCTTCTTGTTCCAGGCGCGGCGCCGGGCGGCCGAAGCCGATGTCGTGGTCGTGAACCATCACTTGCTCGCATCCGACCTCGCGGTGCGGATGGTGTCCGACAACTGGCAGGAGGCGGCCGTGCTGCCGCCGTATCGCCGCCTCATCCTCGACGAGGCACATCATCTGGAGGACGTTGCCGCCATGCACCTCGGCGCCCAGGTGAGCCGACTGGGTGTCGAGCGGTTATTGTCGCGTCTCGAGAAGAACGGGCGGGGACTCCTGCCCACGTTGCGTTCGGTGTTGTTCCAGCGCGATGATCTGCTCTCCGCCGCGAGTCGCGACCTGGTACAGCAGACCCTCGCGGATGCGCTCACCGCCGCGCGGCGGGCCAGCGAAGTGTTGTTCACGCTGCTCGCCCGCCGGCTCGAGACCGAGCCTGGCGCGGCGCCTGTGCTCCGGCTGAGCGACGCGTTTCCCGCTGATCCAGTTTGGCCCGAGGGACTTGGCGTAGCACTCGACAACCTGCTGCTCGCGTTCTCGCAACTCTCTTCAGGCGTCGAGACGATCGCCGACCGACTGTCGCTGGACGATCCGTCGGAGCGGCGCGCGCAGCTCGAGCAGGTCGCTGCCGGGCTGACGGCGGCGTTGCGCCCGCCGCCCGGGGGCGTGGCCGCCGTGCGCTGGCTGGAGCGGCGCGGGCGCAAAGTGGCGAACCTGTCGCTCGCGGCCGTGCCGCTCGACCTGGCGCCGATTCTCAAGGAAAACCTGTTCGATCGGGTCGAGACCGTGGTGCTCACGAGCGCCACGCTCGCCGCCGGTGGCGAGTTCACCTATCTCGAGGAGCGCCTCGGGCTCGACCTCCCACCCAGCCGGCTCAAGCTGCGCGAGATTCACGCCTCGCCCTTCGACTTCGCCGCGCAGTGCCTGCTCGGGATCCCGATCGACTTGCCCGAGCCGCGCGACGACGAGGCGGGGCACGACCGCGCGGTGGCGCGGGTGCTGGTGGAGCTGGCTCACGCGGCGGACGGCGGCATGTTCGTGCTGTTCACGAGCCATGCGGCATTGCGCCGGGTGGCCGAGGCGGTGCGCGCCCAGGTGGGTGGGCGGTGGCCGCTGCTGGTGCAAGGCGAGGGGGGGCAGCGCGATCAATTGCTGCGGCGCTTCCGGGAGACCGGCTCCGCGATTCTCCTGGGTACGGACTCGTTCTGGGAGGGGGTGGACGTGCCGGGGCGTGCCCTGCGCGTGCTGATTCTCGCGAAGCTGCCCTTCAAGGTGCCCACCGAGCCCCTCACCGCGGCCCGCCTCGAGCGCCTGGAGGCCGCGGGCGTGAACGGCTTCGCCCACTATCTGGTCCCCAACGCCGCCCTGAAGCTCAAACAGGGGTTCGGGCGTCTGATCCGCAGCCGGTCCGATGTGGGCGCCGTGGTGCTGCTCGACCCCCGGGTCGTTACCAAGCGGTACGGATCGATGATCCTCGAAGGGCTGCCCCCGGCGGCCCGGGCCGTGGGGTCATGGGCGGACGTGCGCGGGGCATGCGAGGAGTTCTTCGCGCGGCACGGCATCGGTTTTGAGGCGCGGGCGGTAGACGGCGAGCGAGGCTAAATTGCTGGCAGCGCTGCGGCGTACCGCCCCGTAAGAGGAGTAGGAGACCGAGTGACCCGGTTCAGCAAGCGGTTGGCCGCCCTGCCCAGCTATCCGATGGCCGAGATCCCGGCCATCAAGCGTCGCTTGCTCGAGCAGGGAGTGGACGTCATCGATCTGGGCGCGGGGGACGCCGACTTCGCCCCGCCCGAGGTGGCGGTCGATGCGCTGGCGCGCGCCGCGCGCGACCCTGCCATGAGCCGCTACCCGTTCCAGCTCGGACTGCCGGCGTTCCGCGAGGCGGCGGCGGGGTACCTGAAGCGGCGTTTCGGCGTGCGATTCGATCCGTTCACCGAGCTGCACCCGCTGCTCGGCTCCAAGGAGGGGATCGCGCATCTCGCGATGGCGCTGCTCGACCCGGGCGACGTCGCGGTCGTGCCCGAGCCCGGCTACGCGGTCTATGAGGGGGGCACCAGGCTCGCGGGTGGAGAGCCGCATCGCTATGCGATCACGCCGCGAACGGAGTTCCTGCTGGAAGTGAGCGAGATTCCCGCCGACGTGATTCGCCGCACCAAGCTCATCTATCTGAACTACCCCAACAACCCCACGGCCGCCGTCGCGCCGCGCGACTACCTCGAGCGCACGGTGGAGTTCTGCCGCCGTCACGGTATCGTGATCGCGTACGACAATCCCTACTGCGAGATCACGTTCGACGGCTATGTGGCGCCGAGCATTTTCGAGATCGCGGGCGCGCGCGAGGTAGCGGTCGAGTTCCACTCGTTGTCGAAGACGTTCTGCATGACGGGTTGGCGGCTCGGCTGGGCGGTGGGGCGGCCGGAATTGATCGCGGCGCTCGCGCGGGTGAAGAACTACGTCGACACCGGCGCGTTTCTCGCGGTACAGGCGGCAGGCGCGGCGGTGTTACCGCAGGCCGAGGTACTGGCGCGCGGTTACGTCGCCCGATTCCAGGAGCGACGGGACGCGATGCTTCCCGTGTTGCGGGCGCAGGGGTTCGAGCCGGAGACGCCGGGCGCGACGATGTACGTGTGGGTGCCGTTGCCCGAAGGAGTGGAGTCCGCCGCGTTCACGCGCCGGGCGCTGGGCGACGCCGGGGTCGTGACGCTCCCCGGCAGTGGGTTCGGCGCGGGTGGGGAAGGATTCTTCCGCCTCGCGCTCACGGTCGGCACGCCGCGGCTGGTGGAAGCGGCGGAGCGACTGGGAAAGGTGCTCACCACTGTTTAGGCCGCGCGCGGTCCCGACCCGGCTGCAGCGCTTCACCTGGACGGGGAGCGTGGCGGCGCACATCGCGCTCATCATCTGGGCCGTGACGTCGTCGTGGCGCATCGACGGCGGGCAGCGGCTCATCACCATCATTCCACCCGACGTCCCGCAGGCGCACGAGCTGCCGCCGTTCGGCGGCACGCGGCGGGGCGTGGGGCCGAGCGGCGGGATGGGCCGGCCGCTCCCGGATGCGCGCATCCCCGACACCACGCCGCCCGTTCCCGCACCGGTGGGGAAGCCCGACACGACGCTGGCCGTGATCCCCACCGCGGTGGGTCCGAACATCGTGACGCCGCCGCAGGTGGGCGACGGGCGGCTGTGGGTGACGCCCCGGCCCGCCCTTCCCGCCGAGGTCGCGGGCGCGCTGTACGAGCCGCACGAGCGGCGCGACACCGGCGTGGTGCGCCGGCTGCACGCCATGATGGACTCGCTCAACGTACTGATCGACATGGACCAGCGCTCGCGCCAGCTTCCCGCGTGGACCGCGGACGTCGCCGGGAAGGTGTTCGGGATTGACTCGCAATACATCCACATCGCGGGGATCAAGATTCCGACCGCGGCGCTCGCGCTGCTGCCGATCTCGCTGCCACAGGGGAACTACGACGAGCAGAAGCGTGCGCGCCAGCTCGACGACATGCGCGCCGACCTGATGCAGGCGGCGCGGCGCACGGAGTCGCTGCAGATGTTTCGCCAGTACGTGCGCGAGCTGCGGGCGCGCAAACAGGCGGAGCACGACGCGGCGCGGCGCGCCAAGGGCGACACGACGGCGGTGAAGGGGGATTCGGTCAGCGCGGTGCCGTGAGGGCTGCCCGCAGTCGCTTCAGCGCCGCGTCCTTTCCCACGACATAGAGCAGCTCGTTCACTGGCTCCGACACGGTCCCGCCCGTGAGGGCGATCCGGATCGGCTGAAAGATCTTGCCTGCCGCGACGCCCTGCGTTGCCGCGAGATCGCGCAACCCGGACTCGATGGCCTCAGGCTTCCATTCCGCTCCCTGCAGCACCGCGATGGCCGCTTCCAGCGATGCCTTGTATGCCGCGGGGTCCTTCGCGATCTCCTTCTTGGCTTTCTCGTCCAGCTCGACGAACCGCGCGTCGAGCCGCACCGCGACCTGCTTCGCGACGTGGATGGTCGTGCGCGACCGCGCTTTCACGGCGGCGATCGCTGTGAGCACCGCGTCCTGCCCGCCGTTCACGCCGAGCTGCTCGAGCTGCGGGGCGACGAGCGCAGAGAGCTGCTCGGCGGTGGCGAGCGACAGATACTGCCCGTTCATCCACTCGAGCTTGGTCATGTCGAAGATGGCGGCCTTCTTCTGGATGCCCGCGAACGAGAACAGCCGCACCATCTCTTCCATGGTCATGATCTCGCGGTCGCCGCCGGGGCTCCAGCCGAGCAGCGCGAGGAAGTTGCGCATCGCGGCGGGCAAGATGCCCATGTGCTGGTAGTCCCCGACCGCCTCGGCACCGTGCCGCTTGGAGAGCTTCTTGCCGTCGGGCCCGTTGATCATGGGGACGTGGCCGAACACGGGAAGCGGGGCGCCGATCGCGCGGTACAGCGCGATCTGCTTGGGTGTGTTGGAGATGTGGTCGTCGCCCCGCAGCACGTGCGTGATCTGCATGTCGACGTCGTCGACCACCACCGCGAAGTTGTAGATCGGCGTGCGGTCGGAGCGCAGGATCACGATGTCCTTGATGTCCTCGCCCTGGAAGGAGATGGGGCCGTGCACCGCGTCGTCCCACGCGATTTCTCCGGGCGGGAGCCGGAAGCGGATGGCGCCGTCTTCTACGTACGCCTTCCCCGCGGCGAGCAGCTGATCGGCGACCTCCTGGTGCCGCTTGATGCGCGCGCCCTGAAACACGGGCTCCTCGTCCCAATCGAGGCCGAGCCACTTGAGTCCGTCGAGAATCACCTGGGTGTGCGCGTCGGTGGAGCGCTGCTTGTCGGTGTCCTCGATGCGCAGCAGGAAGGTGCCGCCCTCGTGTCGCGCGTACAGCCAGTTGAACAGGGCCGTGCGCGCGCCGCCGACATGGAGATAGCCGGTGGGGGAGGGGGCGAAGCGGACGCGGATGTTCATCGGGGCTAGGGGTTAGGGGCTCGGGGTTCGGGTGCAAGGCCGAGTCCCGAGCCCCGAGCGGAATTATCCGCAAGCCGTGGAGCCCGAGCAAGGGCGCTGGCCTCGGCTGGGCGCGGCTCCAAGCGCGCCAGCGCTGCCAGGTTGCGGGCGATCCGTACCGCGACCGTCCCTGCCATGCCGAGCGAGAGCGTCACCGCGACCCAGTTGGCGATCGTCACGACGGTGAGATCGGGGCCCACGAGCACCAGCAACACATTCGCGAGCACCAGCACGATGCGCGCCTCGGTTGGTCCGATGCAGCCGTATCCGAGCCGGAACACGCCGAACACGGCGGACTCGAGGTATACGTTGATCGAGAGCACGAGGTACGCGAGCACCCCGGTGAGCGCGACGCTCGAGCTCACGTATGGCGAGAGGCCGATCCCAGCGCCAATCGCGGCGGTCGCGAACGCGTCCACTATGTGGTCCAGGTAGTACCCGTAGCGCGGCCGCTCGACGCGACGCACGCGCGCGAGCGTTCCGTCCAGCGAGTCCCCGAGCCAGTTCACGCCGAGCAGCGCGCTCGCGGCCCAGAGCCAGGCGGAGCTCGCCGTCGACAGGGCGTACGCCGCGCCGGTACCGAGCGCGCCCACGACGCCGAGCAAGGTGCAGTGATCCGGGGTCACCGATCCCGGCAGCCGCCGGGCGATCGCCACGAGCACCCGGCGCTCGGGCTCCGCGAGCAGGAACGTCAGCTCGCGGCGCGCGTCGACCGCGGCCCTAAGACCAGATGGAGCGAGGGAAGCAGCAGCAGCATGAACAACGCCATATAGAGCCACGCCGGGAATCGCACGCTGGCGCCGAGCCAGGCGAGCAACGCGTACCGGGGCAGCGACCGCGCCGCCACCGCCGCCGCGTATCGGCCCATCGGGTAGCCCGTCGCGAACGCGAGCGCCTTGAACGGCAGAAAGGGAAGGGGCGTGAGGCCTGAGACGGCGATCAGGACGAACGGGAAACGGTCGAAGGCCCGCACCAGCCTCGATCGCGCTCGCCGTGCCGCCATCCGTTGGATCAACGGTACGAACAGCCGGTGGTCCACGAGCGCGGCGACGACCGTTCCCGCCGTCGCCACCAACGCCGTCGGCCAGACGCCCAGCTGCGTCCCGTACCAGATGACGACGGGCTCGTGCGGCACCACCGCGACTGCCACGTTGGAGAGGAAGGCGTAGCTCAAGAGGAGCGCAGCTGCGGGTGCCATGCGCCACGCTCGCCGGCCGGTCTCAAGTGAACTTCAAGTTGGGGCTGGGGAACGGAGAGGGGGGGATTCGAACCCCCGATAGAGGTATTAGCCCCTATAACGGTTTA
>CBFHAJ010000104.1:0-13390 GCA_965653495.1 uncultured bacterium | reverse complement strand
GATGTCGCCCTGCGACACCCAGTCCGATTCCTGGCCCCACAACCCGTGGAGATAGTAGGCAACCGGATAGCGGCGCTGCCGCGCGGTCGCGTACGACGGCGGCAGATAGATCACATAGCGCTTCTCCACGCCCAGAGCGGGCGTGAAAAACCGCGCGAAGCGTACCGTGCCGCGGGTCGCCGGCGCCGATCCGCTTGGCGTGACGCCGACGAGGGCGGTGGCGACGACCGCGGCGAGGAATGACCGGGCGAGCACGACCAGACTCCTGGAAGAGGTGACCGGGAAAGTAACTCTCCTAAACGCCGACGGGCCGCCCAGCGGGGCAGCCCGTGAACTGACGGCTTGCGCCTTGCGGCTTACGGCTTTCGGCTTACTTCTTGTTCACGACCATCTTCAGCTGCTTGCCGGCGCGGAACGCGGGGGCGATCGACGCCTTGATCTGAATCACGCCACCGGTCTTGGGATTGCGCCCCATGCGCGCGGCGCGCTTGCGTGCCTCGAAGTTTCCGAACCCGGTGATCTGAACTTTCGCGCCTTTCTTGAGCTCGCCAGCGATGATGCCCTTGTCGTCGAACAGGGCCTCGATCGCCCGGCCAGCGTCGGCCTTGGACATCTTCGTCCGCATCGCCAGTGCACTCGTCAGCTCGGCTTTATTCACGGTGTCTCCTTGTGAGGGTCTAGGGCACTCGAAAACCCTTGCAATTCCGCCGTTTTTGACGGACAGCACGCGAAAAGCCGCATAAAACCGACACAATATGGGTGCCCCCCCCGGAAATCCGCAAGATCACTGCATTTCCTGGCCCCCCCCTCCCCGTTGCCAGTCGGCGAGCGGGTTGTTTCCAGACGCCAAGTCGCAAGCGGTTGACAGGTGCCAGCTCACAGCTTGACCAACCTGCCAACTTGTGTCTGGAAGCCGCTTGCAACTTGGCGTCTGGCAACTACCCTGTCGTCTCCCAACTGCCTTCTGGAGCCTCGGCTTGTTCCACGGGACGCGTCCCGGCTGGATCGAAGTCATCGCCGGCGTGATGTTTTCGGGGAAGAGCGAAGAGCTGGTACGCCGGGTGCGGCGGGCCGTGATCGCGCGCAAGCAGGTCCAGGTGTTCAAGTCCCACCTCGACGCGCGCTACGCCGGCCTGTATACCGTCAGCACCCACGACGGGGGCCTCGTCGACGCCGAGCCGGTGGACTCGGCCGACGCGGTGGTGCGGGCTCTCCGTCCCCAGACCGAAGTGGTGGCGGTCGACGAGGTCCAGTTCCTGGACGACGGCGTCGTGGCGGTGGCCAACGACCTCGCCGATCGCGGGGTCCGCGTGGTGCTGGCGGGGATCGATATGGACTTCCGCGGCCTGCCGTTCGGACCGATGCCGACGCTCCTCGCGATCGCCGAGATCGTCGACAAGCTGCAGGCGATTTGCGTGGTGTGCGGCGGTCCAGCCAATCGCAATCAGCGTCTTGTCAACGGGAAGCCGGCCCTGTGGGACAGCCCCACGATTATGGTCGGGGGCCGCGAATCGTACGAGGCGAGGTGTCGCCATTGCCACAAGGTGCCGAAGGCGGATGAGGATCAGACCGCGTTGCTCTAGGGGCTCGGGGCTAGGGGTTCGGGGCTCGGTCATGCACCCCGAGTCCCGCGCCCCGAGCCCCTAGTCCCTGGCCCCGATGCTCAACGTCGGCCTCACGGGCAACATCGCCGCCGGCAAGTCGACCGTGGTCCAGCGGTTCCGTGACTGGGGCGCCACCATCATCGACGCGGACCTGCTGGCGCGCGAAGCGCAGGCGCCGGGTGGGGAGGTGCTCGCGGCCATCGCGGGCCGCTTCGGAGTCGACGTGCTCGCCGCCGATGGCACGCTCGACCGCGCGGCGCTGCGCGGCAAGGTGATGGGCGACCAGGCGGCGCTGGACGCGCTCAACGCCATCGTGCACCCGGCCGTGCGGCGGCGCCGCGATGAGCTGGTGCGCGAGGCCGCCGAGCGTGGCGACGTCCTGGTCGTGAACGACATTCCGCTGCTGTTCGAGGTGCTCGACCCCGAGCAGTTCGACGTGCTGGTGCTGGTGGACGCGAGTGTCGCGCTGCGACGCACGCGGTTGCGGGCCATGCGCGGGCTCTCGAATGACGAAGCCGACCGGATGATTGCCGCCCAGATGCCGGCGGAGCGGAAGCGTGCCCGCAGCCACTTTACGATCGAAAACGACGGCACGCTCAAGACGCTGGAGCGGCGCGCCCACAAGGTGTTCGTGGAGCTGCGGCGCCGGGCCGCGCACGCCGCCCTGGGGCGTCCCGCGCAGACCCTGCTGCTCGTGGCTGACGAAGCCAAGCATCCTGCGGTCATCGCTATTGCGGCGCGCTACGGCGATGCCGGGCTGGCGGTGCGCCGCATCGGCGCGAGCGGCGACGCGATACAGCGGGCGTTGGAGCGTCCCGACGCCCGACCCGACGGCATCGTTGCATCGGCACCCGCCGCGCCGCTGGTCGAGGAAGCGTGGGCCCGCGCCGGGCGACCGGGCGTGCTCGTCTCGCTGTCAGGAGATCCGGATCCGGTGGCGGTCCGGCTCGATCTGCGGCCGTGGGGCCACGAGCGGCTGCGGCTGGTCGAGCCCGGGGCAGCCGGTTTGGCGCCGCGCCCCGATCTGTTTCCATCTGCCAACCCATTGGCTTGACAGCAGTTTCGCGCTCCGGTAACCTTCGCCGCGAACCCACCCCCCCGCTAGAGCGAGACCCTGCATGAGCAACGTCCCGTCCGACCTGCGCTACAGCGAAGACCACGAATACGTGAAGCGGGGGGATGACTCGGTCTTTCAGGTGGGGATTACCGACTATGCACAGAGCCAGCTCGGCGACGTGGTGTTCGTCGAGCTTCCCAAGGTGGGCGCGAGCTTTGGTCGCAAGGACGTGTTCGGCACCATCGAGGCGGTGAAGGCGGTGTCGGAGCTGTACGCGCCGGTGGCCGGAACGGTCACCGAGGTGAACGCGGCGCTCGAGGGCGACCCGGCGCTGGTGAACCGCGACCCCTACGGTGCGGGGTGGATGATCAAGCTGCGCGTCAAGAACGCCAAGGACATCGATCAACTCCTCGACGGCGCGGCGTACCGGAAGCACGTCGGGGAGTGACGGTCGTCAGTCGCAGCGACTGATGACCGATGACGGACGACTGACCATATGTTGACCATCACGTTCCACGGGTCGCCGACGCGGCGCGGGCGGTGGGGTTCGTGAAGCTGCGCGCCGTGATCCCCATGCATTACAATAGGTTCGACTTGATCAAGGCCGACCCTCAGGACTTCCAGCGTCAGGTCGGCAGCCGGGCGCAGGTCGTGGTCCTGGCGCCGGGGCAGTCGCACAACCTCTCCTGACGCCGAATCGGGGGCACACGCCTATGTCCACGGTACGCGCTTCGCTGACTCCCGCCGATCGCTTCGTGACGCGTCACGTGGGCCCCAGCCCCGACGAGACGCGCGGCATGCTCGCGACGCTGGGATACGAGTCGCTCGATGCCTTCATCGATGCCGTGGTGCCCGCGGAGATCCGCTTGCGGCGGCCGCTGGCGCTCCCGCCGGGGCGCACCGAGCGCGAGGTGCTGCAGGCGCTGCGGGGCCTCGCCGCCCAGAATCAGCTGTATCGCTCCTACATCGGCATGGGGTACTACCACTCGTTCACGCCCCAGGTGATTCAGCGCAACATCGTGGAGAACCCGGGCTGGTACACCGCCTATACACCATATCAACCCGAGAACGCGCAGGGCCGGCTGGAAGCGCTGCTCAACTTCCAGACGATGGTCGCCGACCTGACCGGCCTGCCGATCGCGAACGCCTCGCTCCTCGACGAGGCAACGGCGGCCGCGGAGGCGATGCACCTGACCGAGGCGGTGGCGGAGGTGCCGCCCGGAACGACGCCCATGTTCCTGATCGCGGAGGGATCCCATCCGCAGACGATCGCAGTGGTGCGCACGCGGGCGGAGGCGCGCGGTGTGCAGACGGTGGTCGCGGACCCGCACGACTTCGAGTTCCGGGCCGGCGTGATCGGCGCCCTGCTGCAGTATCCCACCACCGATGGCAAGATCGAGGATTACCGGGCCTTCTGCGAGAAGGCGCACGCCGCGGGCGCGTTGGTCACCGTCGCGACCGATCTCCTGGCGCTCACGCTGCTCACCCCGCCCGGCGAGTGGGGCGCGGACATCGCCGTCGGCAACTCGCAGCGCTTCGGCGTACCGATGGGGTACGGCGGCCCGCATGCCGCCTTCTTCGCGACCCGCGAGCAGCACAAGCGGCATGTGCCGGGCCGCATCATCGGCGTCTCGAAGGACGCCGCCGACCGGCCGGCGCTGCGGATGGCCCTGCAGACCCGCGAGCAGCACATTCGGCGCGAGAAGGCCACGTCGAATATCTGCACCGCCCAGGTGCTGCTCGCCGTGATGGCGAGCATGTACGCCGTGTATCACGGGCCCGAAGGGCTGCGCCGCATCGCCGAGCGGGTGCACACGCTCGCCGTGCTGCTGGCGCAGGCGCTCACCCGCCTCGGCTACCGCGTGGTGCACGACTCGTTCTTCGACACGCTGAGCGTCGAGGTCGAGTCGTGGGCGCTGCCGCGGTTGATCGACGCCGCCCGTGCCCGGCGCATCAACCTGCGCATCGCGTCACCCACGCGCATCGGCATCTCGCTGGACGAGGCCACCACGCTCGGCGACCTCGCGGACCTGGTCACGGCCTTTTCGCTCAACGAGGTGCTGCCGTTCATGGTGGAGGACCTGGGCGCCAAGGCCGACGCCGCCATCCCCCAGTCGCTGCGCCGCACGTCGCCGTACCTGACGCATGCGGTGTTTCACAAGTACCGCTCGGAGACCGAGATGCTGCGGTACATCAAGCGGCTCGAGGCGCGCGATCTCTCGCTCACGTCGGCGATGATCCCGCTCGGCTCGTGCACAATGAAGCTCAACGCCACGACGGAGATGGTCCCGCTCTCCTGGCGCGAGTTCAACCGGCTGCACCCGTTCGCCCCGCGCGAGCAGGCGACCGGCTATCGCACGCTGTTCCGCCAGCTCGAGGACATGCTCGCCGAGATCGCCGGGTTCCCCCGGGTGTCGCTGCAGCCGAACTCGGGCGCGCAGGGCGAGTTCACCGGCTTGCTGGTCATCCGCGCGTATCACCGGTCCCGCGGCGAGGGCCACCGGACCACGTGCCTGATCCCGACGTCGGCGCACGGCACCAATCCGGCGAGCGCCGTGATGGCTGGCCTGCGCGTCGTGCCGGTCCGCTCCGACGACGAGGGCAACATCGACGTCGCCGATCTGCGCGCCAAAGCGGCCGAGCACAAGGACACGCTCGCCGCCCTGATGGTGACCTATCCGTCGACGCATGGTGTGTTCGAGACGTCGATCCGCCAGATCTGCGAGATCGTGCACGCGCAGGGCGGGCAGGTCTACATGGACGGCGCGAACATGAACGCCCAGGTGGGGCTGGTCCGGCCGGGCGACATCGGCGCGGACGTGTGCCACCTGAACCTCCACAAGACGTTCTGCATCCCGCACGGCGGCGGCGGCCCCGGCATGGGGCCGATTTGCGTCGCGCCACACCTCGCGCCGTTCCTGCCGGACCATCCGGTGGTGCCGCTGCGCCAGCAGCAGCCGTGCGGCACGGTGTCAGCCGCGCCCTGGGGAAGCGCGTGGATTCTGCCCATCTCGTGGGCCTACATCGCCCTGATGGGACGCGAGGGGCTCGCGGAAGCAACCACGGTGGCGATCCTCAACGCGAACTACATGGCACGCCGGCTCGCCAAACAATTCCCCGTGCTCTACACCGGCCAGCACGGCCTCGTGGCGCATGAGTGCATCATCGACTGCCGGCCGTTCAAAGCGTCCGCCGGCATCGAAGTCGAAGACATCGCCAAGCGGATCATCGACTACGGTTTCCATCCGCCCACGGTCTCGTTCCCGGTGGCCGGAACGCTCATGATCGAGCCGACAGAGAGCGAATCGAAGGAGGAGCTGGATCGGTTCTGCGATGCGTTGATCGCGATCCGCGAGGAGATCCGCGAGGTCGAGCAGGGCAAGCAGCCGCGCGGGAACAACCTGCTCACCAACGCACCGCATACGCTGGAGGACGTGATCGCCGACGGCTGGGATCGCCCGTACTCCCGGGAGCGAGCCGCGTTCCCGGCGGTGTGGACGCGCCAGCACAAGGTGTGGCCCTCGGTGGGGCGCGTGGACGGCGCGTACGGCGACCGCAACCTGGTGTGCGTGTGCCCGCCGATGGAGAGCTACGCGCTTGCCGCTGACTGAGCGGCGGCCAGGCGAACGGGCGGACGGGCGGACGGAGCGCCCCCGCTGGGAAGTACTCGTCGAGCCCCAAGGCCGCCCCGGCGCCGAGAACATGGCGATCGATGTGGAGCTGCTGGAGACGGCGCACGCCACCGGGGAATCCTTCCTGCGGCTGTACCGGTTCGACCCACCCTGCCTCTCGTTCGGCAGGAACGAGGTCACGACCGGTTACGACCGCGGGGCGATGGAGCGCCTGGGGCTCGACGCCATCCGGCGACCAACCGGTGGCGGCTCGGTATGGCACGAGCACGAGCTGACGTACGCCGTTGCCGCCCCCATCGCCGCCTTCGGCTCGTTACGGTTGGCGTACCGGGTGATCCACGAGCGACTCGCCGCCGGGCTCCGGTCTCTCGGAGTGGAGGTGACCCTTGCCCTCCGCGAGCCTCCACCGCCCTCCACCGCCCTCCACCGCCCTTCGCCCTGCTTCGCAACGCCCGTGAGCGGGGAGGTCGTCGTCGCGGACCGCAAGCTCGTGGGCTCGGCCCAGATGCGTCGGGGAGGTGGGTTGCTGCAACACGGCTCGATTCTGTTGAGCGGGTCGCAGGACGTGATTCAAGCCGTCAGCCGTAAGCCGCAGGGCGGCAGTCGGGCCATCACTCTGTCGAACGCGCTCGGCAGGGCCATCGGGTGGAACGAAGTCGCCAACGCCGTCGTCGCCGCTTGGGACGACGCGCTGACCTCTACCGATTTCTACCGACCTCTACCGACCTCTACCGCCCGCTTTTCCGACCCCTCCTGGACCTGGCGCCGCTAGCCCGGTCATGGAATCTTACGCGCCATGCCGTCTACCCAACTGCTCCGATACCTGAGCGCGGTCGCGCTCGCAAGCCTGCTGCTTGTCTCCGGCTGCACGCGCAAGGGCGGCTGCACGGGCGAGTACTGCGGGGTGCTCGTCATCGCCACCGCCGGCGAGCCCGACATCCTGCTGCCCGCGGTGAGCGATCGCTCGGTGTCGCGCGATGTCGCCGACCAGCTGTTCCTCAAGCTCGCGGACGTGGGCCCGTCCGGGAACACCGTGGGCGACGAGGACTTCCAACCGCTGCTCGCCGAGCGGTGGGAGTGGGACACGCCCACGACGCTGGTGTTTCACCTCGATCCGCGTGCCCGCTGGCAGGATGGGCACGCGGTGACCGCCACCGACGTCGCGTTCACCTACGACATCTACACCGACTCGCTCGTGGGCTCGCCGTTCCGCTCGGCGCTGCGGCACATTGCCGCGGTCACCACGCGCGATTCACTCACCGTCGTGTTCCGGTTCCGGCAGCGCTACCCGGAGATGTTCTTCGACGCAGTGTTTCAGATGCGGATCCTCCCCTCGCACTTGCTGCGCGAGGTCCCCCGCTCGCAATGGCGCAGCGCCACCATCGGGCGTGCGCCGGTGGGCGACGGTCCCTACCGCTTCGCGGCGTGGCGGGCGGGCGTGAGCCTCGAGCTCGACGCCGACTCGACTTTCTTCCTGGGCCGGCCCCATATCCGGCGCGTCATCTGGCGCTTCACACCCGATCAGCAGGTGGCCGTGACCCAGCTGCTGGCGGGCGACGCCGACGCGGTGGAGGTGCTGGTCACACCCGACAACGTGCAACGGGTGTGTGCGGACCCCAAGCTCACCTGCTATCCCTATAAAGGATCCGCGTACGGCTATGTCGCCTTCAACCTCGCGGCACCGGGCGACTCGACCAAGCCTCATCCCCTGTTCGCCGATCGGGACCTGCGGCGCGCGCTGTTCATGGCCGTGGATCGCGACCGGCTGCTGCACAACGTGTTCGGCGACCAGGCCAAAGTCCCGCCCGGGCCCATGTCCCAGCTCTACTGGATCTGGGATCCCGAGACCCGCGAGCTCCCGCACGACAGCGGCCAGGCCGCCCGCCTGCTCACGCGGCTCGGCTGGACCGACGCGGATGGCGACGGTGTGCGGGATCGCGACGGCCACCCGCTCGCGTTCCGGCTGCTCGTCCCGACCTCGAGTGCCATCCGCCGCCAGTATGCCCGCCTGTTGCAGGAGCAGTTCCGCACGATGGGCGTCGATATGCAGCTGGACGAGGTGGATTTCAGCGTGTTCAACGAGCGCGCCCGGGCCGGCCGCTTCGACGCGCTGATCAACGTCTGGAACACAGACCCGACACCCTCCTCGGGCATTCCGCAGACCTGGACCCGCGAGGGGTTCGGCCGCTCCAATTACATCCGCTACTTCAACCCCACGTTCGAGAAGCTGGTCGACCGCGCCGTGTCGACGGCGGCGAACCGCGCCGAGGCGAAGCGCGCGTGGCGCGCCGCCATCGAGCTGTTGAACCAGGACGCCCCGGCGATCTTCCTGTTCGCTACCCAGAACGTCGCGGCAGTGCAGAAGCGGGTCGTGGACGTGCAGATCCGCCCCGACTCGTGGCTGGCCCTGCTCCGCACCTGGCGCATCCCCGCCGAGCTCCTGACCGATCGAGACCGCGTGGAGCGCTGAGTGGCGGCGTGGCTGGTGCGGCGCCTCGCCGCCGCGATCGCCATCGTCTGGGCGGTCGTCACGCTGACCTTCATCATCGTTCATCTGGCACACGGCTCCCCCTGCGGGTCGGCCGAGCAACCACTCCCGCCCGAGGTGTGTGCCAGCCTGGTCCGGCGGTTCGGGCTCGACCAACCGTTGTGGGCTCAGTACCTCAAGTACCTCGGCGAGCTGCTGCGTGGTGACCTGGGCGAGTCGCTCGCGTTACACCGTCCCGTGGCCGCCGCCCTCGCCGACGCGATCCCCAACACGTTTGCCCTCGCGCTCACCGCACTCGTTCTCGACTTCGGCCTCGGCCTGGCCCTGGGGGTTTACCAGGCGGTGCGGGAGCGTCGCGTCGGCGACGTGGCCCTGGGGAACGCCGCCCTGTTCGTCAACTCGATGCCGACGTTCTGGCTGGGACTGGTGCTGCTGCTGGTGTTCGCCGAGCGGCTCGGCTGGTTCCCGGTGGGCGGCATCCGCAACCTGGTGCTCTGTCCGCGCATCGACTCGCTGGCCTGCTTCGGGGACTTCCTGTGGCATCTCACCCTTCCGGCCGCCACGCTCGGTCTCGTGGGCGCCGCGGCCACGGCGCGCTACCAGCGGTCGGCGATGCTCGAGGTCATCCGTCAGGACTATGTGCGCACCGCACGGGCCAAGGGACTGCGGGAGCAGCGCGTGCTCCTGGTGCATGCCCTCCGCAACGCGCTGTTGCCGTTCATCACCCTGTTCGGGCTGAGCTTTCCATTCCTGCTCACCGGAGCGGTGCTGGTGGAGACGGTGTTCGCCTGGCCGGGGATGGGAAGCCTCGCCGTCACGGCGATCCTGCAGCGGGACTATCCGATCGTGACGGCGGCCGCGCTGGTCGCGAGCACGATGGTCGTGCTCGGTAACCTCCTGGCGGACGTCCTGTACGGGATCGCCGACCCGCGGATCCGCGTGCGCGGCACGTGAACGTCGGGAACTGGTTCGCACTCGGCGGGGCGGTCGTGCTCGCCCTCACGGTGGTCGCCGTCCTGCGGCGGCGCGCCGGCGTCGGGGCCGCGGGCCGGCGGTTTTTTCGTCATCCCACCGCCGCCCCGGGGCTCTTCGTGCTGGTGTTCTTCGTCGCCGTCGCGGTCGCGGCCCCGCTCGTCTCCCCCTACGCGCCGTACGAGCAGATCGATATCACGCGCCTCGTGAATCATCCGCCTTCGCTGCAATTCCTCCTTGGCACGGACCTCTACAGCCGGGACATTTGGAGCCGGCTCGTCTACGGCGCCCGCATCTCGATCGGGATCGGCGCGCTGGCCATGCTCGTCGCCGTGACGACGGGCGTCGTGGTCGGCGGCGTGGCGGGGTACTTTCGCCGCTGGGTCGACGCCGCGCTGATGCGTCTGGTCGACGTGGGGCTCGCGATGCCGCGCATCTTCATCCTGCTGATGGCGGTGGCGTTGTCGGAGCACCTGCCGCTCGTCGTGCTCGTCCTGCTCATCGGGCTCACGGGCTGGTTCGGTACCTCCCGGCTGGTGCGTGGCGAAGTGCTGAGCCTGCGCGAGCGCGAGTTCGTCGCGGCCGCGCGCGCGCTGGGCGTCGAGCCGGGGCGCGTCATCTTCCGCCACGTGCTGCCCAACGCCGCCGCGCCGGTGATCGTCTCGGCGGCCCTCGGCATCGGCAACGTCATGCTGCTCGAGGCCGGGCTGTCGTTCCTCGGCCTCGGCGTCCCGTCACCGATCCCGAGCTGGGGAAACATGATCGCCGACGCGTGGCCCAAAATGACGGTGGCCTGGTGGGGCGCCACGTTTCCGGGGCTCGCCATTTCGCTCGTCGTCATGGCGCTGAACGCGGTGGGGGACGCCCTGCGCGACGCCCTCGACCCGCGGCGCGGCGAGGAGGCCGCGTGACCGAGCCGCTGCTGCGCGTGCGGGACTTGAAGACCTATTTCGTGACCGAGCACGGCGGCGGCACGGCACGCGCGGTGGACGGCGTCTCGTTCGACCTGTACCCCGGGGAGACCCTCGGCCTGGTCGGCGAGTCGGGGTGCGGTAAGACGGTCACGTCGCTGTCGCTGCTCCGGCTCATTCCCGAGCCGCCCGGCCACATCCGGCCCGGAAGCTTCATCGAGTTCGAAGGACGCAACATCCTCACGCTCGAGCCGCGGGAGCTCCGTGCCGTGCGGGGCAACCAGATCGCGATGATCTTTCAGGAGCCGATGACGTCGCTCAACCCCGTGTTCACGGTGGGCGACCAGATCGCCGAAGCGGCGATCGTGCATCAGCATCTCTCGCGGCGGGCCGCGCGCGCCCGCGCGATCGAAATGCTCAAGCTCGTAGGCATTCCGGACCCCGAGCAGCGCGTGGACCACTACCCGCATCAGATGAGCGGCGGCATGCGCCAGCGGGTGATGATCGCCATGGCGCTGGTGTGTCACCCCAAGCTGCTGATCGCCGACGAGCCGACCACCGCGCTCGACGTCACCATCCAGGCCCAGATACTCGAGCTGCTGGAGCGGCTGCAGGCGGAGCTCGGCATGGCGGTCATGCTGATCACGCACGATCTCGGCGTCGTGGCCGGCAGCGCGGACCGCGTCGTGGTCATGTACGCCGGTCAGGTGGTGGAGCAGGCCCCGACACCGGACCTGTTCGCCCGCCCGCTCCACCCCTCCACCGAAGGATTGCTGGCCTCGGTGCCGCGACTCGACGCGCCGCCCGCCCGCGCCGGGAGCCGGGGCCGGTTGCACAGCATCCGGGGACAGGTGCCGATCGCCAGCGCGTGGCCGGACGGATGCCGCTTCCATCCCCGCTGCCCGTATGCCTGGGACCGCTGTCGTGAAGAGGAGCCGCCGCTGCTCGACGCCAGCGGAGAGGGGGGCGCAGCCGAGCCCGGGCTCCACACGGTGCGCTGCTGGCTGCTCACCGAGCCCCAACGTCGCACCCCGCCCCCGTGACCAGCGCACCGCTCGTCGACGTACAGGGGCTGGTGAAACACTTCCCCGGCGAGCGCCGCTGGCTCGGGTTGGGGCCGCCGCGCTCCGTGGTGCGCGCCGTCGACGGCGTGTCGTTCGCGATCGCGGCCGGCCAGACGCTCGGTCTGGTTGGCGAGTCGGGGTGCGGCAAGTCCACCGTGGGGCGGACCATTCTCCGCCTGCTCGAGCCCGACGCCGGCCAGGTCTCCGTCGCCGGTGCGGATGTGCGCGCGCTCGGCGGCCGCGAGCTGCGCGCCCTGCGCCGCCGCATGCAGATCGTGTTTCAAGACCCGTACGGCTCGCTCAACCCGCGTATGACCGTGCGCCAGACCCTGGCCGAGCCGCTCACGATCCACCACCTGGTGAGCGGGCCCGACGTGGGGCGTCGCATCGCCGCCCTGCTCGAAGAAGTGGGGCTCGATTCGAGCCACGAGCGCAGCTACGCCCACCAGCTCTCCGGGGGCCAGCGGCAACGCGTCGTGATCGCCCGCGCCTTGTCCGTCGAGCCGCAGTTTCTCGTGCTCGACGAGCCGGTGAGCGCTCTCGACGTGTCGGTCCAGGCGCAAGTGCTGAATCTGCTTGCCGACCTGCAACAGCGACGACGGCTCACCTACCTGCTCATCGCTCATGACCTCGCGGTCGTAAAGCACATCGCAGACCAGGTCGCTGTCATGTACCTGGGGAAGATCGTCGAGCGTGCGGCAGCGCCAGCCGTATACGCCGGGCCACGCCACCCGTACACGACGTCGCTCCTGTCGGCGGTGCCCGTGCCCGATCCCCGGTCGCAACGCCAGCGCATCGTACTCTCGGGCGACGTGCCATCGCCGGCGCATCCGCCCGCGGGGTGCCCGTTCCATCCCCGCTGCCCACACCCACTGAAGAACGAACGCTGCCGCACCGAGGCGCCGGTCCTGCGGGAGATCGCCCCCGGACACCAGGCGGCGTGCCACTTCGCGGAGCAACCCCTATGACCGATCGGCTCGGCACGATGTTGCGCGACCCCCAGCTGTGGGTGCCCATCGCCGTCCTGGTGGGGGGTCTCCTGGTGCTCGCATGGATCCCTTGACGCTCGACGCCCCGCGCCTACGCCGCCTGCAGCTCGCCGGCATCGCGAGCGGGTTCACCGCGGGTGCCTGGCTCGGCGCCGCCGAAGCGCCCACCAAGATGGTCGTGCTCGGGCTCGCGCCGGTGGTGATCTCCCTGACCATGGTGATCGGCGTGTTTCTGGCGCGCTGGAGCCTCCCCGCCCTGCTGCGTGGCACCAGCGCGATCGGCGCCGATCTGCGCCAGGCCCCGCACCTCATCGTCTGGGCGATCCTGGCCGGGTGCCTCTGGGCCGTGGCGAACACCCTCACGATCTACGCGATCCGCGACATCGGGCTCAGCATCGCGTTTCCGCTCTGGAACGCGAACAGCCTGCTCGGCATCGTGTGGGGCGCGGTGTTCTTCAATGAGCTGCGCGGCGCGGGCTGGTCGCGGGTGCTGGGCGTGCTGGGGGGCGCGGCGGTGATGTTCGCCGGCGCGACGCTGCTCGCGGTGGCATCGACGACGGCGCACCCGGCCGGTGGGGGAGCGGGGGGGCACGCGGCGCGCGGTGTGGCGGCGGCGCTCGCCGCCGGCGCGCTGTGGGGCACGATGTACATCCCGTACCGCAAGGCGTACCTC
>CBFHAJ010000103.1:0-13479 GCA_965653495.1 uncultured bacterium | reverse complement strand
CGAGAGCGTGGTCGCTGGCTGGCCGAGCCGCAGGTAGCCGAGGCCGACCTGCTGAAGGTGCCACAGCCCGCGGGCCAGGCGCGGATGGCGATGAAACTTCGCCAGCGCCTGATCCACGGTCCACTCGAGTACATCGTGGATCGACCGGCCGCCCACTTTCACCTCGAGCACGTTGCGCTTGAAGCGCCGGCCGCCGCACACCTCGCAGGGCACAAACACGTTCGCCAGGAACACCATCTCCACGAGCACGTGTCCCGCGCCCTCGCACGCCTCGCACCGCCCCCCGGCCACGTTGAACGAGAACGTGCTGGGTGTGAAGCGCCGGGCTCGCGCCAGCGGCTCGGCGGCGAACAGCGCGCGCAGCTCGTCGAACGCCTTGATGTAGGTGACGGGATTGGAGCGCGGCGTGCGCCCGATCGGCGCCTGGTCGACGAGCACCACGTCGCTGATCGCTTCCCACCCGCGCAGCCCGCGCACCTCGCCCACCGGCTCGCCCAGATGCTGTTTCGCGCTGTGCCTGCCGGTGAGGCGCGCCTCGAGCTGGCGGAACAGCACGTCGTGGACGAGGGTCGACTTCCCCGAGCCCGATACGCCCGTGACAGCAGTCAGGGTGCCGAGCGGTATGCGCACGTCCACGCCCTTGAGGTTGTGCAGCCGCGCGCCCTCGATGGTGAGCCACCAGCCGGCCGGCCGCCGGGCCGACGGGACGCCGATGCATTTTTCCCCCGCCAGGTATTGGCCCGTCAAGGTGCCCGCCTCGCGCACGCCGGCGGCAGGTCCCTGATAAACCAGCGCGCCGCCCGTCTCCCCACTCCCCGGCCCGAGCTCCACCATCCAATCAGCCGCGTGCATCGCCGCCGGATCGTGCTCGACCACGACGACGCTGTTGCCTGCGTCGGCCAGCCGGCGGAGCAGGCCGAGCAGCCGGCCCGTATCGGCGGGATGGAGTCCGATCGTGGGCTCGTCCAGCACGTACAGCGTGTCCACCAGGTGCGAGCCGAGGGCATTGGATAACGCGATGCGCTGGGCCTCGCCGCCCGACAGGGTCCGGGTGAGCCGATCGAGAGTGAGATAGCCGAGCCCCACGTCGTGCACGAACGACAGGCGCGCGCCCAGCTCCGCCATGATGTGCACCGCCACCTGACGCTGGAACGGCGTCAGCTCGAGCGTAACGAGCCAGTCGCGCACCGCGCCGGTGGTGAGCGCGGCGACTTGCGCGATCGTCCGATCGCCGACCCGGACGGCGAGGGCTTCGGGCTTGAGGCGGGCGCCGCCGCACGTGGGGCACGTCTTGGCAAGCTGATACTGCCGCAGGAACACGCGGATGTACTGCTTGTACCGCTTCGCTTCGAGTCGCACCAGGAACGGGAACACGCCCAGGAACCGGCCGCTCGAGCCGTGGAGCAGGAAGTGCCGGTCCGCCTCACTCAACTCATGCCACGGCGCGTCGAACGGGATGCTCCTGGCCCGCGCGGCCTCGCGCAGGATGCGACGCCGGCCCTCGTAGCGCGGCTTGGTCCACGGATCGAGCGCGCCGCGCGCCAGGCTCTGCTTCGGATCGGGGACGATCAACGACTCGTCGTATTCGAGCACCGCGCCGAAGCCGTTGCACCCGGGGCACGCGCCGCGCGGGTTGTTGAACGAGAACAGGATCGGGGCCAACGGTGGGGCCGCCGTGCCGCAGGTAGAGCAGGTGGGGTGCGAGGAAAACCGCCGGCGGTCGCCGTTCTCGAGGGCCACCGCCACGCCCTCCCCCTCGTTGAAGGCGGTGGCGACGGCGTCGCTGAGCCGGCCCCGGTTCGGCTCCGACGCGGGGAGGCGATCCACCACCACCAACACGTCGTCCGCTTCCCGCACCCGTCGCTCGGCGTCCGGCTCATCGAGCCGCACGATGGCCCCGTCGAGCTGCGCGCGCACGAAACCGGCGGCCCGCAGCTGTGCCGCGACGTCGATCTCGGGCCGATGGGCTGAGGGCGGCAACGGGAAGGTGATGATCAAGTCGGAACGCGGAAGTTCCGCGTTCCCCGTTCCGCGTTCCGCGTTCAGCTCATCCACCACCTCCTGCACCGTATCGGACTTGACCACGCTGCCGCATTGCACGCAGTACTGCGTCCCCACCCTCGCCCATAACAGACGCAAGAAGTCGTAGATCTCAGTGGCCGTGCCAACGGTGGACCGGCTGCTCGTGGTGGGGTTCTTCTGCTCGATCGCGACGGCAGGGGAAATCCCTTCAATCGCGTCCACGAGCGGCTTGGGCATGCGCTCCAGGAATTGCTTCGCGTACGTGGAGAGCGATTCGATGTAGCGCCGCTGCCCCTCGGCGTACAGGGTGTCGAACGCCAGACTGCTCTTGCCCGACCCCGACGGGCCCGTGACCACCGTGAGAGCGCGCCGGGGGAGCGCGACCGTGATCCCCTTGAGGTTGTGCTGCCGTGCGTTGCGGATGACGAGGAGCTCGGGGGAGCGGGGCATAACCCCATAAGATAACAGGGGCTCGGGACTGGGGGCTCGGGGCTCGGAGTGCACGTCGAAACCCTAGCCCCGAGCCCCGAGCCCCGGTACTTTCGCCGCAAATGGCCCTCGCCCTGACGCCACGCCTGTTACGCCGCGGCCTCGAACTGTTCGCCGTCATCTCTCTCCTCGGCGTCATCGTCGTGCTCGTCTTCTTCGGCCAGGATCTCGAGGGGTTCGTGGGCGGGCTCACGCACCTGCACCTCACGTGGCTCGTTATCGGGCTGGCCCTGGCGTCGCTGGATTGGATCGGTGGGGGGACGCGGCTGTGGGTGGTCGCGCGTCACGTGCACCCAGGCGTGCGCTGGCGCGATATGGTGATCGCCGGCGGCATGAGCGCGTGGGCCGCGTACCTGACGCCGTTCCAGACGGGCGCCGGCCCCACCATGATGTGGGTGATGCGGCGCGCTGGCGTGCGCCTGCCCGAGGCGATGACCTCCACCTTCATGACCTTTGTGGCCACGGTGGCGTTCTTCGCCATCGCGGGCCCCCTCGCCATCTACCTCGGCGCGGGCCGCTCCCTCGCGGGACACAACGTGGTCCTGGGCATCACCTACTACGGATTGTTCCGCACCAGCCTCACGATCTTCGGAATCCTCGGCGTCCTGATGCTCGTCGCCATGGTGTTCCCGGTGTGGCTGCGCGACGCGGTCCACTGGCTGGCGACGCGCCTCGAGCACCGCAGCAGCCGCGTGGCCGCGCGCATCGCGCAGCTGCGGGAAGGGATCGACCGCGCGCACGAATGCATGGTGGCGTTCGGAAATCCGCGCGGCTGGCTGGCGCTGTTCTGGGCCGTGCTGCTGTCGGGGCCGTCGCACGCCAACAAACTGCTCGCCGGCTACGTCGCCCTGCGCACGCTTGCCCTGCACACCAACTTCGTCGACATCCTGCTGATGCAAACCTTCATCACCTTCCTGCTGTAGTTCGCACCTACCCCAGGCTCGTCGGGGTTGGCCGAGCTCCTGTCGGCGGCGGTCATGAAGATCTACGTGCCGGCTCCCGAGCTGCCGTCGTACACGCTCATCTGGCGGTTCATCAACAGCTACGCCACGGTGATCGTGGGATCGCTCCTGTTCTGGCGGTGGATCAAGCGGGGGTTGGTCTCACGCGAGGAAGCGGTGATCGGGGGGACTCCCGGTGCGTGAGGTCGGACACGCGTAACCCGTGTTTCCTTGCGCGGTTACACGGCCAGGCGTAACTTCCGGCGCTGCCCTTTCCGGCTCAAGGACTAAAAGCCTTGCATGTCACTGCTTGAACTCGGTGGCACGAAGTTCACAATCCCGGTCGGTGAAGTGGTGCTCGGCAGCGACTCAGGCTGCGCGATCCCCGTCACCGGCGTCGGCGTGCTGCCGCGCCATGCCCTGTTTCAGGGCCAGGCGGACGGCCAGGTGATCATCCGGAAAGCCTCGCCGGCCGCCGAGGTGCTGATCAATGGCGTCCGCCTGGGAGCGGAGCCCACCCCGCTGTTGCATGGTGACAAGGTCGAAGTCGGCGACCACGAGCTGACATTCGTCGACGAGCGTCGCTCGGGGAGCACGCAGTACCTGCACGCGCTCGTCACCCCTCCGGGGGCGCCGGGCCCAGCCAAGGCGGGGGGCCCGGCCAAGGGCGGAGTAGGCACGAGCGGCGGCCGGGTCGTGAGCCTGACGGACGGGCGCGAGTACGTGATCACCGGTGCGTCGCTGGTGTTCGGTCGAGAGGCGGGGAGCGACGTCGTGGTACCGGGCAAGGACGTTTCCCGTCGGCACGCCGAGATCGTGCTGACACCCCGGGGCTACCTGCTGGTGGATTCGAGCACCAACGGCACGTGGGTGAACGACGAGCGGGTACAGGGGCAGCGGATCCTGGCGCGGGCGGACGTACTCAAGATCGGAGAAGAGCAGTTCCGCTTTTACGCGGACGTGGCGGCGGCCCCGGCCCCGGCCCCGGCCCCTGCGCCGTCACCGACTCCGGCGACTCGGGAACAGCTCAAGCACACGCTGCACGGGATCGAGGCCGCGGCACCGCCACGCGCGGGAGGGGGTGGGGGAGGGGGAGGGGGGGGACCGGCGGTCGCGAGTTTGCTGGTGCGCAGCGGTGGGCTGCTGGGGCAGCGGCTGTCCGTCAAAACGCCCGTCGTGAACATCGGGCGAGCGGACTACAACGACCTCGTCATCCCTGACCCGTCGGTTTCGACGAGTCACGCGAAACTGCAGCGGCGCGAGGGCGTCTGGATCATCGTAGACTTGGACTCGACCAACGGCACGTTCGTGGACGGTGAGCGGGTGAAAGGCGAGGCGCCGCTCGCGCCGGGAGCGCTGGTCAAACTTGGGGACGTGCAGCTGCTGTTCGAGCCGGCGGACGAGGGCCCGGCGGTGGCGAAGGGAGGCGGCACGCAGGTGCTCAGGACGCCACATTCGGCCGCCCCAGTGCCTCCGTCCGCGCCGGCGCGAGCTCCCTCCCCGCCAGGCCCCCCCATCCCCCCCCCCGCCCGCGCGGCGCCCGCCCCGCGACCGCAGCCAGCCGCCCCGCCGCCTGCCCGCCCCGGCACAAAGCCTGCTCCCAGACGTCCCGTGGCGCAGCAGCCGCCCCCTCCCAAGAAGGGGAAGGGCTGCGGTGCCAGCGCGGCGGTCCTGGTCATCGGCGCCGCCGCGGTAGGCACGATCCTGTACCGGCTGCTCTAGCGGAGCCCCGTGCACATCACCTGCGCTGGACGCACAGACGTCGGCATCATTCGGTCGGGCAACGAGGACAATTTTCTCGTCGTCGCGGATCGCGGCATCTTCGTCGTGGCCGACGGCATGGGTGGGCACGCGGCCGGCGAGGTCGCGAGCGAGATGGCGGTGCGGTTCGTGGCGCGCGAGCTGGGGTCGCTCAAAGGCCTGGGCGATGATCAGGTCGCCGATCGGATGCGGACGGCGATTCGCGCGGCCAACGGCGCGATCTTTCAGCGGACACTCACGGAGCACGACAAGCGCGGCATGGGCACCACCGTGACGGCTCTGGTGCTGTACGATGCGCGCTTCCTGATCGGGCAGGTCGGCGACAGCCGGGCATACCTGTATCGCGACGGGAAATTGATTCAGCTCACCAAGGATCACTCCTACGTGCAGGAGCAGGTCGACGCAGGCTACCTCACGCCCGAGCAGGCTCGCTCCCACCCCTATTCCAACGTGATCACGCGCTGCGTGGGCGCCAACAGCGACGTCATGCCCGACATCTATCTCGGCACGGTGCAGGCGCGCGATCTGTTCTTGCTCGCCTCGGACGGCCTCACGGGGATGCTGGACGACGGGCAGCTCGCCGAGCTGCTGGGGGACAAGCGGGACCCGGAGGGGCAGGTGGACGAGTTGGTAGGTGAGGCGAACCGGCACGGCGGGCTCGACAACATCACGGCGATCATCGTGCGCGTCGACTCGGTGGACGGCGCGGGGGGCGGTGCGGGGGGCGGGAGAGACGACGGACAGGTGACCCAGCCGAACGCTCGACGCTGAGGGGGGTCAGCTCAGCCGGACCATTCGCGTACTTCCGCAGCGGGTTTCATCACCAGATCGATGATCTCCCGCGCCGGCAGGGTCGCCTGTCGGGCCACGAACACGCGCAGCCGCCGCGCGGAACGGTACAGCTCGGCGGCGACGCGCGGCAGGCCGAGGTGGGCGCCCGCATCCGGCCCGGCAAGGGGCGTGAGCGAGCCGTCGCGCTTCAAGAGCGGCAGGTCGACCGCGAGCATGTCGGACTTCGCCGGGAAGTCGAGGAACAGCTCACCGGCGGCGAGGCCGGCGTCGCGCGCCAGCCGGTCTTCCACGCGCTCCAGCAGATCGGGGTCGGTGCCGGGCCAGGATGCCGTGTCGGTCGGGAGCTCAGTGGCCGGCAGATCGAGAGCGCGTTTGGCGAGTCGCCGGTCGCGCAGGGCCTGCGCGATGCCGCTCTTATCGTCGCGCATGAGATCGTGGATGAGGCCGTCGTCGGTGGCGACGGCTACCGTGTCGGGCGCGAGCCGGCCGCCGGCGATGGCGCGCCGCACCAGTCGCTTGAACATCGCCGTCGCGCTCCGCACCGCGTGGTGCCAGTACACGTTGCGATACATCTGGTACTTGGCGAACAGCAGCGACTCGAGCGCGGTGACGCCCTTCTCGTGCAGCGCCAGCGCCGGATGCCCGCCAGGCGCCGTCACCAGGGTGAGCGAGCTGAGCAGGCGCTCCACGTCGATCACACCGTAGGGCACGCCGCACATCCACGCGTCGCGCGACAGGTAGTCGAGCTTGTCCACGTCGAGCGAGCCGGCCACCAGGCCGGCGAGCGGCTCGCGCGACTCCCCCTGGATCAGTGGCAGCAGCCGCGCGGGCGGGGTCCCGAGCTCGGCGAGCCGCTCCGCCAGCTCGCCGCTCGTGAGGTGGCGCGCGGCGAGCGTCTCGTGGCGGGGCAGGCCCGCCTCTTCGAGGGCGTGCGAAAAGGGATAGTGACCGATGTCGTGCAGCAGTGCGGCGAGCTGCAGGCAGCGCCGCTCGCCAGGCTCGAGCCGCAGCTCGCCCGCGTCCTCGAGCTGCGCCAGTGCGCGGCGCGCCAGATGGTAGGCGCCGAGGGCGTGCTCGAAGCGGTTGTGCGTGGCGCCCGGGTAGACCAGAAACGCGTGGCCGAGCTGGCGCACGTAGCGGAGCCGCTGGACCGCGGGGGTGTCCACCACCGCCAGCGTCTCACGGTCGAGCCGGATGTTGTTCCAGAGAGGGTCGCGGACGACCTCGAGCACGACGCGGGTGGCGCTACCCGCGTGGCCCGGCGTCGCGCACGGCGGCGTGCACCTGATCCCGGAACTGCTCGAAGTTGTGGCGGAACATCTCGGCGAGCCGGACCGCCTGCGCGTCGTACGCGGCTGGATCGGCCCAGGTCGCGCGGGGCAGCAGCAGGTCACCGGGTACGCCCGGGACCTGCAGCGGCACCTCCAGCCCGAACACGGCCTCGGGTGCCGTGGGCACGCGGTCGAGCTGGCCGCCCAGCACGGCGCGCACCATGGCCCGGGTGAGAGCCAGACGCATGCGCTGGCCCACGCCGTACGGGCCGCCGCTCCAGCCGGTATTCACCAGCCAGCACTGCACGCCGTGGCGCGCGATCTTCTCGCCCAGGAGCGAGGCGTAGATCGTGGGATGGAGCGGCAGGAACGGCGCGCCGAACGCGGCGGAGAACGTCGCCTTGGGCTCGGTGACGCCGCGCTCAGTGCCCGCGACCTTGGCGGTGTACCCCGAGAGGAAGTGATACATCGCCTGGGCGGGCGAGAGTCGCGCCAGCGGCGGGAGGACGCCGTAGGCGTCGCACGTCAGGAACACGATGTGCGACGGGTGACCACCCAGGCCGCCGCGCACGTGATTGGGAACGAAGTGGATCGGATAGGACGCGCGGGTGTTCTCGGTGATGGCGGCGGAATCGAGATCGGCGACGCGGGTCACCGGGTCTACCACGACGTTCTCGAGCACCGTGCCGAACATCTGCGTGGTCGCGAAGATCTCCGGCTCGCTGTCGCGTGACAGCCGGATGACCTTGGCGTAGCAGCCACCCTCGAAATTGAACACGCCCTGGTCGGACCAGCCGTGCTCGTCGTCGCCGATCAGCGACCGCTCGGGGTCGGCGGAGAGGGTCGTCTTGCCTGTGCCCGAGAGGCCGAAGAACAGTGCGACGTCACCCGCGCGGCCCAGGTTCGCGGAGCAATGCATCGGCAATACGCCCCGCCTGGGCAGCACATAATTGAGGATGGTGAAGATCGATTTCTTCAGTTCGCCTGCGTAGCGCGTCCCGCCGATGAGAATCGTCCGCTGGCCGAAATGAATGGCGATGAACGTCGCGGACTTGGTGCCGTGCGCAACGGGGTCGGCGTGCATCTCGGGCGCGTGCAGCACCGTCCAGGCCGGCGTGAAGGCGGCCAGATCGGAGGCGGTGGGACGGAGGAACATGTTGTAGACGAACAGCGCCTGCCACGCGTTGGGCGTCACGAAGCGCAGGCCGAAGCGGTGGTTCGGGTCCGCGCCCGCGAACAGGTCGCGCACGAACAGCTCCTGCCCGCCGAGGTAGTCCAGCACGGCCACCTTGAGCCGCTCGAACGCCTCGGGATCGAGCGGCTGATTCACCTTGCCCCACCAGATGTCGGCGGCGCACGAGGGCTCGTGCACGATGAACTTGTCGTTGGGGCTGCGGCCCGTGTGCGGGCTGGTGACCGCGCAGAATGCGCCCCCCTCGACGATCATCCCTTCGCCACGCCGGGTGGCGTGCTCGTACAGCTCGGGCGGCCCGAGATTCCAATGCACGGGACGTCCGGGCACGAGCCCCACGGCATCGAGGGTCGGCCCGCGCTTGCGCTCGGCGGGGCGCGTGGCGTGAGCGGTCACCGGCGACTGTGCTCCTGGGCGTCCACTGCAGCGATCACCGCCATGTTGACGATCTCGCTCACTTCGGCGCCCCGCTGCAGCACGTGCACCGGCTGGGCCATCCCCACCAGGATCGGGCCGATCGCCGCCGCCCCCCCGATCCGGTCGAGCAGCTTGTAGCAGATGTTCGCGGCATCGAGGTTGGGGAAAATGAGCACGTTGGCTTGGCCCTTGAGCTTCGAGAACGGGTAGCTCTTCATCAAGATCCGTTCCACCACGGCGGTGTCCGCCTGCATCTCCCCGTCCGCCTGGAGGGACGGCTCGCGCTCGTGGAGCAGTGCC
The DNA here is from genome assembly GCA_965653495.1 of uncultured bacterium. Taxonomy (GTDB): domain Bacteria; phylum Gemmatimonadota; class Gemmatimonadetes; order Gemmatimonadales; family GWC2-71-9; genus AG41. The sequence goes on along the minus strand of CBFHAJ010000103.1, from coordinate 4,294 downwards.
ACCGCCCGCTGGACCTTGTCGGCTGCGGGATGGCGCACCGAGCCGAAATTGGAGAAGGAGAGCAGGGCCACGCGCGGCTCGACTCCCAGGCGGCGCACGAACTCCGCTGTCGCCGACGCGATCTCGGCGAGCGTCTCCGCGTCCGGGTCGATGTTCACCGTACAATCGGCGAAGAAGTACGTCTGCTGCGGCAACACCAACATGTAGATCCCGCTCACGTGGCGCCGCCCGGGCTCCGCCCCGATCACCTCCAGCGCGGGGCGGATGGCGTGCGGGTAGTACATCTCGACGCCCGCCACCACCGCGTCCGCTTGACCGGCGCGGAGCATGAGCAGTGAATGGTACATGGGGTCGAGCACCCGCTCGCGCGCCTCGCGCAGCGTGATCCCCTTGCGGCGCCGCCGCTCCCACAGCTCCTGCGCGAAGGCCTCGAGGTGCGCGCTGGTGCGCGGGTTTGCCAGCCGGATTTCCTCGAGCGTCACGCCCGCGTCGTCGGCCTCGCGGCGGATCGCGTCGGGATCTCCCAACAGAATCGGCTCGGCGATGCCGTCGTCGGCCAAGATGCGGGCGGCCTTGAGGATGCGCGGGTCGTCGCCTTCCGGGAACACGATGCGCTGCGCGGCCTGCTGGGCCCGGCCCGACAGCCCGCGCATCACCTCCCGTGCCCGGCCCAACCGGGCGTCCAGCTGAGCGCGGTACTCGTCCACGTCGATCACGCGTCCCGCCACGCCCGAGCCCACGGCCGCCCAGGCCACGGCGGGCGCCACCCACAGCAGTACGCGCGGATCGAACGGCTTGGGGATCAGATAGTCCGGGCCGAACTTGAGTCGCTCGAGGCCATAGGCGCGGGTCACCGAGTCGGGGACTTCTTCCTTGGCGAGCGCGGCGAGCGCGCGCGTCGCCGCCATCTCCATCTCGTCGTTGATCTTCCGGGCACGGACGTCGAGCGCCCCGCGGAAAATGAACGGGAAGCCCAGCACGTTGTTCACCTGGTTGGGATAGTCGGACCGGCCGGTGGCGATGATGGCGTCGCTGCGAGCCTGACGCGCCTCCTCCGGGCTGATCTCGGGGGTGGGATTCGCGAGCGCGAACACGATGGGGCGCTTCCCCATCGCCTTCAGCATCTCGCCGCGCACGATCCCCCCGACCGACAATCCTACGAACACGTCAGCATCCTTCAGCGCATCGGCGAGGGTCCGGGCCTTGCCGGTGGTGGCGAACTGGCGGCGGTATTCGTCCAGGTCGTCCCGGTCGGCGTGCAGCACGCCCCGCTCGTCGCACATGGTGATCCGCTCGCGCGCCACGCCGAGCCGCACATAATGCTTGGCGGTGGCGACCGCGGCGGCCCCGGCGCCGGCGAACACGACCCGAACCTCCCGGAGGTCCTTCTTCACCACCTCGAGGGCGTTCAGGAGCGCCGCGCCCGTGATGATCGCGGTGCCGTGCTGCTCGTCGTGAAATACGGGGATGTACAGCGTCTCGCGCAGCGCGCGCTCCACGATGAAGCAGTCGGGCGAGCGCACGTCCTCGAGATTGATGCCGCCGACCGTCGGCTCGAGCAGCTGGCAGAAGCGGATCAGGTCCTGCGGGTCCTCGGAGCCGACCTCGAGGTCGAACACGTCGATGTCGGCGAACGTCTTGAAGAGGATGCCCTTGCCTTCCATCACCGGCTTCCCGGCCAGCGCGCCGATGTTGCCCAGGCCCAGCACGGCCGTGCCGTTGGTCACGACCGCGACCAGGTTGCCTTTGGCCGTATAGGTGTAGGCCTCTTCCGGGTGGGCGACGATTTCACGGCAGGGCTCGGCCACTCCCGGCGTATAGGCGAGGGACAGGTCCCGCTGGTTCTTAAAGGGCTTGGTCGGCGAGACCTGGATCTTGCCTGGGCGGCCCTGCGAGTGGTAATCGAGGGCCTCCTGGCGCCGGATCGTCATCGGATGACACAAGTCCTTTTTTGTGAAGGAGTTATGCTATCTGTCGCCGGCCTCCCTGTCAAGCATGGGCCGGCTTATCTGATACGGATGACGCCCAGCCGGGGCACGATTGAGGCCGGAAAAGGGGAGGTCCCCCCCTTATTGAAGAGCAGGGTGAACGCCCCCGCCCCAGGCCCTTGGAGCGCCCGCTGGTAAGCCCCCGAACCGGACTGCAGCACACCCGTCAAGTTCACGGCGGTCCCCGCGCCCGTCGCGGGAACGAGGGGGTAGGGGAGCGCGAACTCGGTCGAATCCTGGGCGTGCAGCGACGCGAACGTGCGGGTCCGGAAGTGCCAGGACGTGTATTGCAGCTCGGGCGGGGTGGCGAAGCCCGGCAGGTCGGACACCCAGTTGGCGAGCGCCCAGCGCGTCACGGTGGTGTCGAAGGCGTGCCCCGTCTGGAAGGCCACGTTCGCCGACCCCACTCGGGTTGTGCCATCGAGCTTGTGGGGCAGCGAGTCGCCGAACTGATCCACCAGATAGCGTACGAACAACCAGCTGGCACCGATCTCGGCCAGGGTGCCCTGGTCGAACTCAATCAGCAGCGGCGAGCCGCCAGTCGCGTTGAGGTACTGATAGGCGTCGAATACGTCGTTGAAGGCGTACTGTGAGAACGTGGCGGTGTCACCCTGCTGCAGGTAGCTGCGGCCGGCGAGCTCCTCGGCGTACTTGGACAACCCTTCGTCGAGCCAGCCCTCCTCAGGTTGCAGGCCCCTCCGCACCAGCACGTGCTGCGCGAAGTTGATCATGTGCTGGAACTCGTGCGTGAACGTCCCCGGCAGCGTGCTCTTCACCTCCGCCCGGCTGTGCGCGCAGCTGAGCGTGCCGTTGGGGTCGGCCACGATCGAGTAGAACACCTCGCCGTGGTTGGAGCTGTCGGTCGGAATCGTGAGGTCCAGGTCGGACGAGAGGAAGAATCCGGCGACGAAGCCTCCCGTGGGCGACGAGCACTGGGCCTTGGTGACGAGCTTGTTCACGACCCCGGTCATGAGCACGATGACGACGGAGTTGGTGTCGATGTCTGACACGGCACCGAAGGTCGCGGTGTCGAGCGGGTAGAGGCGCGAGTCGAAAACTTGCGTGAGCGTATCGATGTCGGCCGAGTTGAGGCCGCCGCCGGGCGCGAGGGTGTCCACGTAGACGGCGATGTGTTGCCCGACGGTGTCGGCGCGGGCGGTCACCTTGGTGAAGGTGGTGCAATCGAGCGACGAGCAAACCGCGAACGTGCGCAGACTCCCCTGGGCGGGCGGGCCGGCGGGTTGGAGGACGCTCGTCGCGGCCGCGGGTGCGGTCGCCGACGGCGGCACCCGCGCCGCGCCGAACGGACGCTCGCGTCCGAGCCGGCGCAGGAAACCGTCGAACTGCACCGCGATACGGCGGGTCGATGGCGGTGGGCTCAGGAACTGGGCTGCGAGCGGCGCCACCGGTCCCAGCGTGACGGGCCGGAGGGCGAACGCCGAGGATTGTCCAAAGGTCGGCGCGGCGGACTGCGGGACGATCAAATACTCTGCCGAGTCGACGGTGGAGGCGTTAGCCGGAAACGTCACGCAGCCCGCGTTCGCGGCCGGGTCGAGAGCGGCATAAGCACCGACCGCCAGCGTCAGCGCCGTGGCCTGGGCGGCGCTGCACGTGGGAGCGGCGGGTCCGGCAGAGTTGTTGCTACTGCACGAGGCAGCCGCGAGCAGCAAGCAAGACAGATACAAGGCCGTGCCCCGCGTCATCGTGGTCTCCTCGCTCCAAGTCGGTTGAGGTCTCTCACGAGAAAATGAATCATGTGCTCACCCGCATGGCGGTGAGGACGATCACGCTGACACACCTGAAACGTCAGACACCGAGGTTCACCCGCAGCTGCACGCTGCGCGGGCGGCCAACCGACGCCCCACTGAAAAACGCGCCCTTCAGCAGGTACTTGCTGTTGAACACGTTGTCGATGTACAGCTGGGGCCGGATCACCAGGCCGCGGGTCACGAAGGTATACCCGGCGCTCGCGTTCACGATGAAGTTGGGGTCCACGTGCGTATGCCGGTTGAAGTCGAACAGACCCCGGCCATACGTGGAGTCCGGGTCGTTGCCGTTGGTGAGGCCACTGCCGTAGATGCCGGTGGCCGAGAGATAGAACCCGTGGCGCGAGTACACGACAGTCGCGACACTCGACAGACGCTGGTCGTGGTCCAGGTCGAACGAGCCTGGCGACGAGTCAGGCGGGAAGAAGCCACCCGTGATGGGATGATCTCCGTACGCGTGATTGATCGCCACGTTCACGTACGCGGACACGGGCCCGCGGGGTCGGATCTCGATCACGCCCTCGATGCCGGTGATGTGGA
>CBFHAJ010000102.1:0-13588 GCA_965653495.1 uncultured bacterium | reverse complement strand
TGAAGGCCGAGGTGGACGCCGCGCAGGCGCGAGAGGACGCCGCGCGTGCGACATACAGTCAGGTGGTGCTCGCCGCTATGCAGGACGTGGAGACGAGCCTGAGCCAGTATCGCGCGGCCCGCGCGCGGGTGGAGCGTCTGCAGGAGGCGAGCGCCGCGAGCGAGCGTGCCGCCGAGCTGGCGCGGCTGCGCTTCAGCGAGGGCATCACCGACTTCCTGCAGGTGCTCGACGCGGAGCGGACGCAGCTCGCCGCTCAGGATCAGCTGGCGCAGGGCCGCAGCGACGCGGCCACGGCCTACGCGGCGCTCTACAGGGCGGTCGGAGGCCAGTGAGGGCCGCTTGTTGCCCTCACTGACCCCCGCCCGTCAGGGCGTCATGGCGCGACGGAGCTCGTTGCCGACCCGACGATGATCTCGCCGGTCGTCGTCGGAGCGCCGGGCGAACAGACACCCAGCACACACGTCCCACCAGTGACGCTCTGCAGGTACACGTGAATCATGTTCACCGTCAGGCCGCTGCTCGTCACGCCGTCGCCCGAAGGGATCTGCTCATTCAGCACAGCATAGCCGACCCCCGGCAGGCTGATGTTGGTGTTGGGGGCGATCGGCGCGTCGCCGCTCACGAGCGATCCGACACCGGCGATCGCGAGGTTCGTGAAGGTCGAGCCGTCGGCGTTGCTGAACGCACCCGCCTGACTGGCGCTGCTCGTCACATTGGCGACCACTTCGTCCGCGGTGATCAGCCCGTTCAGGATGTTGACGCTGGCGGCGCTCGCGGTGCTCTGCGCGCCCGCCTCGGCGGTGCCGATCTCGCCCGACGTAATGCCGTTGAGGAAGTTCGACGACAGCGCGCCCACGACATTCAGCGCGTCGCCCTGCGCGTCCGCTTCGGCACCGTCCGTGCTCGAGACGGCCGGCAGCACGGCCAGTGCCGTCTGGCCGGCGGAGCCGAGCGGCGTGTTGACGAACGCGGCGTACGCCTGCCCGCCTACGGTTTGGGCGACCCCTGCCGTCGCGAATCCGGCCACGAGCCCGACGACGAGCCCGAGGGCCGCGAGGCGGCTCACCCAGTGCATGCTCTTGCGGTTCATCGGTGACTCCTTTTTTCGGTCCCGAATGCGCTTGGATGTTCCTGTCCGTTCACGACCCGTGCTCCACGATGTTGCCGCCCGTCAGGTACGTGAGGCCCGTATCACCGTGATGCTGGCTGCGCCAACGCATCGCATCGCTGCGGGTGTTCTGCGGCCCACCACGGTCGTTGTCGCACACCTCGAATTGCGTCAGCTCGGTGGGCTCAGTAGCCCCTGGGCCCTTCTCGCGCGCCGTCATGAAGTTGTCGGGAACGCCGACCACGAGGCACACGCCGCCCGGATGTCCGTCGGAGAATTCGTTCGCGAACACGGGCCGCCCGTCGTACGCATCGACGCCGTCATGGATCGCTACGTGCCACGCGATCTTCCCGGGGTGATAGTTGACCTCGATCTCGCCCTTCTCCACGATGCAGTTGCCGTTGGCATCCTGCCCGAGATGGACGTTAAACCCGAACGTCGTTTTCCCGAGCAACGGCGGCATCGGGTCGTACGCCGGCGGCTGGCCGCCCGACGTCTCGTCCTGCGTGTCGTGGTTGGCCGGCGGGTCGATGCGACCGCCGCCAGTCCACTTCCCGGTGACGCACTGCGCCGGCGGCGGTGACGCCCAGAAACTCGGCTTGATCCCCGCCATCTTGTTGACGTTCGTTTGGTCGCTACACGCCGCGGCCATCAGCCCGGCCAGCACGAGGCCCGGCCAGACAACGAGTGTTTTGTGTTCTCGCAGCATCCCCGCCTCCGCACGTTCTCTGTTCGCGTCGGAACAGCATTTTCAAGGGACGCAGGAGAAGGCAAGGACAGTGCCGGCGACAGCGCACCTGGAGCGCATTGAGGCACCAAGAGATAGCGGCGCGCGTTGCGGTGCCGCTGCGAGGCGCCGGCAACGATTTGTACTCTTCCATGTGGCCGGCGCGCCGTTGCGCCGAGACGCCAGGGTCAGGACGGGAAGTGTCGGACGTGACGGAGCGGTGAGGAAGACGGCTTCGTGCTCCCCTGCTTGCGACCGCCGACGAGCGGCTGGAACAGCGGTTCGTTGGTGAGTTCGTAGCCATCCAAATAGTAGCGGTAGGCGTGATACTCGGAGCTTTCCCGCACGTCATTGAGCACCGCACCCATCACTCTGGTCGCGAGATTTCTGAGGATCTCCAGCTTGGCCTCGGCGATTTCCCGGTCGGTGCGACCGAGCCGCAGGACCACGAGCAAACTCCCCGTGAGCATGGCCAGGATCAACGCATCCACCCCCGCGCCGAGCGGCGGGGTGTCGACCACGATGACGCCGTAGCGCGAGCGCAGGCTGGTGACCAGGTCGGACATGGCGGGCGAGCCCATGAGCTCGGGCGCGTCGCGGCGCCGCGATCCGCTGGCGAGAAAATCGAGGGACGGGTAGGTCGTGGTTTGCACCGTCTGCTCGAGTGTCGTGTCGCCGACCAGCAGGTCCGTCAGGCCCGGCTGGCGGCGCAAGGTCAGTCCGCGGTGCAGTCCCCCCCGCCGCAGGTCCGCGTCGATCAGCAAAGTGCGATGGTTCGCGCACGCGAAGGCGAGCGCCAGGTTGGAGCTGACAAACGACTTTCCGTCTCCACTCCCCGGGCTGGTCACCGACACGGCGACCGGGCCGGCCCCGCCATGCGCGTTCAGCAGGTTGAGCCTGATGCCGCGAAACGCCTCCACCACCGCGTCCGCGCCCTTCTTGTCGCCGTTTGGACCGCAGCGGGGCACGACGCCGAGCACCGACATGCCGAGATGCTCCACCTGGGCTCGCCGGTCAATCGAGCGACCGAAGTGGTCGGCCACGAAGGCGCCCGCGGTGCCTAGCACGACGCCGACGAGCAACCCCAGCGCGAGCAGCTGCACCAGCCCGATGCCCGCGGGTTTGGTCGGGCGAGCGGCGTGGTCGACGATCTCGACTTGTCCAGCGGTAACGGCCTCCGCGATCCGGGCCTTCTCATACTCGATGCGCAGCTCATCCGCGACCTTGCGCGCGTTCTCGACGCGTTCCGTCAATCGCGCCTCCTCCGCGTCCTGCTGCAGACTCCCCGTCCGCCGGGCCCGCAGGTCGTTGATCGCGGCGATGCGCCCGTCGAGTGAGGCGATCGTGCCCTGTACCCCGGCCTGCACGGCGCGGAGCAGCTTCGCTTCTGCGGACGAAATCAATTGATTGAAACGCGGCAGATCCGGATGCGACGCCGACAGACTGGTCAATGAGTCGCGCGCCTTCTCGTACTGGAACAACTGCGAGTTGAGCTGGACCACGGCGGGACTCGCCGCCACCCCGGGGATGGAGAGCGCAGTTTGCACGGCTTTGCGGCTCGCGCTACTGTCGCGCAGTGCGGTCAGCAGGTCCTGGTCGGTCCGCCGCTCGGCGAGCAATTGCTCCCGCTGCAATTCGATTCCCGGCAGCTCGATTTGCTCCCGTCCCGGGGCCCCCACCCCGGAGCCACCGGGACCAGCACGCCGCTGAAACGCCGTCAGGGTCCGCCGGGTAGCCGCCAGGAGCGAGTCGTTGACTTGGAGCTGCGACTCGAGGAACTCGCGTCGCAATTTCGACTGTTCCTGCGCGGCGTCGGCGCTCGCGGCTCGGAAGACGTCGACCACGCGGTTGACGACCGCCTGGGCGCGGGCCGGGTCCGGCGCGGTATAGGACACGTCGACGATGTCCGTGCGCAGTCGGGGCTTGACGCGAAGCTCATCGAGCAGCCGGCTGATCGCGGCGTCGCGGCTGAGCACCTGCAGCACCCCGCGTCTCGTATCGGGCCGATGCAACAGCGTGAACCGAACGCTCCCGACCTCGACGACGGTGCCGTAGGCCGAACGGTGCGGCCCGGTCGGCGTCTCCACGACAAAGCTGTCTTCGTCAAACACCACGGCGAGCGACTCGGGCACCACGTCGGGCGCAATGGCCACGTCCCTCACGAGGGTCGCCGAGAACTTTCGCGGAACCACGCGCAGCGTCGGCACGCTGTCCACCACCGCTCCGGCGACCGCACGGCTCTTCAGGAGCTCCACCAGCGACAACAGCGGATCGGCATACCGCTCGTCCGCACTGGCTGGGTCTTCCACCACGCCGCCGGTCAACGCCCGCCGGGGATCTGACAAGCGAATGACCGCGACCGCGCGATACACCGGGCCCGTCACGTGCGCCACATAGCCAGCGGCCGCCACGGCGGCCGCCGCCACGCCGATCACCAACCAGATGTGGCGGCGCACCGTCGCGAGAAGGTCTTCCAGACGGACGGTGGCGGCCGGCGCCTCGAGCTCTACTCGGTCCGGGAGCGCGACAGATGCGCCGTGGGAAGTGTCCCTATGCTCTGACATGGTCCGGCTTCAGCTCATCGGTACCGCGTGTAGGCGAGCACGGCCGCGACCGCGGCCGTGAGACTGGCCAGGGGATACAGCACGTCCCGCAGGAAATTCGCGTTGGAGCGGCGCGCCACGAGCACCTGGTCGCCGGACGCAATCCGCAGCCTCTCATACCGGGAATAACCACCGGCCAGGTCTATCACCAACGCACTGTCTCGGCGGATTACGTGCACCTGGTCGAGCCGACCCAACTCCGTCGGTCCGCCGGCTTGTGCGATTGCCTGGGCGAACGTGGTGCCCTGGGGCAGCCGATACAGGTTGGGCTGTCGAACCTCTCCCGCGACGGTGACCGCGTACAGGGGCTCGGTGACGAACTCTACGCCCTGCTCGTAGGTGGCCAGCAGGCGGCTCAACCGTTCCTTGACCACCGGCAACGGCGCGCCCGCAACCTTCACTCCCTGGTACAGCGGGTGTACCACCGTGCGATCGGGGGCGACCAAGAAATCGCCGCTCAGCTCGGGGTGACGCCATACGGTGACCCGGAGCATGTCCCCGGGTCGCAAGAGCGGATCGTTGAGGGCCGCCTGCGCCGCCGCGGAGCCGAGCGGCGCAAGGAGGAGTGCAGCGACTGCCCATCGACCGCTCAGGTTCATCCGGTTTCTCCGTGTGGGACCTATCGGCGGCATCCGCTGAGGGAGCCGCAAAGACCGTGCTTATAGAACGGGCTCACCGGCGACACCCGGCATGTGGCAGCGCCGCCACGGCCGGGCAACTCCGCATGGGGCACAGCATATGCGACCGGCCACAGGGTCATGGGTAAGGCCGCTTACGCAGGTCTCTGGTGCTTCGTGCTCGTCCTGCCCTGGGACGTGTTCGTGAACTTGCCGGTGGTGGGCTCCGTTCCGCGCATCGTCGGCCTCGTCGCGTCGGCGGGTGGTGTGCTCTACATCCTGGCACGACGACGGCTCACGCCATTGACCTGGTTTCACCTGTCCGCCGTGTTGTTTGTGCTGTGGGCGGGGGTGACCAGCTTCTGGTCGATCGATCCGGAGGAGACCCGAACGCGCGTCATCACGTATCTCCAGCTGCTCGTCCTGGTCTGGCTGATCTGGGAGATCGCGTGGTCGCCGGCACGGCAGCGGGCGCTGTTTCAGGCCTATGTCGTGGGAGCGAGCGTCGCCGCGCTGGTCGTCATCTACAACTTTCTCGCCGGCGGCAGGGGTCCGGAGACCGATATCGCGCGCTTCACCGCGCTGAACCAAGACGCCAACGAGCTCGGCTTGACACTCGCGCTCGGCCTTCCCATGGCGTGGTACGTGAGCCTGTCGCACCCGCATCGGCGCAGCGCGTGGCTCTGGCGCCTGTATCTCCCGCTGGGCGTCACAGCCATTCTCCTCACGGCTTCCCGCGCCTCGGTCCTCGCCGCCCTCGTGGGACTCTCCATTATTCCGTGGACGCTCGCGCGTCTGCGCCTGCGGGCCAAGGCCGCCCTGTACGCCCTCGTCGCCGGATCGCTCGTGCTCGCGAGTAACGTCGTGCCCGAAGCATCCTTCGCACGCATCGCCAGCACCCAGGCCGACATCGAGGCCGGCTATTTCGGGGGCCGGGGTGCGATCTGGATCGCCGGGCTGGAGGTGGCGCGGGAGCGTCCGTTGGTCGGCGTCGGCGCTGGAGCGTTCCAAGCGGCCGTCGAACCAACGATCCACCAGGAGATGGTCGCCCACAATGTCCTCCTGTCTGTCTTGGTCGAGGACGGTCTCGTTGGACTGCTCCTGTTTGTGGCGATGGTGACGGCGACCCTCGGGCCGTTGCGGCGCTTGCCACGCGTGCAGCAAAGGTTCTCCATCGTCCTGCTGCTCGCCCTGGCGCTCGGATCGATGTCGCTCTCCTGGGATAACCGCAAGCAGCTCTGGTTCGTGTTGGGAGTGCTGGCCGTGCAGGTCACACCGCGACCGGTGGAGCGGCGGCCTTCGCTCGCCCGTGCCTCCGCAGTGTAACCGGGCGGTCACAACCTCTCTTCATCGATGGCGGTGATGGCGTTCAGTCCACGCTGAGTACCTGCAACGTGGCAACCATCCGACGTGCGTCGCCGAGACGCTGTGACGCCGAGTCGCCATGTCGCAGAGCTGCACCAGCTACCTCAACGGCCACAAGCACTTAGCGATCTGCACGCGCACGGTGTTTGCCTACACAAACCGTGCGACATATGACGACCGCCATCCGTCTTGAAACGCCGGCGACGCCCAGGGCGTCGCGCCGTGCCCGTCCGCAACCGCGTTGGGCGGCGAGGAATCGCCGTCTCCATTGGGTGCGTGACATTGCTCGCATCGCGGTGCTCGCGATCTCGGATGTGGGCACCGTTGTGTCCGTGCACGCGCTGCTCCGCGCCGTCGCAGACTACGCGGTTCTGGGCGACGGACCAAGCGGGCTTTTGAACGCAGCGATCCCGCCCAGTACCCTGGGCGGCTGGCAGTGGGCGATCGCCTGCCTGTTTGCGTTGACGATCACGGGAGCGTACGGGCCTCGGCGCCGCGGTCGCGACCCGGGCCGAATCGTCACGGCCGTCGCCGTTGCCGCCCTCATGATGCTGTACCAGCAACTGTGGGAGCAGTCCCCCGCTGCGGTCGCGATGCACCTGGCAACCGTCTTTGCCGCGTTCACACCGGCCTTGCTGCTGTCGCGAATCGTGATTGAGAAGCTGATTGAGAGAGTCGTGCCCAGCGTGGCTCCAAGCCGCGTAGTGCTGGTGAGTCGTGGCGCGAGTGACTGGATCGATCCCGCGACGCTTGGCCACGGGCCGGACGGGCCATTCCACATCGTGACGACCGTGGCGAGCACGGGTGGCGCACCGAGCTCCGCGCTCCGCGAGCTCCCCCGGGTGATCGACGATACCGGCGCCGATGCGATTCTCATTGCCGGTCCCCTGGCGCATCACGATTTCGCGTTCGTGGCCGACACGGCGCTGGCGAACGGCTGTCGACTGCTCGCGGCTCCGCGCACCGCGCGCGTCGCGGGTGTCGACCCACGGCCGGTTTGGGAGCGGGGCGCCGCGCTGGTAGAGCTGACCGCACCGACGCTCCAGGCATGGCACCTGGCGGCGAAGCGGGTCGTGGATGTCTGCCTCTCCGCACTCGCCCTGGTGTTGCTGAGCCCCGTGTTCGCCATCCTGGCGGCGCTCGTCAGGTTGGAGTCTCCGGGCCCGGCAATCTTCTGGCATTGGCGGCTGGGCGCCGGGGGACGGTTGTTCCGCTGCTACAAGTTCCGGTCGATGCACCAGCATGCGGAACAACTGCTGCACGTCGATCAGCACTTATACCGGCTCTACGTCGACAACAACTACAAGTTGCCGCCCAACCTGGACCCTCGGCTCACCCGGATCGGGGTATTGCTGCGGAAGTACAGCCTAGATGAGTTACCCCAGCTTTTCAACGTCCTGTTGGGACACATGTCCCTGGTGGGGCCGCGCCCGATCGTGGGTGAGGAGCAGGAGCAGTACGGCGAGGCCGCTCCGTTGCTGCTCTCGCGTAAGCCGGGCCTCACGAGCAACTGGGCGATCAACGGTCGGAGCAACGTCGGGTATCCCGATCGCGCGGACCTGGAGCTCGCCTACCTGCGACAGTGGTCGCTCGGGAACGATGTCCGGATCATGCTGCGGACCATTCCGGCCGTCGTGCTGAAGCGTGGTGCCTATTGATTCCCGGTGACTGCCCCGCACGCTGTGTTGTTCGGACTCGTCCTCGTCTCGGGAATCTGGTCGGCCTACACGTTCCTGCTGTATCCGGCGGCCGTTAGGCTGCTCGCCCGGCTCCATCCGTCCCGCCGGCCACCACCCGCCCCCGCCCCCGCCGGCCCCGACGATCTACCGCGCGTCGCGCTGGTGATTTCGGCGTATAACGAGCAGGCGGTGATCCGTGCCAAGCTCGAGAACGCGATGGCGATAGACTATCCGGCCGCACGGCTTGGCGTCTGGGTGTCGTCAGACGGATCGAGTGATGCGACGTGCGCGATCGCTCGCGAGTTTGCGCGAGCCCATCCGCGTGTCACGCTGGTGGCGCACGCCGTCAACCGAGGAAAGACGGCAGCGCTCCTGGAAACCGTCCGGGCGCTGCCCGAGACTATCGACGTCGTGGTCTTCTCGGATGCCAACAGCATGTATCGGACGGATGCCATCCGGCGTCTCGTATCTCACTTCGCAGACCCCGCAGTGGGGTGCGTCGCCGGAGAGCTCGTGTACCGGACGCGGTCCGGTGAAGGCGCCTATCGGTCTTACGAGAATCGCATCAAGCGCGCCCAGAGCCAGCTCGGGGTCCCGGTCGTCGCCGAGGGGTCGATCTTCGCGATCCGGCGGTCCCTGATGCCGGATCTGCCGAGCGATTCATTGGAAGACATGGTGATTCCGTTGCGCATCGCGAGCGCCGGATACCGAGTCGTCTACGAGCCCGAGGCGGTGTCGGAAGAGGTGTTCGCCCTCTCCCTGGGCGCTCAGTGGAAGCGCCGGAGGCGGATCGTCAACCGGGCGCTGCGGGCGCTCGCGTCGATCCCGGAAGCTCGGAATCCCTTCCGAGGAGGGTGGACGGCGTTTCATTTCTGCTCACACCGGCTGATGCGCTGGCTCTCGCCATTCTTCCTCCTTGCCGGTTGGACCAGCCTGCTCGCCCTCGGCTTCACGGACACCGAGGCGAATGTCGTGGCGCGGGTCCTGGCCGGGGGAACCGCGGTGGCGGCGCTCGTGGGCGTGGTCATGGAGTGGCGCGGGTCCGGCCCGCGGGTCATCCGACTGGTCGGCGCCTTCGTGATATCGAACAGCGCCATCCTGGCGGGGGCCTTGAGCGTGCTGTTCCGGGTGAAGGTCGTGCGCTGGAGCCCCGAGCGCCGCTGAGATCTCGGACTGTGGCGGCCGCGCCGTGGTGCCGGTGCACAGGCCCGGCCAAGACCCCGCTCCGGGCGCGCGGCCCCCCTCTTGCGACGGTTCCGAACGATGAGACGACAGACCGTCTGGTGCGTGTACGGCACCCGCCCCGAGGTCATCAAGATGGCGCCGGTGGTGTGGGCCCTGCGGGCCCGACCCGAGGCGGTGGCCGTGCGTCTGGTCTTCACCGGGCAGCACCGCGAGCTGGCGCGCGACCTGTTCGCCCCTCTCGCGATGGAGCCGGACCTCGCGCTCGACGTCATGACCGAGAACCAGAGCTTGAGTGCCGTGGGGGCTCGTTGCCTCGAGGCAGTCGGCACCGCGCTCGCGCAGGATGCACCGGCCCTCGTTCTGGTGCAGGGGGACACGAGCACGGTGCTGTTCTCGGCGCTGGCCGCGTACTTCCACAAAGTCGCCGTGGGTCACATCGAAGCGGGTCTCCGCAGCTTCGACAAGTACGCCCCCTTTCCCGAGGAGGCGATGCGCCGCCTCACGGACGGCGTGGCCGATCTCCACTTCGCGGCCACCGCGCGCGCGGCCGCGAACCTCCGCGCCGAGGGCGTCCACCCGGCGAAGATTTTTGTCACCGGCAACACGGTCATCGACGCCGTCCTGCACGCCGCCGATCTGAGCGAGCGCGAGGCGAGCGAGCAGGCGCGGGCCTGGGCCGGAACGGGACGGCCGTTTGTCGTGGCGACCTTGCACCGCCGGGAGAGCCTCGGCACCGACCTCCCGCGCATCGTCGCCGGGTTGGCGGCGTTCGCGCGAACACACCCGGACGTGCAGACAATTCTGCCGGTCCATCCCAATCCCAACGTGCGCGGAATCGTGACGCGAGTCCTCAGCGGGCTTCCCAACGTCCGGCTCGTGGATCCGCTGCCGTACGTCGACATGGTGCACCTGCTCGCCCATTGCAGCGTCATTCTCACCGATTCGGGCGGCATCCAGGAAGAGGCGACGGCGCTGCGGAGACGCGTGCTCGTGGCCCGTCGGGTCACGGAGCGGCCTGAGGCCGTCGAAGCGGGCTTCGCGCGGTTGGTGGGGGCGGACGAGATCGACATCGCCGGGGCGCTGCACCAGGAGCTCGCGAGCGCGAGTGCGGGTGAGCGGACGGACGGCTCGTGCCCCTATGGCGACGGCCGCGCCGGCGAGCGCATTGCCGACATCGTGGCGCACACGCTCTGCGGCAGCCCGCGAGTCACGGAAGATTGGGCGGGTCACCGGCTCGTCGCCTGTCCCGTCGCTTCTAGCTGAGGCGTCGGTCCGTGCGGATCGCGTTCGTTGCCGCCAACTCGCACTTCGACGTGCGGTTCCGCAAGATCGCAGCAACGGCGGTCAAAGCGGGCCACGCGGTGGTCTTCGTCGGCGTTGACCGCGATCCGCAGGTGCGGCTCCCGGACCCGCCGGAGGGCGTCGTCCTCAGGCTCCTGACACGGCCGATTGCGACGCGACGGGCCCTGCTCCGGGCCGTGCCGGCGCTGGCGCGGCACATCGCCCGTCAACTCCGCCTCATTCACCCGGACGTCGTGTACTGCCGCGATGAGGAAGCGGTGATCTTCGCCCTCACCGCCCGGCTGCTCGGCTGCGGTGCGCCACCGATCATTTGCGATCTCTACGATTCTCTCGCGCTGCGGATGCCCGGCGCCGTGCCACGGCTCCTCGCCCGCGCGTTCACCGCCGTGGCCCTCGCGCGATCGGACCAGATCATCGTCACGGACGAGAACCGCCGGCGGCTCTTGCCGGCCCGTCATCTCCCCCGCGTGACCGTCCTGCCGAACTATCCGCGCCGGGCGGATGTCGCTCACAGCGGTACGCTGCCGGCCGGCCCCATCCGGGTACTCGTCGCCGGCCAGCTGTTGCGACAGCGCGGCCTGGGCCAGTTGCTCGACGCCTGTCAGGGACTCCCCGGAGTCGAACTGTGGTGTGCCGGGCAGGCGATGTCATCGTGGACCCGCGAGGTCTTCCTGCGATCGCCACTGATCCGGTATTTCGGGGTGCTGTCGCAGCCGCGCGTGCTGGAGCTGAGCGAAGCGTGTGACGCCGTGTTCAGCTTTTACGAGCCGCTGACGCCCAACGACATCAACGCGAGTCCCAACAAGCTGTATGACGCCATGATGGTGGGCCGTCCCGTGATCATCAACGCGGAAACGCGCGTCGCGCGCTTCGTGACGACGCATGGTCTCGGCTATGTCGTGGGGTACTATGACACAGAGGGTCTGCGGAGCGTGCTGCGTGGTCTCGCAGAGGCGCGCCCGCGCCTTCCAGAATTCGCCCGCCGCACCGCTGCCTTCAGCCAAACCCAATACTCGTGGGAGGCGGTCGAGCCGCGGCTGATCGAGGTACTGGAGGCTGCCGCTCGCTCGCGACGCGAGTCGAGCCTTGGGGTCCGCGTTCAGCGGCGGGAGGCGTGACCGGATTTCTGGGTCACATGTCGCCAACCGGTCTCTGGGACGACATTCCCCGCTGGACCTGTTGCACTCCTTGGGCCGTCACGCCATCTTGTGTTGCGTTGATGCCTCAGTCGCTGTGTCACTTGAGAGGCGTCAATTGGAAACGTTCGTTTGGTAAGTCGCTGCTCAGAGCAAACCCGCCGAAAGGCGGTGACGCAGAGCTAAGGGGACTAGCGCGACCAACGGTCGCATGTCAGCCCGGCCGCCAGCGACTCGGGAAGGTTCCGAGTTCCCCGGCGGCCGTTTCGGTTCATAGGTAATCGCACAGTCGAAGTTCCGTAGGATCGCACCCCTCTCGAGGGGAGCGCGACAAAGGCAAACCCGGCGAAAGCCGGCGACGCAAAGCTTCGAGGCTACCGCACGCCGTCGCGTGCCACGCCAGTCGGGCTACCGAACCTCTCAGGAGGGGTTATGTGTTTTCGACGCGTTCCGACCCGTCAGCCGACTACCTCCGCTAGCAGGGCGGTCGTGCCAGCGGCCCCTCAGCGGGCCGTTCGGTAGACGTCATGACGTTCAAATACAAGCTGTCGTGCCGACTGGCGCTCCTCAAAGACCGATGGGTCCTCGTCTCAGTCACGACGCTCGCCGTTCTCGCGGCGTGCGAGCGTCCGGTCACTGGTCCGCAGACGCCCAGCAGCCCCATCGTCCAGATCGTCACCCTTCCCGAATCGGTCACCCTCGATCCTAACGAAACGCGGCAATTCGTCGCGTACGGTCGCACCCAGGCCGGCGACAGCGTTGCCGTCACCGTGAGCTGGAGTGCGTCGGGGGGGACGATCACGAGCGGCGGGCTCTACGCGGCGGATACCGTAGTCGGCAGCTATACGGTGACGGCGACGGCTCAGGTGCCGGCAGCCGCGTCGGGCGCGGCAACCTCCCCGAGCACAGCGCTCTCCGGAAGCTCGGTGGTTAAGAACCGGGGCCCCGTATCACAGATCATTCTGAATCCGACGACGGCCTCCGTACTCGTGGGAGGAACGGTGCAGTTCACGAGCTACGGGCGGCGGAAGAACGGCGACAGCGTGGCCCTGAGCGTCGCGTGGGCCGCCACGGGTGGCAGCGTATCGGCGGGCGGGCTCTATACCGCCGGGCAGAGCGCGGGATCCTACAGATTGATCGCAACTCAGAGCGGTGGCACCCTGGCCGACACGGCACCCGTCGCCATCAGTGCCGTGCCCGTAGCCTCGGTGACGGTGACCCCCGCTTCAGCGAGCCTTACGGCCGGGCAGACCGTCCAACTCGCCGCCGTGACCAAGGATTCGGCAGGCAACGTGCTCACCGGTCGGTCGGTGATCTGGACGACGAGCAACAGCGCGGTCGCAACTGTGTCGGCCACTGGCCTCGTCACGGGCGTGGCGGCGGGTCCGGCCACGGTGACGGCGACCAGCGAGAGCAAGAGCGGCACGGCGGTGCTGACGGTGACGGCGCCCGTGAGCAACCCCGGGACCGTGACGGACCTGTCGGTGGTGGGCGTGGCCGACACGGGCGTGACGCTGGCGTTCACCGAGGTGGACGACGGCACGGGCCAGCCTGCGAGCTATGACGTGCGCTACGCGGTCGGCACGCTCGTCTGGGGTCCCGCGGCGCTCGCTGTCACGCGTGGGACCTGCACCACGCCGGTGGCGGGGACGGCGATCGGGGCCAAGCGTACCTGCACCGTGCTGGGCCTCACGCCCGCGACCGTTTATCAGTTCCGTCTGGTCGCGTTCCGCGGCACGTTGACCGTGAACGCCGTCTTCGGCGGCCTCTCCAACGTCGCCGCCGCGACCACGACCGGCTCCGTGCCCAGTAGCGGGGCACCGCAACCGGGGCCGGCGGACACGATCATCTTCCAGGACGGGTTCG
>CBFHAJ010000101.1:0-13690 GCA_965653495.1 uncultured bacterium | reverse complement strand
TCCACCACCAGCTGCGTCTCGACCTGCGTGAACGCGTACCAGTCGCGGTTGTTGTCGTGCCCGACGTACGGGTGGTACAGCTCGGGCGGATCGGTGCCCTCGGCAGCAGTGCCGAGCGTGCGATTGTACCAGCGGCTCACGATCGTGACGCCGTCCGGGTTGAGCGAGGGCACGAGCCACAGGATCACGTTGTCGAGGATCGCGCGCGTCGCCGCGCTGGTATCGCTGGCGAGCCGGTAGGCGAGCACCGCCGGCGTCAGGTGGCCGCCGACCTCGTTGGAATGGATGCCGGAGGTGATGAGGACGATGGTGCGGCCGGCGCGCAGCGCGTCTTCGGTGTCACGCGGGCGCTTCACCGTGCGGGGATCGGCGAGCCAGGCGTTGAGCTCGCGGTAGTGCTCCAGCTGGCGCAGGTTCTGGGGGCTCGAGATGACCAGGGCAATGAACGGCGCGCCCAGCGTGCTGCGCCCCAGCTCGCGGTAGCGCACCCGGTCGCTCGACTTGGCGAGCGCCTGGTAGTAGCGGACAAGGGTAGGCCAATAGTTGAGATTGCGGTCGTCGCCGGGCTCGAAGCCAAGCACCGAGCGAGGCGTGGGGATGCGCCCGGTGGTCTGTGACGCCGGGCTCGCGGCGGGCCGGCGCCGGGGGGGGGGCGCGGCGCGCCGGGCGTGCTGCGCGGCGACGCATGGAGGGGCCGCGAGGGAGATCGCGACCGCGAAAAGGAGTGCGAAGGACCGAGCCACGGGGCACGGGAAAATACCGAGCGCCGGCCCGGCGCGCTAAGGCAGTTTGTGGAGCTCTACGCGGCGGTTTTGGGCGCGGCCTTCCGGCGTGGTGTTCGGGGCGATATAGCCGGAGGCGCCGTACCCCTTCGCCACCATGCGGACGGGGGGCACGCCCTTGCGGGCCAGGTAGAAGCGCACGGCCGCGGCGCGTGCTTGCGAGAGTCGCATGTTCGTGAACTTCCGGCCCGTGCTGTCGGTGTATCCCGCAACCTCGATCTTGATCTCGGGGTTGGCGAGCAACGATGCCGCGACGGCGTCGAGCACGATGTAGGATTCCCGCGTCAGCACCGAGCGTCCCGTCTCGAAATTCACGCCGGTCAGGATCAGCGTCGGTCGGGGCGGCGCCCCCGGCGACGGGGCGCGGGCCGCTCCAGGCGCGAACAAGATGAGACAGCCATTCTCGTCGACCTGGCTCCCCGGCGGGGCCGGCGGACACTTGCGGGCCGCGGGCGGCGCCGCAGGTGGCGGCGTGGGCGGCCGCTCCGCACCAACGGGCAGCGGGCAGCCCGTCGCATCCACCTTGGTACCGGGCGGCGTGTTGGGGCATTGATCGATGCCGTCGGGCACGCCGTCGAGATCGGAGTCGAGCGGGCAGCCGTTCGCATCCACGATGGCGCCCTTGGGCGTGTCCGGACACTTGTCGACGCCGTCGGGCACGCCGTCGCCGTCCGAGTCCATGGGACACCCCTTCGCGTCCACGGTCACGCCCGCGGGTGTGTTGGGGCACTGATCGATCCCATCGGGCACGCCATCTCCGTCGGAGTCGACGGGGCAGCCCTTGGCGTCGACCTTGGCGCCCGCGGGCGTGTTGGGGCACTGGTCGATCCCGTCGGGCACGCCGTCGCCGTCTGAATCGACCGGACAACCCGTAGCATCGACCTTGGCGCCCGAGGGTGTGTTGGGGCACTTATCGATCCCGTCGGGCACGCCGTCCTGATCCGAGTCCACCGGGCAGCCGCGCTTGTCCACCACGACGCCGGGCGGTGTGTTGGGACAGGCATCCCGGTCGTCCGGCACGCCGTCTCCGTCGGAATCCTTGCGACTGATCCCCAGGTGAAGCACGGAGAGACCGATGCTGCCCACATAGTGGGTCACCGACTTGAAGCCAAAGTTCGACTGCGTGCTGGGCGTGACGATCACCCGCCCTTCGGCGCGCGCGGCGATGCGATTGGTGAGAAACAGGCGGACGCCGGCGCCGCCGTGCAGGGCGTTGTCGGTGAAGTGGTACGGTGCGCGCGTGCCGAAGTCGAGCAGGGAATAGCCGCCCAGCCCGTAAATGGTGAGCCGGGGCGCGCGCAACGCGTTCACGACGAGCGACGCGCTGGCGATCAGCGGCTCGAGCGTGTTGGCCGTCGTCCCGCCCGGGGGAATCACGCTGTACTCGGGCTGAAACAGGACGTCGCCCTCGAATCCCACGCGGTCATTCAGGAAGTAGCCCAGTCGGACGCCGCCCCCCGGCTTTTGCCCGAGGCCGAAGGCGGGATCGTAGCGCGTGTAGGCGGCGAACGCCCCGACCTCGAATTGCCCGGCGCGTTGCGCCGCGAGGCTGTTGCCCAATAGCGCGAGGCTCCCGGCGACCAGGACGATCGGCTTCATGGCAGCTGGTGCAACTCGACCCGGCGATTCTGCTCGCGCCCCGCGGCCGTGGCGTTCGGCGCGATGGGATTGGCCGGTCCGTATCCCTTGGCGACCATGCGGCCCGGCGCCACGCCTTTGCTCGCGAGATAGGCCCGGACCGACTCCGCCCGCGCCTGCGACAACCGCGCGTTGGTCGACGCCGCGCCCGTGTTGTCGGTGTACCCGGCGATCTCGATGCGGATGTCAGGGTTCCCGAGCAGCGACTGCGCGACGATGTCCAGCACCGTGAAGGAATTCGGCTTGAGCGCCGACTTGCCGGTTTCGAACGTCACGCCCCGCAGGATGACGGGGGTGCGCTCGGGAGTGAACAGGATCGGGCACCCGGATGCGTCGACGCGCGTGCCGTGCGGTGTGTTGGGGCACTTGTCCTTGCTGTCGTCGACGCCGTCCCCGTCCGAGTCCTTGAAGCGCTGGCAGCCGACGCTGTCCACTTCCGTCCCGGGCGGCGTGTTGGGGCACTTGTCGATGCCGTCGGGCACGCCGTCCATATCCGAATCCAGCGGGCACCCCACTTTGTCCACGATCGCGCCGGGGGGCGTGTTGGGGCACTGGTCGATGCCGTCGTACACCCCGTCGCCATCCGCGTCGGTCGGGCAGCCGCGCGCGTCCACGCGCGCGCCGACCGGCGTGTCGGGGCACTGGTCGATGCCGTCGTACACCCCGTCGTGGTCGGCGTCGGTAGGACACCCGGTCGCGTCGACGTGCGCGCCCAGCGGCGTGTTGGGACAGCGGTCGAGTCCGTCGAGCACGCCGTCGCGGTCGGTGTCGGACGGGCAGCCACGGGCGTCTACGGTCGCCCCCACGGGCGTGTCTGGACAGGCGTCGCGCCGGTCGGGCACGCCGTCGTGGTCGAGGTCGGACTCCGGGCCGCCGCCGGCGAATACCGACAGGCCGAGCGACGCGACAACGTGCCCCGCCCAGTCGCCCCCGGCGAAGCCGGTCGTCGGGGCATAGATGCCGCGCACCTCGAGTCGCAGCGCGGTGCGATCGCCGAGGAACAGGCGGTCACCGAGGGCGCCGTGGGCGCCGTTGTCGGTGAAGCGGTACGGGGCGGCCTTTTCGAAGTCGAGCCGGGAGTAGCCGCCCAGCAGATAGAAGAGATTGCGGGAGCCGCCGACGTTGAGCACGAGGCTCGCGGCGCCGAGCGCCAGCGTCGGCGAGGCGCCCACGGTCTTGGTACTGGGACTCTGATAGCCGGCCTCGAGCTCCGCGCTGAGGACGCTGTTGAAGAAGTACCCGAGCCTGGCGCCCGCGCCGACTTGATTGTCGAGATTGAACATGCGGTCGTAGCGCGAGTACGATCCGAACACGCCCAGCTCGAACTGGTGCGCGCGCTGGGCGGCGAGCCGTGAGGCCGCGGCCAGCAGCATTCCCGACGCGACGACGATCGTGAGCGGACGTGCCAACCGCCGGTCCTTGTTCGGTGCCGGCACTACGGTAACAAGTCCGTCTCTGGTTAGAAACCCCGCACGTGCTGAAACGTGACGCGGATCACGTAGCTAGCGGCGCCCGTTCTCCCCGCGGACGAACCCGACGGCCCTGGCGAGGTTGTCGGCGAGGGCCGCGAGCTCCGTGGCGCCGCGCGCCAGACCCTCAATTGCGCGCAGCTGCTCGGCGGCGGCACCCGCGACTGCCTGCGCCGCTTCCGTCGAGGAATGGGCGCCTCCCTTGGCCTGCTCCAAGGACCGGCCGATCCTGGCGGCGCGCTCGCCAATGCCGTGCGCCAGGTCCGCCACCCGCTTGCCGGCGTGCGCCGTCCCGGCGGCCGCCTCGGCGATGCGGGTGAGGTCCTGGATCCAGTCGGTGGAGCCCCGGACCACCTCGCTCAGGTCCCCGCGGATGCGCTCCAGCAGTTGCGCCGCGCGGTCGAGGGCACGGCCGGTGTCCTGGGCCGACTTGCCGATATTGCGGGCCTCGCGGCCGCTCTCCTCGGCGAGCTTGTGCACCTCGTCGGCGACGACCGCGAAGCCGCGTCCGTGCACGCCGGCCCGTGCCGCCTCGATCGTGGCATTGAGCGCCAGCAGGTTCGTCTGGTTGGCGATGAAGCCGATCGTCTCGGAGAACTTCTCTACCTGCTCGGCCACGTCGCGCAGGCCGCGCACTTCGCGAGCGCTCTCTTCGGTGGTCACACCGAGATCACCCAGCCGGCGCACTGCCGCCTGCGTGGCGACACGGATCTTCTCCGTCGTCTTCTCCATCTGCGCGCCGGACGTGTGCGTTTCATCGCCGGCCTTGGCGACTTCGCCCGCGTGCTGCGAGAGCTCCGACGCGTCGCCCGCCAGCGCGCTCACCAGGTTCGCCGCCTCGGCGGCGCCCTGGCTCGCGCGCCGCGCGGACGCCGCCACCGCTTCGCTGGACGCGTGGATCTGCTCGGTGGTGGCAGTGAGCGTCTGGATGTAGGAGCTGGTGCGATCGGACGCGCCGACCACCGGCTGGACGGAGCCCTCGATGGCGAGCATGAGCGCGAGCTGTGGCGCCAGCAGCGCCAGCATCGCGCCGTCGGTGTCGCGGTACATGGCGGGATCGGAGTGCCGGACGCTCCACACGCCGACGAGCTGGGCCGCGTGGTACAGCGGCACCAGGACCTCCGACCCCGGCTGCTCGCGTCCCGGTACCACCACCTGCTCGCGAGCGAGCGCGCGTCCCACCACGGGACGGCGGAGCCGGATGGCCTCGCCCGTGAGGCCGGCGTTCGCGTCATAGCGGAAGCGGTCCCGCCCCCCGGCGGTGTCGGCGATCAGCTCCATCTCGTTGGTCACCGCGTCGTAGCGGGCGAAGCCCATGTGCTCCCACAGCACCAGACGGCGGGCGAGATCTTGGATGCGGGGGAAGCTCTTGGCGAGGCTGATGTCGCGCGCGATCGCCTGGCCCAGTCCCTGAATCAACGCCAGCTCGTCGGCACGCACGCCGCGGCGGATGATCGCGACGCTCGCCGCCGTGACGACCGCCAGCGCGGCGGCGATCACAATGAAGTCGGTCGCGTCCAGGCCCGTGTGGACCAGGGCGAGCCAGGCCAGCGCGAGGCCCGCGGAGCAGAAGTACACGGCCGCTTCCCAGCGCGCCGTCAGCCGGGCGTCCACCCAGGCCAGCGATCGGCCGAGCGCCAGCTCGAGGTAGAAGGTCGCGTTGATTAGACACGGGAGCAGCAACAGCAACGCGGCGAGGGGCACCAGGTTGGTCGCTGCCAGCGCCGGGGCGCCCGTCACCCCGCCCAACCGCTCGTAGGTGAGGCCCGCAACCGCACCGCCGGCGGTGAGGTGGGTGGCGTTGCCGAGGGCCTGCACGGCGGGCAGGCGGCGCCAGGCAATATCGCCGATCAGCATGGCGAGCGGAGCGACGATGACGGCGAACGGCCAGCCGCGGTCGAGCACCGCGAACGCCATGAGCCCGACGATGTAAGAAGAGAAGCCGTTGCCGGGGAGGGCGATGCCGAAGCGTCGCGCCAGCGCGCCGACGATCGCCAGCACGACCGTTTCTTCCACGAGGTCGATGCCGAGTGGTGCGCGCCCCGACGCATAGCGCGCCACGGCGGCGACGACGGCGGCGGCGGCGCCGAGCGCGACCAGCGCGCGCACCAGGAGAGCCGGCGACGCCCCGAGCCGGGAAGGGGAACGCATGGGAGGCTCGGAGCAAAGTCTGCCCCTTGGCGGGGCGTGTCAAGCGCGACTATCGTTTACGCTATGCGCGTCACGATCGAATACTGCGTCGTCTGAAACTACGAGCCGCGGGCCGCCGGTCTGGCGGCCGAAATCCGCAAGACCTACCCCCACGCCGACGTGAAGCTCATTCAGTCGTCCGGCGGCGTGTTCGAGGTGGAGGTCGATGGGCGCCGACTTTTCTCCAAGAAGACGCTGGGCCGGCACGCCGAGCCCGGGGAGGTGCTCAAGCTGATGCAGCAGGTGTCACCGCCGCCGCGCTGACCATCGTCATTGGTGTCGGACAGTGACCCCTTTCGGTGACATGCCGCCCCTCCAGACACAGTGCTCCGGCGTTTGCAACCTCTAGCGTCCCTTACCGTTAGGCTCTTTCGCCGGCGCTGGCACGCGCCTTTCCACAGGAGTCCGGCCGGAGGTGACCTATGAAACACATGTTCTGGGCACTCGGGTTGGCACTCGCGCTCGGCACCGCGCCCGCCGCGGCGCAGACGCGAGTCAGCGTCGCCGTCGGCTTCGGCGTGCCGCAGCCGTTCGTGCGAGGCTTCGTGGTCGTCGGCCGGCCGTACGCGTTCTATCCACCCTATCGAGTGGTGGTGGTGCGGCGGCCCTATTTCCACCGGCGGGCGTTCCTGTACGAGCGGCGCTTTCACCGCGCGCGGTTCCACCGCTGGCACGATTGGGACGACGACGGTCGCTGATGTAATCCCGTGTCACGAACGGGAGGCGCGCGCGCCTCCCGTTTTTTTTTATGGCCCCCTCTATATTGCGGCCGTGCGCGTATCTCGCGACCACTTCCTCCCTCCCGATCCCTCCGCCTTCCTCGCTGCCGAGCCCGCGACCGGACGCGTGATCGTCATCGCTCCCACGCGCGCGGCGTGTGAGACGATCGAGCTGGCGATGGGCCTGCACATCGACACGCTCCTCGCGCGCGAGCACGGCGCCGATATACAGCGCCTGGCCGCATCGGGACGCGGGTTCGGCATCGTCGCGGGCACGGGCACCGGGAAGACGCTCGCGATCCGGCCGGTCGCCGAAACGGTCCTCGCCGCCCCGCTCAAGGTCGGCGTCGTGAATCGCGAGCGCGAGGCGACGCCGGAGACGCCGACGTGGAACGTGGTCATCGTCACGACCGGAATCGCCCGGCGCTGGTTCGAGGACGGTTTGATCACGGCCCGCGACACCCTGGTAGTGGACGAGATCCACCAGACGTCCGCCGAGCTCGAGCTGTGCCTCGCACTCGGGAAGCGTGCCGGCTGCCGATTCATCTGGCTGTCCGCCACCGTCGACCCGTCGTTCTACGCGCGCTATCTCGGCTCGGTGGAGGTGCTCGAGACCCGCGCGTTCGACCCGGCCAAGGCCGCCCGCGTGCGCGTGCTGCCGCAACAGCCGCTGCAATTCCTCGATGACCGCTTCATGAAGCAGGTGCTGCGGGAGCGGCGCGGCGTGGCCGTGTTCGTGCCCACGCGCGCCGAGGTGGAGCAAATCGCGCACGAGCTGGGCAGCCGCTGGCAGTCTCTGCCGACGGCTTTCTACCACGGCGGCGAGCCGATCCGGGTGATCCGACCGTTCTTGGACGGCGAGGTGCGGCGGCCGTTCCTCCTGGCGATGACGGCCGCCGGGCAGTCTGCGCTCAACATCCGCGGGCTCAATACGGTGGTGATCTACGACGCGCGCTACGCCAACGTCGTGGAGCGCGGCCGCAATGTACTCACCCGCCTGTACCTCGGCGCGAATGAAATCTTGCAGATGGCAGGTCGCGTGCACGGCCGCGTGGACGCGGGCGAAGTGTACCTGCTGAGCGACCGCGAGCTCGTGTTCGCGGAGCTCCAGCCCACGGGCCCAGAATTCCAGCTCGCCGGCGATGCCGAACGGGTCGCCATCACGTGTGCGGCGCTCGGGGTGGACGCTCGCGACCTGGAGCTGCCGGTGCCGCTCGACCGCACGGCATACCGCCAGGCGGTGGAGCTCCTCAGCGCGCGCGGCTTGGTCGAGCGCGGCCGGCTCACGCCGTATGGACGCGAAGTGGAGGCGATGCCGGTCGAGCGGCCCTGGGGCGAGCTGCTGTATCACGCCGATAGCGACTTGATCCCCATGGTCGCCGTGGCGGCCAACATCGAATCGCTGCACCGCATGACGCGCGAAGAGCGGGATCTGCGGGGACTGGTGGTGTCGGGCAGCGACCATCTCACGGCGTACAACGTCTACGCCGAGGCGGTGAACAAGCACGGCTACACGGGCGAGGTCTACGGGCTGGCGCGCCACCTGTTCCGTGAGAGCGTCGACCTCTGGGCCGAGGGTCGCGGCGTGCTCGTCAAGGCTATCGAAGACGTAGCGCTCGGGACGGCGTCGGTGTACCGGCAGCTGGAGCTGCCGCTCCCGGAGCGACTGCCCGCTGCCGGCGACCAGGCGCTGGCCCGCTTCGCCGATCTGGTGGCCAAGATCATGCCCTTTGACCTGGTGATCGACGAGGAGACCGCTGATGGGCGGGAGGCGCGAGTGAGTCGCAGCTCGGTGTGCGGCAGCTGGGGAGCCGTCGCGGGCACGCTCCGCTACTTCGCCGACCGGTTCGGCGTGCCCCGAGCGAGCATCGAGGGGACCCAGCTGCCGCAGCGCGCGATCCGCCGCAACGCCCGGCGCGGCCCGCCGACCGTCGTGTTCGAACGCCAGCGGCGGCGTGAGGGGCTGATGGTGGTCCGCACCGTCGTCTACTTCGACTTCGTGCTCGAGCGCGACGTCGAAGCCCTGGCGAGCCCGTTTCCTCCCGACCTGGCCGACGCCGCGCGCGGGGCCCTGGTGCAGGCGCTGCTTGCTGGCGAGACACCCCACCCCGATCAAGGACGGCTACGGCGCGGGCTCGAGCGACTGGGCTTCTACTGGCGTCGCTCGGGAGGCCGGCTGGCGGAAGCGGAGACCGATCGTGTCGCGGCCCTGCTCGCGACTCAGCTGGCGCGCGTGGACTCCTGGGAAGGCTTCCTCGGGACACGCATCGTCCTCGACGTCGACGCCATGATCCCGGAGCGGGAGCGCCAGGCGCTCGAGGCCCTGCCCTCCTCAGTTCATTTGTACGGCGACCGCATCCCGGTCGACTATGAGGTCGAGCGGGGGGTAGGGGTGCTGCGCCTGCGCCTCAAGGAGGGCCAGGCCCGCCGGCTGCAACCGGGCGACGTCCCGGCGTTTGACCGGCCGGTGCGGTTCACGGTATTGCGTGGAAAGCGTGAGGCCCTGCGCTCCGACTCGGTCGAGGAGCTGCGCCGTGGTCTGAGCGGGTTGTCGCGCAGCGAACGCCAGCGCCTGGCCCACGGGGGACGCCGGGGCCGCCGCCGCTAGGTGGGGCGGCCCCCCCCCGGCCAAACCGAGATTCGTTTTGAGACGTTTTATCGGTGACCCCCCGCTGTGACCTGGTGGCTCCACGCGGGTCCTTCCTATGGACGCGGGTGCGGTCTGGAACTTTGACCCGGGATTTTGCTATGCAAGGACGTATGGCTGCGAGAGAGAAGAATCCCGCTCTGCCCCCCCAGCTTGCGATCGCCCCACTCGGCCAGGCCGTGCTGGATACCTGTGGCGAGGGGATCGTCGTGTTCGACCTGTATGGTCGCGTGCTGTACGCGAACCAGCGGGCCCGGCGCGTGATCGACGGGCTCGGGGACGGCGCGGCGCACCGTGGTGACGAGCTGCGTGACCGGCTCATGGCGTTCGGCGGCCGGGCGCGTGCACTCAAGCAGGGCTCGATGGAGCTCGGCGAGGTGATGTTCCTGCCGGAGGGCGGCTCAGCCCGCACCCTCGCGGAGCGGGAACGTCAGGCGATCCTCGATACGCTCGAGGTCACGCACGGCAAGCTGGCCGAAACAGCGCGCCGGCTGGGGATCAGCCGCACGACGCTGTGGCGCCGCTTGCGCGCCTACGGGCTACGGCCTAACGGCTCAGGCCCCCGCGCCTAGCGGATCCTGGCGTCGGCGTTTCACGCCGTCTACCTTCCCGCTCGGCGCTCACCGTTCGGGAAGCGATGGCGGCCTCGCCGTACATCATCCAGGAATACGTCCGCTGGTCGGACGTCGACTTCGCCGGCATCATCTTTTACGGATCCTACGTCCGCTTCTTCGAGATAGCGGAAACTGAGCTGTTCCGGGCGTGCGGTCTCGCGTACGCCCGCGTGTTCGAGCAGTACGACATCTTTCTCCCCCGCAAAGCGGTCCATAGCGAGTTCTACTGGCCGGCCCGCCTCGACGACCGGCTGCGCGTCGCGACCTACGTCGGCCGGGTCGGCACCAAATCGATGACGCTCAACTTCGACGTCCTGCGCGACGGCAAACCGCAGCTGGGCGCCGCCGGGTGGATGGTGCTGGTGTGCGTGAACCGCACGCGCCTCCAGCCCGAGCCGCTGCCGGCGGGCGTGGTGCACGCCCTCGCGCCCCACACGCTCACCGCCGCGGCGGCGCGCGCGCAGCTCGGCGTGACGGCGCCGCCCGACAGGAGCCCGCGCACCTGACTCGCCGGGCCACCGCGCTCGCGGGCCTCGCCCTCGGCGCCCTGAGCTTCAGCCGCTGCGGCGACCCTGCTCTGGCCAGCCGGCCCCGTTTGCGCGCCGTCGTCGCGCGCGCCCGAGACACCACGCGGTTCGACGCGCCGGCGCGCGCCAACCGCTGCGGTGGTGGACTCGGGGTGCTGCTGCGCGGCGCGCGCGACGGCGACGGCGTGGCCGTGTGGCTGCACACGCCGGACACGCTCGCGGGTGGGTCCTGGCCGCTGCTGCAGCGCGCGGACACGCTCTCGGCCCGGGGCGCCGTCGTCGGCGTGCGCTTCATGGTCGGCGACGGAGCGCACGGCGTGGCGCTCGACAGCGGCGCGGTCACGGTGACGCGCGGCGACAACACCCTCGCCGTGACGGCGCGAGGGACGGGGTTCGAAACGGTCGCCGGTCACGTCGCGGTCGACTTGAGCTCCGACCCGGTTCCGCTCGACCGCGACACGGTCTCGTGCCGGCGCCGGCTGTGAGCCTGCGGATCGGCGTCATCGGCACCGGATTCGGGCGCCGGGTCCAACTTCCCGCGCTCCGCCTGGTGCCCGGCGTGACGGTGACGGCGATCGCCAGCGGCAGGCTGGAGCGCGCCCGCGCCGTCGCCGCCGAGTTCGTTATTCCGAGGGCGTTCGCCAGCGGAGAGGAGCTGGCCGCCGCGAGCGACGTGGATCTCGTTCTCGTGTCCTCGACACCCGATCTGCACGCCCAGCAGGCCGGCGCTGCGCTCGCGGCGGGAAAGCATGTGTTGTGCGAGAAGCCGATGGCGCTCGACGCGAGCGAAGCGGAGCGCATGGTCGCCGGGGCACAGCGGAGTCGTGGTCTCGCCCGCATCGACCACGAGCTGCGCTATGAGCCGAACCGCTGCAAGGCGCGGCAGCTGATCCAGTCGGGCGCGATCGGTGAGCCGCTCCACATCGAGCTGCTCCTCAGGCCGTACCTGCGCGGCGACGGCCGTCCCCAGGCGTTGGACGCCCCCTGGAGCTGGTGGTACGACGCCGCGCGCGGGGGCGGCATCCTGGGCGCGGTGGGCTCGCACCTGATCGACCTGTGCCGCTTCTGGACCGGCAGCGAGGTCGTCGACGTGAGCGGCCGCGCGGCGACCATCGTCGCCGAGCGCGCCGATGCGCAGGGCGTGCCCCATGCCGTGACCGCCGACGAGTACGCGAGCTTCGTGCTCCGCTTCGCGAGCGGCCTGCTCGCGACGATCACGCTCACCACGGTCGCATCACACGGGCCGGGGCACTTCGCGCAGATCACCGGTCGTGAGGGCACGCTGGTCCTCACCGGCGAGACAAAGTTGGAGCTCGGCCGGCCAGGCGCGCCGCTCGAGGATGTCAGCGTGCCCGACGAGCTGTGGGACAAGACGACCCCGAACAACATGTGGGCCCGCTCGTTCGTGCGGCTGATGCGCGATCTCGTCGCCGAGCTGGCCGGCTATCCGGCCACCGGCATGCCGGCGACGTTCGCGGACGGGCTCGCCGTGCAGCGCGTGATGGACGCCGTGCGCACCGGTCCCGGCGCGCGGTTAGATTGACCGCGTGGAGCAGACTTACTTCCGGCGTGGCTTCGGCCTCAAAGGCGACATCGAGGGCGCGCTGTCGGCGGATTACCACAGCCGCGTGGTGGACCGGATCCGCGAGCACGGCTACGCGCTCGCGGTGGGCGACCTGACGTTCAAGCTGGCCCGCGAGTTCGGCTTCTGCTACGGCGTGGACCGCGCCGTCGAGTACGCGTACGAAACCCGCACCAAGTTTCCCGACCGGCGCGTGCTGCTGGTGGGCGAAATCATTCATAACCCCCACGTCAACGCCAAACTCCGGGCCATGGGCGTCGAGTGCCTGCACCGTCCCGAGGGCGGCGAATTCGATTTCACCGGTATCACCGCAGCCGACGTCGTGCTGCTGCCGGCGTTCGGTGTCACGGCGCAGGATTTCGCACGGCTGCGCGCGCTCGGTTGCGTCCTGGTCGATACGACGTGCGGCTCGGTGCTCAACGTGTGGAAACGCGTCGACTCGTACGCCAGGGACGGCTTTACGGCCATCATCCACGGCAAGCACTATCACGAGGAGACGAAGGCGACCGCCAGCCAGGTGACGAAGTACCCCGCGGGCCGCTACCTCGTGGTGCGGGACATGGCTGAGACGCGGGAGGTGTGCGGTTACATCACGGGAGCGGGGAGCGGGGAGCGGTTCAGCCAGCTATTCACGGGAAGGGCGTCGCCGGGCTTCGATCCGGATCGTGATCTGGTGCACGTCGGCGTGGCCAACCAGACGACGATGCTGTCCGGTGAATCGCTCGCCATCGCTGCCGAGCTGCGCAACGCGATGGTGCAACGTTACGGTGAGGACGCCCTGCCGCAGCACTTCCGCACGTTCGATACGATCTGCTCCGCCACACAGGACCGGCAAGACGCCGTCTTGAAGCTCATCGCCGAGCCGCTCGACCTCATGGTCGTGATCGGGGGATACAACTCGAGCAACACCGCGCACCTTGCTGCCATCTGCCACGAGAAAGTGCCCACCTATCACATCGAGGACGCGGCCTGCATCGATGTCCAGGGGGGCGCGATCCGGTTTCGCCCGGTGGGAGCGAAGTCGGAGCGGACGGAGACCACGTGGCTTCCGCAGGGCCGGGCGACGGTGGGCGTCACGGCGGGCGCGTCGACGCCCAACAACAAGATCGGTGAAACGATCGAGCGAATCGCGGCGGCCCGGGGCCTGAGCCTGGAGTAGATTTCAGCATGCCTCTGTCGGGCTTCCATCCCGCCATCGAGCGCTGGTTCCTGTCGCGGTTCCGCGAACCGACGGAGCCGCAGCGCCACGCCTGGCCCCTGATCCACGCGGGGCAGAACACCCTGATCGCGGCCCCCACCGGCTCCGGCAAAACGTTCGCGGCGTTCCTCGCCGGCATCGATTCGCTGCTGCGGCAGGGGCTCGACGGCACGCTGGCCGAGCAGACACAGCTGGTCTACGTCTCGCCCCTCAAGGCCCTCTCGAACGACGTCCAGAAAAACCTCGCCGAGCCGCTGGCGGAAATCCGGCGCACGCTCGAGCAGTTGTGCCTGCCGGACGTCGAGATCCGCACGCTGGTGCGCA
>CBFHAJ010000100.1:0-13731 GCA_965653495.1 uncultured bacterium | reverse complement strand
TGCGCCAGCAGCTCCTCCCCGCCGCGCCGCAGCGCGAGGCGCCAGCTCCCCAGCGCCACCACGACCAGTGATGCCGCGACCGCGAGTGGCCGCCACCAGACCGGCACCGCGACGCGGCGCGTGGCGCGAGCGGCGGCCGGGGGAGCAGGGGTGAGGGCCGCGGCCCGCACGGCCGCTTGCACCCGGGTGCGCAGCGCGGCCGGAGCCGGGAACTTCGGGACTTGTGACCTGATCGCCGCGCGCAACGCCAGCCGCTCATCGCGCTGGCGCGCGCAGTCGGCGCATGCCGCCAGGTGTGCCTCGAGCGCCCGCGCGTCCATGCCGGCGAGCTCGTCGTCCAGGTAGGCGTCGAGCAGCGTCGTGTCGGGATGGGTCATGTCCGCTCCTGCGTTTCGCGCAGCGCTTGCTGCAGGCGCGCCCGCGCGCGCGACAGCCGGGACAGCTCGGTGCCGATCGGCACCCCGGCAACGTCGCTGATCTCCCTGTACGACAGCCCCTCCACCTCCCGCAGCACGATCACCTCGCGAAACTCCGGCGCCAGGACATCGAGCGCCCGGGCGAGCTCGTCCTGCAGGCTGCCACGCAGCAACGCGGTCTCCGGGTGCTCATCGGCGACGCCGCCGCTGTGCTCGGCCTCGTCGAACTCGGTCGCCAGTCGCTCGCCCCGTCGACGGCGCCGTGCGGTGTACGCGACGTTGCGGACGATCGCCAGCAGCCAGGCGCGTGCGCTCGTCCCCTCACCTCCGCGGAAGCCGTCGAAGTACGTGAGCGCCCGCAGACACGCGTCCTGCACCACGTCGTCGGCGTCCTGCGCGTTCCCGGTGAGGTAGCGCGCCAGCGTGTACGCGGCGTCCAGGTGCGGCAACACCACGGCTTCGAAGCGCTCGAGCTCGCTCGACTCCAATCGATCCTCAGGGTGTCGCGGTGCACCTGTCGGGAGATGACTCCGTGACCGATGGGATTATTCCCGCGGGAATAGCCGCCGGCCCCGCACGGTCTCCGGGATCGGACCATAGTGCCGTCCCACACTCGTGCAAGGAAGGTCGCGTACGAGAGCGCCAGACGTTCCGAATCGGAACAGGAGGGTCCGGCCATGGATGGGACTCGTCGCGCTCCTGCTCGGCAACGGCTACGCGCGGATGCGCGCCGAGACCGCACTCCGCCACGGGGTCACGAGCGGGCGGGAATAAGGGTGCGGGTCCGAAGGTCTCAAGGTCGACGCAATTCACGTTCGACCTTGAGTCAGGAGGATCAGATGCACCGCAACAGAATGATGGAAACGGGACTGATGGCCCTGTGGGGCCTGCCCGTCGTCACCGCGCTCCGCGCCGCGCCGCGGCCCCATTCCGACGAGCCCGTGCTCGTTGGCGTCGAGCTCTCGGAATGGAAGGTGCAGCTGACGCGCCAGACGATCGCGGCGGGGGCCGTACGGTTCGTGATCACCAACGCCGGAACCATTCCGCACGCCTTCGAGGTCGAGGGACAGGGAATCGAGCGGGAGACGGACGTCATCCAGCCCGGCGCGAGCGACACGCTCACGCTGACCCTCAAGTCCGGCACGTATGAGGCGTACTGCCCCGTCGGCGAAGACTCGCACAAGAAGCTCGGCATGGAGACCTACCTGAAGGTGGGGGCCGGGGAGTCGCCGAGCCCTGCGTCGCGCGCCATGAGCGCGACCACGAAGGCCATCCGGGTGACGGGCGGCGGCCCCGTCATCCAGATCCTGCCGGGCCCGTTCCCGTTCCCGGACAGCGCAGCGCCGGTGCTCCGGGCGTTCGGCGACGAGCGCGAGGGGCTCGAGTCGCAGGTGAAGAACGGCCCGTACTCGAACAACGTCGCGCCGATCTCCGGCACGTTCAGCTTCACCGCCTGGGACAAGGGCGCCACGCGCGACTCGGTGGACGGGGTGGCCGAGTTCACGACGCAGGACGGCAACCGCTGGAAGCTGGTGATGGACCGCGTGCAGACGAAGGACGTACCGCACCACCCGCGGTTTGGCGGGGTGATCCTGGGGCTCTATTACCACGGCAAGACCCAGGTGCACACGCCGCTCGTGCCCACGATCAACAGTGCCGTCGCGCTGTGGGCGTTTGCGCACCTGTACAAAAACGGCGCCCCGGTGAGCGACAACGCGCTGGTGCACGTGATGCTGTTGTCCCGCACACGGCGCGACCACGACTTCGCGCTCGCCTGTTGGGACTGCTCCAAGAATCCGATCGACGAGCTGCAGCTGCAAGTCTTGCCCGGCCCGGGAGAGCCCAAGTTCGACGCGCCCGGCGGGTTCCTGTTCGTCAACTGGGAAAAATCCAGCTCCGGCACGCCGGCGAGCTGAGGAGGATCACACCATGCGTTCACCGTTGGCGGCTTTCGGCGCCCTGGCCCTCGCCGCACTGGTGGCCTGCGGCGGGTACGGGTCGAGCAGCCCGTATGGCAGTAGTGGCGGTGGCAGCGGCGGCCCCATCGGGTCGGTGAGCGTGGGACTGAGCGGGAGAATCGCGTTCACGAGCGCCCACAACGGGACCGCCAACCCGGCGGTCGATACCGTGACCGCCGGCGGCACCGTCAGCTGGACCTGGAGCGGCAATCAGGGCATCTCGCACAGCGTCCAGTCGATCGGATCGAGCACGTTTGCGAGTAGTTCCATTCTGAGCGGTGACGGCCAGACCTACACGGTCACGTTCCCCACGCCCGGTACCTATCAGTACGACTGCGCGGTGCACGGCCGGGCGATGACGGGAACGGTCGTGGTGCGGTAGTGGGACTGGTCGCCCAAACCGCCGGTGTCACCATATCGTTAGTTAATAGGGTGACCATCCGCGACCGATGACGGGGAACCGACGCGAGTTGCCTTGGCGGCAGGATGAGACGCGTGGCCAGTCTTCCGGAGGGACTGCCATGTCCGCCGCCAAGGCGCTCGACCTCCACGCCCGCCTGGTGGCGCGCGACGAGCGCGCCCTCGCGGAGTTCGTGGACATCGCCGCCCCGTGGCTGTTGGGGGTCAGCGAGGCGATTCTGCGCGACGCGGACGACGCCGAGGAAGTGGTGCAGGAGGCCATCGCCATTGTGTGGAATCGCATTGGAACCGTGGCGGAGGACCCGCGCGGCCTGATGGCGTGGGCGCTCCGCGTGGTGCGCAATCGGGCGATCGACAGCCTGCGCTCGCGCAAGCGCTGGTTTCGCAAGGCCCGCCGGATCTTCGAGGTGGGCCTCGACGTCGACGCGGTCGCCGCGGTTCGGGATATCGACGAGGCTGGCACGCCGGGGTGGCACGTGCATCGCAGCGTGCACACGGCGCTCGAGACACTGCCGGTGGACCAGCGGCTCGCGGTACAGCTCGCGTTCTTCCACGGGCTCACGCACTCCGAGATCGCGCGCCAGCTCGACATTCCGATCGGCACCGTGAAGACCCGGCTCCGGCTCGCGTTCGAGAAGCTGCGGCATGCGTTGGCACCGATGAAAGACTGGATTCTATGACCGCCCACGACTGGTACCTCGAGAACCGCGCCGCCTACGCGACACGCGTGCTGGATCGGGACGATGCCCGCCTGTTCACGAGCCACCTGAAGCGGTGTCCGGAATGCCGGGCAGCGGTGAGCGCGCTGCACGGGGAGCTCGCCTGGCTGCCGCTGGGCGCGCGACCGGTCGCGCCCCGGCCGGGGGCCACGCGTCGGATGACGGAGCGGGTGCTGGCCCGTCGCCGCCGCTGGCAGCGGTGGGTGGCGCCGCTCGCGGCGGTGGCGCTGTTCGCGCTCGGAGGCGGCGTGTGGCTGGCCACGCGGCAGCGGATCGCGAGCCTCGAGACGGCCGTCGTCGCGCGCGACCAGCGCACGCGGGCGCTGCAGGATTCGCTCTACAGTATTGTGGGCGCCGAGCGGGTGATGCAGCAGACCATCCGGGGCGGGGGCTACGCCGGAGGCCTGCTGCTGTTCTATGACGAGGACACGCACCTGTGGAACGTCGGTATCCACGGCCTGCCGGCGGCGCAGGCGGGCAAAGTCTATCAGGTCTGGTTCCTCACGCCGCGCGGCATCCTGCCCGGGCCGGAGCTGCACCCGGACGGCGGGCGGCCGGTGTTCGTTACCTTCCGCCTGCGCCCCAGTGCCGATGATCCGATCGGTGCCAAGCTGACGCTGGAGCCCGTGTCGGGACCGGACGACCGTCCGGTGGGGCTCGAGCTCGCCACGGTCAGGTTCTAACACGCTGCTGAAGGTCGTCGCGCGACGATTCGTTTCCGAGCGCAACGAAAATCTCCGCGCAGTTGATGCGCGTCACCGCTGCGTCGTCGTCGCGTCTCTACCATAACGCCTCATACGCTGCTCAGAGCAAAGCCGTCGAAAGGCGGTGACGCAGAGTCACGGGGCTACAGCGGTTCAGTCCGCTACGCTCGCCGGGCCGCCAGCGATCCCACAGGGGTCATTGGTGGCCCGGTGTGTTTTTTTTGTTCACGCGGGGAGGGGGGGGATGACGACGATGACGTTCATGCACAAGCTGTCGCGCCGTCTGGCGTTGCTCATGGACCGGCGCGCAATCCTGGTCGCGGTGGCCCTGATCGCCATCGCCGACTGCGAGCGCCCGGTGAGCGTGGCCGGCCCGGGCACGACCCTCGCCCAGCTGGTCGTCGTCCCCCCAACGGTCAGTCTCCTCGAGAACACCTCCACCGACTTCGTGGCGCTCGGCCTGACGACCGCCGGCGATACGGTGGCCGTGGCCGTGAACTGGACCGCCACCGGCGGCCAGATCAGCGATTCGACGGGCAGCACGGGACTGAACTACGGCGTCTACAGTGCGGGCGCGCAGACCGGCCAGTTCACCGTGGCCGCGCATGACCCGACGAGCGGCAAGTCCGCCACGGCGACTGCCGTGGTGACGACGACGGCCGCGCCAGTCGCGTCGGTGGTGGTGTTGCCGGCGGCGGCGACCGCCTCCGTCGGCGGCACGACGCAGTTCGTGGCGATCCCGCTCGCCGCGTCGGGGACGGCGCTGGGCGGCCGCGTGGTCACCTGGGCCAGCTCCAACACGGTGGTCGCGACGGTCGACGGCAGCGGCCTCGCGACCGGCGTCGCAACCGGCTCGGCGACCATCACGGCCACGTCCGAAGGCAAGAGCGGATCCTCCACGATCACCGTGACGGCGGTGACCGTACCGGTCGCGACCGTGTCGGTGAGCCCGGCTTCCGGAACGGTATTCGTCGGCCAGACATTGCAACTCACCGCGACCCCGAAGGATGCGAACGGGAATGCGCTCACGGGCCGCACCATCACGTGGGCGAGCACCGCCACCGCGATAGCGTCCGTGAACGGCGGCGGCCTGGTGACGGGGCAGGCGACCGGGTCGGCCACGATCACCGCGACGAGTGAGGGGAAGTCCGGCAACGCAGGCGTAACCGTCACGACGGCTCCGCCCCCACCGACGGGCACATGTCTCACCCAGACCGGTCCGCTCGTCACGCTGAGCGGCCTGCAGACGTCGACCTATGAGCCGTCGAATCTCGCGGACTTCACGAGAATCGACGCGACGACGGCGCAGTTCCTGCTCGACACGTCGGTGAACGTCATCGCCCGGGAAGGGGGCGGGGCGAACATCTGCTGGTCGGGCGGCGAGATCCTCGGCCAGTCCCCGCCCTCCACGCCGTGGAATACGATGCACGACCGGTACGCGATGATCCCGGGCAGCCACTCGAGTGCGGTCCGGATCACGATCGAGAACTACACGGCCTTCTCGTGGGGCAAGGGCATCAGCTTCGACGATCCCGGGATTGACAGCGGGTTCACCATTCGCAACGTGCACGTGAAGTACGGCCGCGACGATTGCATCGAGGACGACTTCTTCAACGGGGGCACGATCGACTCGACCTTCCTGGACGGCTGCTACGACGCGGTGAGCTCCCAGGAGGATCCGGGTGCGACCCAGGGCGTCAACAACATCATCACCATCAGCAACTCGCTGCTGCGGCTGCAGGCTATGGACTCCGTGTACTCGGGCCCGGTCCCCAATCACAACGCGTTCTGGAAGTGGAGCGACCTCGCGCCCAGCCTCCAGCTCTACAACAACGTGTTCCGGGCCGACGGCCCTTCGCAGGAGGGCAATGGCGCGCGCATGTACATGGCGCCACCGCCCGGGAAGCTGGCCGACTGCAAGAACAACGTCATGGTGTGGCTCGGGTCCGGCCCGTTCCCGGAGACCCTCCCCACGACCTTCAACGGTCAGCCGTGCTTCACCCTCATGACGGGCACGGCCGGCCTGCAGTACTGGAACAACGCCGTCGCGACGTGGTTCGCGCATCACCCCGATCCGCTGCCCGACGTTGCGCCACCGATCGTGTCGCTGTTCTCGCCGGGGATCACGGGGAACACGACGCTCACGGGTACGGACACGCTCATCGCGACCGCAAACGACGACCGCGCGGTGGCCGGCGTGCAGTTCCAGCTGAACGGCCAGAACATCGGGGCCGAAGTGACGCAAGACGGCGTGAGCGGCGACGACCAGTTCGGTCCGACGAAGTACGTGCTGACGTGGGACTCGCACGGTGTCGCGAACGGCAGCTACACGCTCACGGCGGTCGCGCGCGACGCGGCTGGTCACAGCACGACATCAGCGGGGGTGACGGTGACAGTCAGCAACTAGGAGCTGCGCGGAGAACCGAACCCCGGCTCGACTCGTCTTGAGAGTCGGTGAGTCGCGATTCCGTTACGCCTTTCCGTCCGCGCGGCCTCGACCGCGCGCGTCTCACGCTCTAGTGACGGGCCGCGGTCTCAGCAGTCTGGTGTGCCTCTCCCTCATGACGTATGCCGGTGGGGCCGCCCAAGCGCCCGTCACGTTGCGTCAAGCGCTCGACATCGCGCTGCAGTACAATCCCGATGTGCTGCAGGCCCGTCTGCGAGTGGATTCCGCGCACGGCGAGCGGCGCATCGCCCGAGCGCTGCCCAATCCCACCTACGTGGGCATTCCCGGCACTCCGTACCAGAACGGCGTGTCGCTCCCGCTCGACCTCACTCCGGAGCGTTGGTACCGCACCCGCGCGGCCAGGCAGGGGGAGGCCGCGACAGAGCTCGACCGCCGAGATGTGCTGCGGCTGGTGACCTTCAACGTGCGGCAAGCGTTCTACGACCTGCTGCTGGCCGACGCACAGCGCGCGATCGCGCGGGAGCAGCGCGACATCTTCACCCGGCTCTTGGCGGCCGATTCGGTTCGCCTGCGTGCCGGCGACATTCCGCAGCGGGACGTCGTCAAGACCGAGCTGGAAGTCGCGCGCGCGGATGGCACTCTGGCGCGGGACGAGGTTGGCGTGCACGCGGCCCGGCTCGCGCTTCAGGCCTTGATGGGCGTTGCCGCTCCCGATACCGGATTCACGATCAGCGGGTCGCTCGACTCCACGCCGCAACTCACTCTGCCGCCTGATTCGCTGCTGCCGCTCGCGCTCCGGCAGCGTCCCGATCTCGCCGCGACGGGGGCGCTGGCCGAGCAGAGTCACTCGCTCAAGGCGCTGGCCACCGCCGACCTGTTTCCAGTTCCCGTCGCGAGCGTCGTGTACCAGAGCACGCCGTTCGCATCCGGGTTGCGGTATGCATTCGGTGTTTCAGTGCCAGTGCCACTGTTCTACTGGAATGGGGGCGAGCGGCAACGCGCGCGCGCTGGTCTCGCCGCGGTCGAAGTGAGCCTGCAACGGACGCGCGCCCAGGTTGCCTCCGACGTGGCGCTCGCGCTCGACGACTTCCGCTCCGCCCGGGCGCTCACGCAGCGCTACCAGTCCGGGCTGCTGCAACAGTCATCCGCCGCCCTCGAGAGCTCGCGCTTCGCCTACCAGCAGGGCGCCGCATCTCTGCTGGAGCTGCTCGACGCCATTCGCACCTACGGCGAGACGCGGGCCGAAGCGTACGGAGCCGCGCGCGACGCCTGGGTGGCCGCCTCCGCGCTGAGCCGCGCCGTCGGTGTGGACGTGGTGCAGGACGAGTGACCCGCATGATCAGCCGCCTGCTGCTCGGCGCTGTGCTGCTGCTGGGCTGCTCGAGGCCCCGCCCACCAGAGGGGGCTCAGGCCGCCGCCGCGCCGGCGTCCGATGCGCCCGCGACGGACAACGAGTTCATGCTGCCCGAGGACGTGCGCGGCGTCGCGATCGCTCCTGTCCAGGCGCAGCAGCTCGCCGACTATCTCGACGTCACCGGGCATATCCAGGCGGACCCCACGCACGTGGTGCGGGTGTACCCGCCGGTGAGCGGCCGGTTGGTGGCGGTGGAGGTGCGCCCGGGGGACCACGTCGAGCAGGGGCAGGTGCTCGCGATCCTCGCGAGCAGCGATCTCGCCGCCGCGCGGTCCGCCTACCGCCAGGCGCTGGCGGACGCGCAGCTCAAGCAGCAGGCGGAGGCCCGCGCCCGGCTGCTGTACGAGCACCAGGTGATCGCGCTGCGCGACCTGCAACAGGCGCAGGCGGATAACGCGATGGCCACAGCGGCGCTGCAAGGCGCCGTCGCGCGACTCGACCTGCTCAACGTGGACACGGCCAGCTCGTCCGACGAGGTCACCCTCGTGGCGCCACGCGGCGGCGTGGTCAGCGATGTGAGTGCGGCGCCGGGGGAATACGCCAAGTCGCTCGACAACGCGAACCCGCTGTGCACGATCGCCGACCTCACGACGGTCTGGGCCGTGGGCGATGTGTACGAGAGCGATCTGGCGAGCGTGCGGATCGGCGATTCAGCCGATGTGGTGGCGACTGCCTATCCCACCGAGCGCCGCCGCGGCCGGATCGCGGCGATCTCGAGCACCGTGGACACGACCACGCGCTCGCTCAAGGTCCGCGTCGTGCTGCCGAACCCGAGCCTGCATCTCAAGCCGGACATGTTCGCGACCATCCGGGTGGTGCGCGCGCTGCGATCGGCCATCGTGGTGCCACAAGCCGCCGTCGTGCGGGAGGGGACCGCCGCCTACGTGTTCGTGCAGACGGCCCCCAGTCGCTTCCGGCGGCGCGCGGTGACGCTGGGCCGTGATGCCGAACCGAGCCAGATCGAGGTGACGTCCGGCCTCGCGCCGGGCGACCCGCTCGTGGTTCAGGGAGCCGAGCTGCTGCGCGCCGTGGCGACCTCGTCGTAGATGCGATCCCTGGTGCTGCTGCTGCTCCGCTATCGCACCCTCGCGATGGTGGCGCTCGGCGCGTGGATCCTGATCGGCGTCTACGCCCTCACGCGCCTCGACATCGAGGCCTATCCCGACCCCTCACCGCCCCTGGTGGAGTTCATCACGCAGAATCCCGCCTGGTCGGCGGAAGAGATGGAGCGGCAGGTCACGGTGCCGGTGGAGACCCAGCTGTTCGGCATCCCCGGGCTCGAGTCCACGCGGTCGATCAGCCTGTTCGGCCTGAGCGACGTCAAACTGTATTTCGCGTACGGGACCGACTACTTCACCGATCGCCAGGAAGCGCTCAACCGCATGCAGCTGGTCAGCCTGCCCAACGGGCTCGTGCCGCAGCTCTCCCCCTGGTCGCCGATCGGGGAGATCTACCGCTATCGCCTGGAGGGGCCGGGCTATTCGCTGAACGAGCTGAAGGCGGTGCAAGACTGGTACCTGCGGCGCGATATGAAGCAGGTCCCCGGGGTCGTGGACGTGGTCACCTTCGGTGGCACGACACGCCAGTACCAGGCGGAGATCGACGCGCAAAAGCTCCTGAGCTACCGCGTGACGCTCCCGCAGGTGCTCAGTGCGCTGAGCGCGA
The DNA here is from genome assembly GCA_965653495.1 of uncultured bacterium. GTDB lineage: Bacteria > Gemmatimonadota > Gemmatimonadetes > Gemmatimonadales > GWC2-71-9 > AG41. The sequence continues at coordinate 4,028 of CBFHAJ010000100.1, read as the reverse complement.
GCAACGCCAACGTCGGGGGCAACTATCTGACGCTCGGCGGTCAGAGCGTCAACGTGCGCGGCGTGGGGCTGCTGCAGACCCTGGACGACATGAAGAACGTCGTCGTCGCCGCGCGCACCGGCGTGCCGGTGTTCCTGCGGGACGTCGCGGATGTGCACGAGGGGTATCAGCCGCGCCTGGGACGCGCCGGGATGGACGACCAGTCGGACATCGTCGAAGGCATCGTGCTGCTGCAGCGCGGCGAGCAATCCCTCCCCGCGCTGCGACTTCTGCGGCCGCGCATCGCGGCGCTCAACAGCGGTCGTCTGCCCAAGGGCATGCGGGTGCAGCCGATCTATGACCGCACCGACCTGATCCGCCTGACCACCCGCACCGTGGAACATCTGGTGCTCTTCGGGCTCGCGCTCGTCACCGGGTTGCTGCTGGTGTTCCTCGGCGACGTCCCGGTCTCGCTGCTGACCGCGTTGGCGGTCCCCGTCGCGATCCTGTTCGCGTTCGCGGCCATGGTCCTCACGGGCAGCTCGGCCAATCTGATCTCCATCGGCGCGATCGACTTCGGCATTCTGGTGGATGCCGCCGCGGTCGTCGTCGAGAACATCCATCGCCGCATGAGCCGGCGCTCCTCTGCGGAGCGCCAGGCCAGCGTGATCGCCGACGCCACCGCGGAGGCCGCGCGGCCGGTGCTGTTCTCGACGCTCGTGATCCTGGTGGCGTTCCTGCCGCTGTTCACGATGCGGGGCGTGCCGGGAAAGATCTTCGCGCCCATGTCGATCACGTACGGGTTTGCCCTCACCGGCGCGCTCCTGTTCGCGCTCGTGTTCGCGCCGGTGCTGGCATCCTGGACCGGGCATACACCAGTCAGCGCCGGGGCAGGCCACACCCGCTTCGTGGCCTGGCTCCATCGTTCGTATGAGCGCGCGCTGCCCCGGCTGCTGCGCCGTCGCGCACCGGTACTCTGGTCCGCTGCTGGGATCCTGGCCCTCACGCTCCTCGCGACCAAGTTCGTGGGCGGCGAATTCATGCCGAAGCTCGAAGAGGGCAACCTCTGGGTGCGGGCGACGCTCCCGGCCGACATCTCGTTCGACGCGTCCGCCCAATTAGCGGACGAGATCCGCCAGACCCTGCGGGCGTTTCCGGAGGTGACGCACGTCGTGTCCCAAATGGGCCGGCCCGACGACGGGACCGACGTGACGACGTTCAACAACATCGAATACTTCGTGCAGCTCGAGCCGGAAGGACGCTGGCCGCGCGGCGTGACCAAGAGCAGGCTCGTCCAGCTCATGAGTGACAAGCTGAGCGCGTTTCCCGGCATCGCGTTCGGCTTTTCCCAGAACATCCAGGACAACGTGGAAGAGGCGATGTCCGGCGTGAAGGGCGAGAACTCGCTCAAGCTGTTTGGAGACGACATCGACGTCCTCGCGCAAGAGGCCGCGGAGATTCGGGACGTGATGAAGCGCGTGCCCGGGATTGAAGACCTCGCTGTGCTGCAGGAGACGGGGCAGCCGGAGCTCGTGGTCTCCATCGATCGACCGGCGAGCGCGCGCTATGGGCTGGCCGCCGCCGACGTCGATGCTGCCGTGCAGGCCGCCGTCGGCGGCCAGGCGCCCACGCAGATCCTCCAGGGCGATCGGCGGTTCGACTTGAGCGTGCGCTATGCGCCACCGTTCCGCACCACGCCCGCGGCGATCCAGGGGATCCTGCTGCCCACGCCCGACGGGGGCCGCGTGCCGCTGGGACAGGTCGCGCGCGTAGAGCTGCGGCAGGGCGCGTTCATGATCTATCGAGAGAACGGCCTCCGCTACATCCCGATCAAGTTCAGCGTGCGCGGGCGGGATCTCGCGTCGACCATTCAGGATGTCCAGGCGCGGCTCCGGGCATCGGTGCATCTGGTGCCAGGCTACCACTATGAATGGGCTGGCGAGTACGAGAGCCTGCAGGCCGAGGTGCGGCGACTGGCGATCGTGATTCCGATCAGCCTGCTCATCATTCTGGGTCTGCTGTACACGCTGTTCAACTCCTGGCGCGACGCGGGTGTCGTCCTCGCGGCCCTGCCGTTTGGCGCCGTCGGCGGTGTGTTGTCGCTGCTCGTCACCGGCACGCCGTTCAGCATCTCCGCCGCGGTCGGGTTCACCTCGGCGCTCGGCGTGGGCACGCTGGGGGGATGCGTGTTCCTGTCCGGGATCCGTCGCGTCGCGCGGGCGGAAGCAGGTACGAGACCGGCCCACGCTCCGTCGCGGCTCGAGCCCGACGCCGTGATCCGGCGCGGCGCGTTGCAGGCGATGCGCCCCGTCTTGATGGCTTGCCTCGCGGCCGGTTTGGGGCTGCTTCCCGCCGCGCTCTCGAGCGGAATTGGCGTGCAGGCCCAGCGCCCCCTGGCACGGGTCGTGGTCGGCGCCATGATTACGACCACCATCGCGATCCTGGTTCTCATTCCCGTGTTCGCGAGCCTCGGGCAGCCACGGGGGCACATTTCAGGCTGAATCGAAACGAGTCACGGTTCTGTTGCCGTCAGCTTACGGAACACCGCGCGCTCGAACCGCGGTCCGGAAATCCGTTGCTGCATGCGGGACCCGATGGCCACCTGATCGAGGTGGGCCAGCTGATCAGCGCCCCTCGTACGCCTCCTGCAGCTTCTTGATATCGAGTTTCTTCATTCGCAGCATGGCCTGCATCGCCCGGTTCGCCTTTTGCGGGTCTTTGTCGCCCAGCATCTTGCCGAGGACGGTCGGGATGATTTGCCAGGAGAGGCCGTACTTGTCCTGCAGCCAGCCGCACTGATCTTCTCTCCCGCCCGTGGAGAGCGTTTTCCAGAGCTCATCGACTTCTTGCTGGGTCTCACAGTTCACGAACAGCGAGATAGCGGGCGTGAACTTGAACTGCGGGCCACCGTTCAAGGCGTAGAACTCCTGCCCTTCGAGCTGGAAGGTGCAGGACATCACCGACCCCTTGGGGCCGGGCCCCGCGTCTCCGTAGCGTGTCACGCGCCCGACCTTGGAGTTCTTGAAAATCGACACATAGAAATTCATGGCCTCTTCGGCCTTACCGTCGAACCACAAGAACGGAACGATCTTCTGCATGGTGGCCTCTGTATCGCGGGTTGAGGGATAGCTTCATCGCGCGGCCGGCGTCGCCGCCAGCAGCTCGGCGAGCCGGTCGTAGCTCGCCTCCACGCCCTTCTCCATACCCGACTTCAACACGGCGTCGCGGACGTCCTTCGACTCGTACTGCATCGTTTGCGTGAGGGTGGTCCGGCCACGCCGCTCGACGAGAATGAGGGTATTGAGCGATTCGCCCGGGTACCACGCCTCGTCGAATCGCTCGGTGGCGACGAGCCGTTCAGGCGCCACGATCTCCCGGTACACGCCACCCATCGCCATCGTGCTGCCGTCGTCGTCCTTGCGCCATACCCAGCGGTACTTGCCGCCGACCCGCAGATCGATTTGACATACCGGCATCGACCAGCCCGGTGGGCCCAGCAGCCAGCGCTTGACCAGCTCCGGTTTGGTGTGGGCGTCGAACACCAGCTGGCGCGGAGCGTCGAACACGCGCGTCATAGCGATCTCGCGGTCCGACGGCGTCGTGACCTTCAGCCGTGTCAGTTTCTCTCCTTGGTTTTCAGCTTCTCGAGGAGCGCATCCAAGCGTCGGTAGTTCCCCTCCCACAGCCGGCGGTAGCGTTCCAGCCAGGCGGTGGCTTCGCCGAGCCGCCGGGGCTCGAGCCGCCGCGGGCGGCGCTGCGCTTCGCGACCCCGCCGGATCAAGCCGGCGCGCTCGAGCACCTTCAGGTGCTTCGAGATCGCGGGCTGGCTCATCGCGAATGGCCGCGCGAGCTCTGCCACCGATGCCTCGCCCCCGGCGAGCCGGGTCAGGATCGCCCGGCGCGTGGGATGGGCGAGGGCGGCAAAGGTCGCGTCGAGCCGTGTCTCGTGCATAACCAATTGGTTATATACAGACCTGCCCCCGAGCGTGTCAACCCCGGGCGCGATCAAGTTCAGTAGATCGGCGCGGCCCCTCCCAGCCTCGGGCAGC
>CBFHAJ010000099.1:0-14205 GCA_965653495.1 uncultured bacterium | reverse complement strand
GCGCAACAATGGCCCGTCCACTCCATGGACCGCCCCCGCCCTCCCGTGGTCGATCCCGGACCGGAGCGGCCGCCGGCCCCACCGCCGTCCGACGCGATCGTGTTGTTCGACGGCAAGGACTTGTCGCAGTGGCAGAAGGAAGACTCGACTCCCGCGAAGTGGGCGGTGCGGGACGGGTACATGGAGGTCGCCCCGGGCACCGGGCAGATCACTACGAAGCGGCGGTTCGGAAGTGTGCAGCTGCACATCGAGTGGGCGACGCCGGCCACTCCGAAGGGTGAAGGTCAGGAACGCGGCAACAGCGGCGTGTTCCTGATGACGCACTACGAGGTCCAGGTGCTCGATTCCTACAACAACCCCACCTACGCCGACGGCCAGGCGGCCGCCGTGTACGGCCAGACGCCGCCGCTCGCGAACGCGTGCCGTCCCCCGGGCGCTTGGCAAACCTACGACATCGTGTTTCACCGCCCGCGCTTCGCCGGCGACGGCACGGCGCGCGATTCGGCGCGCGTGACGGTGTTCCAGAACGGTGTGCTGGTGCAGGACAACACCCTGATCACCGGCTGGACGGTGCACGGGCAGCGGGCGCACTACCAGCCGCACCCCGACCGGCTGCCCTTGGCGCTGCAGGACCACGGCAATCCCGTCCGCTATCGCAACATCTGGATCCGAGAGCTCCCCGAGCACGAGTGAGGGTGTGATGCGTCGAGTGATGTTCGTCGTCGTGGCGGCGGGCGGAGTCGCGGCCGCGCGCCTCCCCGCGCAGGTGCCAGCCCCGGTCACCGACATGCTGCGGCGCGTGTTCGCGTCGCGCGAGTTCGCCCCCGAGCAGTTCGGGCCCGCCCGTTGGATGGCCGGAGGGACGGCCTACACGACCCTGGAGCCGGCGTCCAACGACCAGGGATCCGATATCGTGCGCTACGAGACGGCAACCGGCGCGCGTAGCGTCGCCGTGAGCGCCCGGCGGCTCGTTGCGCGGGGCAGCAGCGCGCCGCTCGACGTAGACGAGTACACGTGGTCGAGCGACGGCAGCACACTGCTCATCTTCACCAACACGCGCCGGGTGTGGCGTCAGAACACGCGCGGCGACTACTGGGTGCTCGACACCAAGGGCGGAACCCTCAAGAAGGTCGGGGGCGACGCGCCGGAGTCGTCGCTCATGTACGCCAAGTTCTCGCCCACGGGCGACCGCGTCGCCTACGTGCGCCAGGGAGATCTCTACGTCGAGCGGCTGGCCGACGGCCGCATCACCCGGCTCACCACCGGCGCCGACTCGCTGCACGTGAGCGGAATGACCGACTGGGTCTACGAGGAAGAGTTCGACCTGCGCGACGGGTTCCGCTGGTCCCCCGACGGCGCGCGAATCGCATTCTGGCACTTCGACATGACGGGGGTGGGCCGGTTCCTACTCGTAGACGATACCGACTCGCTCTACCCGTTCGTCACACCCGTGCAGTACCCCAAGGCAGGGACCACGAACTCCGCCGTGACCGCCGGCGTGGTGAGCGCCGACGGCGGTCCCATCACCTGGCTGCAGGTGCCCGACGATCCGCGCCAGAACTACCTCCCCCGACTCGAATGGGCGGGACCGCAGGAGCTCGTGCTGCAGCGGATGAACCGCACCCAGAATGCCGATCGCGTGATGCTGGCGGACGCCACGACCGGTGCGGTGCGCACCGTGCTCGTCGAACGCGACAGCGCGTGGCTCGACGTCGTGGACGACCTGCACTGGCTCGGGGACGGGAAAGAGTTCACGTGGCTCAGCGAGCGCGACGGCTGGCGCCACGTGTATCGCGTCAGCCGGGATGGGAAGACGGTCCAGCTCGTTACGCCGGGCGCGTTCGACGTGATCGAGGTGGCCGCCGTGGACGAGCCCGGCGGCTGGCTGTACTACGTGGCGTCGCCGGAGAACGCGACGCAGCGGTATTTGTACCGCACGCGGCTCGACGGACGCGGGACTCCACAGCGGCTCTCGCCGCTCGACAAGCCGGGCTCGCATTCGTACGACATCTCGCCCGACGCGCACTGGGCGTTTCACACCTACTCGTCGTTCGACACGCCGCCCGTGACCGACCTGGTGCGGCTGCCCACCCACGCCGTCGTGCGCACGCTCAGCTCGAATGACCAGCTGCGCGCCGCGGTCGCGCCGCTCACGCGACGGGGCGTGGAATTCTTGCGCGTGCCGCTGCCCGACGGCGCGACGCTCGACGGCTGGATGATCCGGCCGCGAGACTTCGATTCCACCAGAGCCTATCCGGTGCTCATGTACGTGTACGGGGAGCCCGCGGGGCAGACCGTGCTCGACCGCTGGATGGGGGCACCGGGGCTGTGGTACCGGGCGCTGGCGGATCAGGGCTACATCGTGGCGAGCGTGGACAACCGTGGCACACCCGCGCCGCGCGGCCGGGCGTGGCGCAAGGTGGTGTACGGCGCGATCGGCGTGCTGTCGAGCCGCGAGCAGGCCGATGCGGTGCGCGCGCTGACGCGGTCGCGCCCGTACCTCGATTCGACGCGCGTCGGCATCTGGGGGTGGAGCGGCGGCGGCTCGAGCACGCTGCAGGCGATGTTCCGCTACCCCGACGTCTATCGGGTGGGGATGAGCGTGGCCCCGGTGCCCGACGAGCGGCTGTACGACACGATCTACCAGGAGCGCTACATGGGTCTGCCGCAGGAGAACGCGGCGGGGTACGAGACCGCGTCGGCCATCAACCACGCCGAGGGATTGCGCGGTCACCTGCTCCTGGTGCACGGCTCGGGCGACGACAACGTGCACTATCAGGGCACCGAGCGGCTGCTCAACCGCCTGATCGCGCTCGGCAAGCCGGTGGACTTCATGGAGTACCCCAACCGGAGCCACTGCATCTGCGAAGGCCGGGGCACGACCCTGCACGTGTTCTCGCTCTTGTCGCGTTACCTGTTCGAGCACCTGCCGGCGGGACCGCACGCCCGGGGAGGTGTCTGATGCTCGCCATCCTCGTCATGGCGCTCGCGCTCGACTCCGGATTCGCCGTGGTCCCCCGACCGGCGCACCTTACGCCGAAGCCGGGAAACTTCACGCTCACCGCCTCGACGATAATTGCTACAGATGCCGCGAGCCGCGCGCTCGGCGAGATGCTCGCCGACTATCTGTTTCCCGCAACGGGATATCGCCTCGCAGTCCGCTCTTCCGCTCCCGCCGGCGCGCCGGCGATCTCGATCCGCATCGACACCACGCTGCGCGCGCTCGGCGAATAGGGGTACCGGCTGAACGTGAGTCGCGGGGCCGTCACGATCCGCGCGCGCCGGCCGGCGGGCGCGTTCTACGCGATCCAGACGCTGCGCCAACTGCTTCCGGTCGAGATCTTCCGGCAGGCCACGGTCCGTGGGGTCGCGTGGACCGTGCCCGGAGTCGCGATCGAGGACATGCCCCGGTTTTCCTGGCGCGGCATCCACCTGGATGTGGCGCGCCACTTCATGCCCAAGGAGTTCGTGAAGAAGTACATCGATCTCGCCGCGTTGCATAAGCTCAACCGGTTCCACTGGCACCTCACCGACGATCAGGGCTGGCGGATCGAGATCAAGCAGTACCCGAAACTCACCGAGGTCGGGGCCTGGCGCAGCGCGACGATCATCGGCCACCCGCAGGGCGATTCGAGCACCTGGCGCTACGACGGCCAGCGGCACGGCGGCTTCTACACGCAGGACGACGTCCGCGAGATCGTCGCGTACGCGCAGGCCCGCTTCGTGACGATCGTGCCGGAGATCGAGATGCCGGGTCACTCGCAGGCGGCCATCGCCGCCTACCCCGAGCTCGGCAACACCGGACGCACGCTTCCGGTGGCCACCTTCTGGGGGGTGGACGAGAACATTCTCAATCCCTCCGACGCCACGATCCAGTTCGAGCAGAACGTGCTCACCGAAGTGATGGGGTTGTTTCCGGGACATTGGATCCACACCGGCGGAGATGAGGCCCCGAAGGCCCAGTGGAAGGCGAGCCCCCTCGCGCAGGGGCGCATTCGCGAGCTCGGGCTCAAGGACGAAAACGAGCTGCAGGGTTACTTCACGCGCCGCATGGACGAGTTCCTGACGGCGCACGGGCGGTCGCTCATCGGGTGGGATGAGATCCTGGAAGGGGGCCTGGCACCGAACGCCGTCGTCATGTCGTGGCGCGGGATCGGCGGCGGCATCGCCGCGGCCCAGGCGGGGCACGACGTGGTGATGACCCCGACGGACTACACCTACTTCGACTACTATCAGTCCACCGATACGACGCGTGAGCCGCTCGCCATCGGCGGGTATCTGCCGCTCGATTCAGTGTACGCGTACGAGCCCGTTCCCGACACACTGTCGCCCGAGCAGGCCCGGCACGTGCTCGGCTCCCAGGGGCAGGTGTGGACCGAGTACATCCCCGATCCCAAGCGCGTCGAGTACATGGCGTATCCGCGCGCGTGCGCCCTCGCGGAGGTCGTGTGGACGCCGCGGGCGGAGCGGGATTTCAGCGACTTCTGGAGCCGGCTCGCCGTCCACCTGAAACGGCTCGCGATCCTGGACGTGAACTACCGGCCGCTCGCACCGTGACCGCGGCGGTGTAGCTTGGTAGACCCCGGAGAAACGAGAGGATTCATTATGGTACGTCGGTCGCTGGCCGTCTCGCTGATCGTGCCGCTCGCAACGGCACTCGCCGCCCTGCCCGCGAACGGGCAGGAGGCGAAGCCGCCGGAGGCGCTGGAGGTGGGCGCGACGGCGCCCGACTTCGCGCTCCCCGGCGCCACGCGGTTTGGGGTGCTCAAGAGCCCGATTCACCTGAGCGACTTCAAGGGGAAGACGGTGGTGCTCGCCTTCTTCTACAAGGCGCGAACCAAAGGGTGAACGATCCAAATGCATGCGTACCGTGATCAGTACGCACAGCTGTTTCACGATGGCCGCAACGTGGTGCTGCTCGCCATCAGCGTCGACCCGGTCGACACGCTCGCGGCGTGGGCCCATGACGACGAGTTCCAGTACCTGTTCGCGAGCGACACAAGCGGGGCAGTGGGGAATTCGTACGGCGCGCGCAATCCCAAGTACGGGCTCGACAACCGCAACCTGTTCGTGGTGGGACCGGACGGCAAAATCGTCTACCGGGCGACGCCCTTCCGGGAGATCGATCCGCAGTCGTACAAAGAGTTGGGCGGGGCGATCGACCGCGTCGCGCCGAAGACCGGCGAGTAGAGAATGACGCACGAACGGGCCCGGCGATGCCGGGCCCGTTTCATTTTCCGGTTACGGTCGCGAGCACTGCCGCGATGTTCTGGTCCTCACCCGAGCCCGTGTACGCCACCTTCCCCGTCTTATCCACCACCACGATGTATGACGTGGTGAAGGCCTGGTAGGCCCGCACCGCCCCGCCGTCGGCGTCGTACAGCACCGGGAAGGGAAGCGGGTGCTCCGTGAGGTGCCGCTGGATGGAACGTGGCGACTCGTTCACGGCGACGGCGACGCCAAAGAACTGCACGCTGTCGCCGTAGCGCGCGTGGGCCGCCTTGAGCGACGGCTCGAGCGCCTTGCAGATCGGGCACCACGTCGCCCAGAACTCGAGCAGCACCGGCCGCGTCCCGATGTAGTGGCCGACGTCCACGGACTTGCCGTCCACATCGGCGAGCGCGATGGCCGGCGCTTTGGTCCCGACCGGTATACCGATGTCCTGCGCCGCGAGACCATCCGCCGCCGCCACGAGCACTGCCAGCAACCACACGTGCCTGATCATAGAACTTGACCCATCGCAATGAAATAATACTCCGCCATGCCGAGCAGGATCACGCCTGCGGCCTTCTTGATCCACACCATCCACGCGCCGGCGCGCGGCAGCGCCGCCAGCGTCCCTGAAAACAGCCCGACCACGACGAGCAGCGCCGTCATGCCGAGCGAGAACACGAGCAGATAAAAGAACCCCAGCACGCCGCTGCGCGTGGCCGCTACCCAGGTGAGCACCGCCGCGAACGCCGGAGCCCCGCACGGCGCTGCAACGATCCCCGAGGTCGCGCCGAGCAGAAACACACCGGGGTACGATCCGCCCGACAGATTCCCGGCCCATTGCATCAGCCGCTCGGGCGCCGCCACCGGGAACACATCCAGCATGGCAAGGGCGAAGACGAGCAGCAGGTTCCCGATGGCGAAGCGTGCCCACGGGCTCGCGCTCACCGTCCCAAAGAGCGACCCCGAGAGGCCGGCGATGAGGCCGAGGATGGCGTAGAAGAGCGCCAGGCCGGCCGCGTACGTGAGCGTGAGCTTGGCGGTGCGGGCATGCGACGGCGCGGTTGCTCCCCCCGCGCTCGCGCCCGAGATGATCCCGGCGGTGATCGGGATCATGGGATAGATGCACGGCGTGAGGCTCGTGACGAGTCCGGCCCCGAACAGCGTCACGAGCGCGAGCAGCGGATGCTGGCTGAGGGTAGCTTCGCCGATCAGGTCACACGCTCCACCCCGCGCGGTACTCGGAGCGCACGTATTCGGACGGGATCGTCGCGTTGGCGATCTCACCCGTCTGGGTGTTGACCTCGAGCACCTGCGCCGTGCGCAGCGCCAGGTTGCCGAGCAGCACCATCTGCGTGAGCGGCCCGGCGTGGTCGGGGAAGTTCGAGCCCGCCGCGGGCCCGCCCTTGCATGCCGTCAGCCACTCGGCGTACACGCTCTCGAGCCGCGGATACTTCTGCGCTGGCGGGTGCGCCGTGATCTCCGCCTGACGCGCCTCGTCGAGCAAGCGGGGATCTTCGCCGTAGATGCCGGCGACGAGCTTGCCCTGGTCGCCGATCCACAGTTGGCCGCTGGTATCGAACGGCCACAGCGCCGGGTCGGTGACTTCCTTGGGCCGGGGTGGAAACAGGCTGCCGTCGCGCCACACGACTTTCACCTCGGGCCGATTGCCCTTCGCGGCGAACGTGTAGGTGATGCGCGAGCACGCCGGCGCCGTCTCGCTGTACAGCTTGGTCGATTCGGGCTCGATGCGCGTGGGGTAGCCCAGACCGAGCGTCCAGAACGACGCGTCCATCGAGTGACACGCGATGTCGCCCAGGGCGCCGGTGCCGAAATCCCACCAGCCGCGCCACTTGAACGGCGCATACGCGGGGTTGTAGGGGCGCGCCGGCGCCGGGCCGAGCCACAGATCCCAATCGATCCAGGGCGGCGTGTAGTACTCCTCGAGCGGGCGATCAATCGCCTGCGGCCAGATGGGCCGATTGGTCCAGAGCTGGATCTCGCGCACCGTGCCGATCGCCCCCGCTTCGACCCATTCGCGGATCTGGCGCGTGCCGTCACCGGCGTGTCCCTGATTCCCCATCTGGGTGGCGACCTTGGTCTTGCGCGCGGTGTCCATGAGCTGGCGCACTTCCCACAGCGTGCGGGCCAGCGGCTTCTGGATGCGGGTGTGCTTGCCGAGCTTCATCGCCATCAGGCCGGCGACGGCGTGGACGTGATCGGGGGTGGAGACGGTGACCGCGTCGATGTTCTTCGCCTCTTTCTCGAGCAGCACGCGAAAATCTTTGTAGCGTTTCGCCTTCGGGAACGCGGCGAACGACTGCGCCGCCTGGTGATCGTCCACGTCGCACAGCGCGTAGATGTTGGCGCCGGCCTTGGCGACGCCCTTCACGTCGTTCGCCCCCATCCCGCCGACGCCGATGCAGGCGACGGTCACCGTGTCGCTGGGCGCGCGGAAGCCGCGGCCCAGGACATGGCGGGGCACGATGGTGAACGCGATTCCGGCACCCACGTCGCCGACGAATTTGCGTCTGGAGATGCGTTTGCGAGCCATTATGAGACCCTCCTCAATCGGCCGCCACCGGCTCGCGTACGGGAGCGGCGCCGGGGCGGAACATCACGGCGAACAGAACCAGGACCACCGCAGCGAACGCGGCGGGCAGCATCCAGAAGCTCAGCCATTGTTGCAGCGTGAGGCCTGCGGCCGCGCCGAGGAAACGATTGTAAACCTGGCCGGAGACCCAGGCGCCGATCAGCATGCCGACGCCGTACGTCACCAACACGAGGAAACCCTGCGCCTGCCCGCGGACCGCGGGCGTGGATTTCTTGTCGACGTAGATCTGCCCGGTGACGAAGAAAAAGTCGTAGCACACGCCGTGGAGCAGGATCCCCAGGACGATGAGCCAGAACAGCGTACCCGGGGCCGCGAGCGCGAACAGGGCGTAGCGCAGCGTCCAGGCAGCCATCCCGACCAGCAGCATCCGCTTCACGCCCAGCCGCGCGAACATCAGCGGCATGGCCAGCATGAACAGCATCTCGGACATCTGCCCCAGCGTCATCAGGGAGGATGGATTGGGCAGCGCGCTGGTCACGAAGTTCGTCGCGTGCAGATCGTACACGGCGACCTTCGCGAAGATCGGAGCGTACGTGTAGTACACAGCCAGCGGAATGCAGATCAGAAACGAGCACAGGATGAACACGTAAAACGGGACGCTGCCGAGCTCTTTGAGCGCGTCCAGCCCGACGATGCTGCGCACCGAGACCCGCTGGCCGGCGGCGGGTGGTGGAGTGCGGGGCAGGCTGAAGCTGTACAACCCCAGCAGCAGGCTCGCCGCGCCGGTCGTATAGAGCGGCAGCGGGGTCGTATCAGGGAGCTGACCTGCCGTGAAGCGGCTCAACACGAACCCGATAAACAGTCCCGCGACGATCCAGCCGATCGTGCCGAACACACGAATCAGCGGGAATTGCTTCTCCTGATCTTCGATGTGATGAAACGCCAGTGAATTCGCCAACCCGAGGGTCGGCATGTAACACAGGTTGTAGAGCAGCAGCAGCACGACGAACAGTCCCGAAGAGCCGGTGGCTCCCGGAACCAGGACCATGATGACCCCACCAATCAGATGGAGAACGCCGAGCACCTTCTCCGTGGCAAAGAATCGGTCCGCGATAAGCCCGAGGAAAAACGGCGCGGCGATCGCCGCGATGGGGTTCACGGTGTAGGGCCAGTACGCGAGCGTGGCCATGCCGTGCGCTGACATGTAATTGCCGACGGTCGTGTACCAGGCACCCCAGATGAAGAACTCCAGGAACATCATGGTCGACAGTCGGGCGCGGACGCTCACGGCAGCACCCGGATCTTGATGTTGCGGTACGCCACGCGGAACTCGTGTTCCTGCAGCCCGATGTATCCCTCGGCGTTGCGACCGTAGCGGGGGTGTGTCGCGAACTTGCTCGCCTTGACCTTCGCCTCCCAGTCCGGACTTCCCAACTCGTACTCGACGACCTTCACCCCATTGAGCCAATGCTCGACGTGGTTCCCGTTGACGACGAGGCGCGTCGTGTTCCACTCGCCCGCCGGCTTCACCACGCCGGCCGGCGAGGGATACAGACCGTAATCGGAGCCAGCCGCGGTCAAGCGCGACTGGCCGTCGGGGTGCCTGGCATCGTCGAGGATCTGGTATTCGGGCGCGCTCCAATAGATCGCGTTGTCGTCCGGGTCCTCGCTCGCGCGGTAGAAGATGCCGCTATTACCACCGGGCGAGATGTTCCATTCGAGCGTCAGCTCGAAGTTTTTGAACTTCTCCGTGGTGATGATGTCGGCGGCCTGATGCGCGCGCGTGAGCGCTCCGTCCCGGACTCCCCAGCCCGTGGGCATCGTGTCCATCTTCCACCCTCGCCATCCCATGGTGCTGTGCCCGTCGAACAACAGACGCCACCCGGCGGCGCGCTCTTCCGGCGTGAGGATGTTGAGTCGCTCAGTAGCGCTCCCCGACGCGCCCTGGGAGAGGGCCAGCTGCGGCGCAGTGACGACGAGCGCCGTCACGGCGGCGGTGACGAGCCTAGCGTGTTTCACTGTGTCTCCTGTGGAATCGAGGATTCGAGAGGGTTCAAGAGTACCACCCGCATGGGAAAACGGAAGTTCACATGACCCGACCGGTGTTGCGCCCTCGCCACGCCGGCCCCTCAGTCCGGCAAGCCCGCTGCTTCCTTGAGTCGCGTCTGCACGGCGCGCCGGGCCCGCTCGCTGCGCGTGATGACCAGCACGGCGTCGTCGCCGGCGATGGTCCCGATGATCTCCGTCCAGCCGGCGGCATCGACCGCGAGCCCGAGGGCCTGCGCCCCGCCGGCGGGTGTCTTGAGCACGAGCAGCGGGCCGACGCCATCGACCGACACGAGCAGCGTGGGCAGCACTTGTTGCAGGTGCGGCCGGATCGCCGCACCCTGCTCGGGCGGAGAAGAGTAGTGTGAGCCGCCGTCAGGCGCCGCGACCTTGGCGAGCCCCAGCTCGCGAATGTCACGCGACAGCGTGGCCTGCGTGACGTCGAACCCCTCCGACTGCAGCAACTCGCGCAGCTGCTCCTGACTGGCGACCGTCTGTGTGCGCACCAGCCTCAGGATCGCCGCGTGGCGCTGGGTCTTCATGGGGGCTGAATCTATCCGTGAACGATGCGGCCGGCGATGAGGGTGAGAACGGCGGCGGTCGGGCGGTCAGGCGGACGGGCGGTCGGAAGACCGGGAAACACTGCGAGATCGGCCTGCTTACCGACCTCGAGCGAGCCGATCTCCGCGTCCAGGCCAAGCGCGCGGGCCCCCTCGATCGTCAGCATGCCCAGGGCTTCCTCGCCCTCGAGACGGGCGGCGACGGCCTCGGCCCGCAGGTTCACGTCACCGCTGCTGACCGCGGAGTCGGTGCCCAGACCCACGGGAACGCCCGCCGCGCGAAGGGCCTCGAGGGGCGCCGTGCCGTGGCGGTGCGCGCGGTTCGAGCGCGGGCAATGCGCCACTGCCGCACCCGAATCCCGCAGCATCTCGATGTCACGGGCGTCGACCTGCACGCAATGGATCGCGAGCGGCGACTGGTCGAGCACGCCGAGGAGCCGGAGATACTCCACAGGCGAACGGGCGACCCCGGCCACCGCGATGCCACGGGCTCGCAGCATCTCCGCAAACGGCCCGCGGCCGCTTTGCACCAGCTCCGTCTCGGCGTGCGACTCCGCGAGGTGGACGGCGACGGGGAGCCGCTCCGCCCGCGCCAGCTCGCTCACGGCCTTGTACAGAGACGCACTGACACTGTAGGGCGCGTGGGGCGAGACGCCCAGGCGCGCGCACGACGTGGCCATGGGCTCGAGACGCGCCAGCGCGCCATCGAGCTCCGCGAGGCTCGCCGCGCATTTCGCTGGATCGGGTCCGAACACCTCCTGATAGTAGATGCCGCGCGCGCCGAGCCGCGCCAGGGCTCGCAACGGCGCACCGGTGCTTCCGGTGTCGGCGACACAGGTGACGCCGGCGGCCCAGCAGTCGCGCACGCCTTGCTCCGCGGCGTGGTCGAACTCCTCGGCCGTCGAAGCATCCTTGAGCGAGCGGATCGCGCGGATCCAGTCGGGAAACTCGCGCGCGGTGTTCTTGCCGGCGAGATGGGTGAGCTCGAGATGCGTGTGCAGGTTCACGAGACCCGGCACGAGGGCGCCGTCGGGAAACTCGACCTGTCGCGCCTCTCGTGGCGTGGGTACGCGAGCGTTCGGGCCAACGTTCGCGATCTTGCCGTCCTCCCCAACGAGAACGGCGCCGTCCGTGATGGGCGGCGCCGTGACTGGGTGCACCGAGCCTGCGCGGAGGCGCAGCACGCGCCTCTTAGGGAGTGATGCCCGTGCCGAACGGCGCATGCACGGGGCACGCCTGTGTCGGCTCCGTGCCGGGATAGAACCAGTCCCAGTGCCGCACTTCCTGCGGGCAGAACGGCGTCGCGAGATAACCGTTCGACCAGTCCACCTCGCGCGTGATCAGGGAGTCGGGGCGCACCCAGTCAGGGGGCGCGGGCCGGCGATCGTACACGTCGCGCATGAACGCGGTCCACGCGGGCGCCACGATGCGGCCGCCGCCGGCGTTGTGCTCGAGGATGCGCTGCTGAATGTCGTAGCCGACCCAGATACCGGTCACCAGCTCGGGCGTGTAGCCGATGAACCAGGCGTCGGTGTAGTCGTCAGTGGTGCCTGTCTTGCCCGCGGCAGGAAGCGTGAAGCCGGCCTTCCAGACAGCCGAGAAGGCCGTCCCGCGACGGATGACGTCCTTCATCATGTCGACGAGCAGCCAGGCGTGCGTCGAGTCGATGACCGGCTCGCGGTGCACCGCGGGCTGCCACAGAATGTTCCCCTGGCGGTCCTCCACCCGCAGGATGCCGATGGGATCGGCGCGTGTACCGAGCGTCGCGAACGCCGTGTACGCAGCGATCATCTCGATCGGGCGGACGCCCTTGGCGCCGATGAAGATCGATGGATAGGGCGGCAGTGGGGTGGTGATGCCGTAGTTCCGGGCTTCACCGATGACCGTCTGCTCGCCCAGCGCCTGGCCGAGCTTGATGGTGGCGAGGTTGCGCGAGAGGTAGAGCGCCTCGCGCATCGGGATCATGCCGAGCGTCGTGTCGTCGTCGTCCTTCGGCTGCCACAGCGTCGAATCGAGCTGGATGACCGGCGGATTCAACGGTGAGTCGTCGAGGATCTCGGTCACCGGGTGGCCAGCGCGCACCGCCGCCGAGTACACGAACGGCTTGAAGGTCGAGCCGGGCTGGCGGATCGCCTGGGTGGCGCGGTTGTACTTCGAGTCGTCGAAGTCGCGCCCGCCGATCATGGCGCGGATGTAGCCGGTGTTCGCCTCGAGCGACACCAGCGCGCCCTGGAGGTAGCGGGTGAAATCGCCGTGATCCTCACCCGACGAGGCCTTCGAAGACTCGAGGTACTCGCGGTAGGTCAGGCGACCCGGAAACTTGCCGTTGGAATACACGCCCGCCTCAATGGCGTCGAGCTGCGATTGCAGCGCTCGCTCCGCGGCCTCCTGCATGTCCAGATCGAGCGTCGTGTAGATCCGCAGGCCGCCCTCGTACAGGTCGCGCCCGAACTTGGCGTCGAGCTGCACCCGCAGCCACTCGACGAAGTACGGGGCCACGTCGCCATAATTGGTGCGGTTACCAGTGAGCACGAGGGGATAGGCGCGCCACAGCTCGGTTTCTTCGGGCGTCAGGAATCCTTGATCGCGCATCAGCCCCAGCACCACGTTGCGCCGCCGCACGGCGCGGTCGGGGTGCGTGCGTGGATTGTAGAACGCGGGGAGCTTGGGGAGCGCGGCCAGCATGGCCGCCTCGGCCACGTTGAGCTGGCGCGCCGACTTCCCGAAGTAGATCTGCGCCGCGGCCTCCACGCCGTGCGCTCCGGCCCCGAGGTTGATCTGGTTCAGGTACAGCTGCAGGATCGTGTCTTTCGGGAAATTATTCTCGATCTCGACCGCTACGCGCGCTTCCTTGAGCTTGCGCGTGAGCGTCTTCTCCCGGCTGATGTCGTCGGGGAAGATGTTGCGCGCCAGCTGCATCGTGATGGTCGAGAACCCCTGCGCGAAGGAGATCGACAGCAGGTCGTTCTTGATCGCGCCCAGAATGCGCCAGTAGTCGATGCCGTGATGCTGGTAGAAGCGCTTGTCCTCGGTGGCGATGAACGCCTGGCGCACCGACATGGGGATCGCGGTGAGCGGCAGTACGGTGCGCCGCTCGGCGCCGAGCTCGCTGATGAGGCGCCCGTCGGCCGCGTACACCTTGGACGTCTGGACCTGGTGGTTCGGGTTCGCGACCAGGCGCGAAATGCTGGGGCAATGCTCGCCGGCGCACACGCGCGTCCACGAGCCGTACGCGAGGCCGAAGCCGTAGGCCGCAGCGAGCGCGCCGATCGCGATCACGCGGTTGCGGACCTTGGGATTGTGCCACCAGGTGACGGGGGAGGCCCCGGGGAGCGCGACCGGTGCGGGGATGGAAGCCATCGGGTTACAACCTAGTAAGGCCGCCCCGCGCTTGCCAGCGGTTGGGCGTTCTCGTACGATTCCGCGCCATGCCGCAAGACCTCCTCACCGAGCTCGAGTGGCGCGGCTTCGTGCACCACGCGACGAAGCAGCTGCCGCAGCACCTCGAGCAGCCGCGGACGCTGTACTGCGGGTTCGATCCCACCGCGCCGAGCCTGCAGATCGGCAACCTCGTCCCGATCCTGTTGCTGCGACATTTCCAGCGCGCCGGCCATCGCCCCATCGCGCTGATGGGCGGCGGCACGGGCCTGATCGGCGACCCCAGCGGCAAGCCCGGTGAGCGCCCATTGCTCACCAAAGAGCAGGCGCGCGAGCACGTGCACCGCCAGCGCGACCAGATGGCGCGGTTTCTCGACTTCGACCCGGGACCGAGTCAGGCCCTGGTGTTGAACAACGCCGACTGGCTCGTCGAGCAGCGGCTGGTGGACTTCCTGC
>CBFHAJ010000098.1:0-14385 GCA_965653495.1 uncultured bacterium | reverse complement strand
CGCCGAGGGTGTGCAGCTCGAGCAGCTCGCGGGCGTAATTCTCGTTGAGCCCCCGCGGGGCCCGCGCCAGCTGGTTCTGGCGCGCCGAATCCATCATGGCCGGATCGGGGGACGGCGGGAACAACGCTGGCCGGCGGCCGAAGCTCGGGCGCGCGCGCAGCCGCAACGCCGCGGGCGGCTGCGCGCCGGGTGCGACGCTGTCCCAATTGTCGAGGTAGAACAGCATCGCGGGTGTCTGCGCCGTGGCGATGAGCAGGTCCGCGAACGTTCCCATCGCGTGCGGCCGGATGGTGTGCTCGATGTAGTCCGGTGTCAGGAAGCGGTCGGCGCCCTTGCCGAGGAACACGTTGAAGTGATTGGTCCAGAAATCTACCATCACCTCGTACAGCTGGCGCTCGGAGAGCACGGCCCGGGTGACGGCGAGCTGTGCGAATTGCGCGGCGAGCCGCCGGCCACGCTGCGCGACGGGACTGTCGTCCGCCTTGTCGGTCGTCGTGTCGCCGGCGCGCTGGCGCTGCTGCCGCTCGCGTTGCAGCTCGAAGTACACCTGGGCGAGGTCGCCGCGATCGTACCCCAACAGCGGGAACTCCCGCTCGCGAGCGGTGAGGGCGTCGTCCGTGATCTGCTCCGGCTCGAGCTGCCGGTCGATCCAGCGCATCACGCCGCCGGCAGCGACGCGCGCGACCTCCCCCGGCCGGGGCCCGTAGGCCACGCGGTTGAGGGCGTGAAACGCCGAATCGCGCGGGGTCAGCCCGGGCTGCTGGCCCGCTAACCCCGTGGGAATCCATGCGCACACGAGCAGGGACGAAACGACCCGAATTTTCATGCGGTTATATTGACGAACCGCCCCATTGGGAAGTTAACCGTCGTGACAGCGCCACAGGCGCGCATCATCCCCCACGGTATCGTGCGGCGTGGCCCCGGCCCGGTCGGACCGGACGGCAAGCCGCCGACCTGGTCCGAGCGGCTGCAGGCCCTCAAGTACGTTCCCCCGCTGCTGCAGCTCGTCTATGAGACGCACCGCGGGTACACGGTGGCGATCCTCGCGTTGCGGGCGATCCGCTCCTTCGTGCCGCTGGCGGTGCTCTGGATCGGCAAGCTGATCATCGACGGTGTGATCGCGGCCATGCAGCTGCGCTCCCGTGGCGGAACGGTGGACTGGTGGTCGCTCGGCGGTCTGGTGGGGCTCGAGCTCGCGATCGCGGTGGGGGGTGAGGGGCTGGCGCGTCTCTCGTCGCTGCTCGAGAGCCTGCTGGGCGACCTGTTCTCGAATCGCATCAGCGTGCGGTTGATGGAGCACGCCGCGACGCTCGACATCGCCCAGTACGAGGATGCGGAAACGTACGACCACCTGGAGCGTGCCCGGCGGCAGACGGTGGGGCGGATCGGCCTGGTCGCGCTGTTGCTCTCCACGGCGCAAGATCTCGTGACCCTCGTGTCGCTCGCGGCCGTGCTGCTGGTGCAGCTGCCGTGGCTGCTGGCGCTCCTCGCGGTCGCCGTCGTCCCCTCGTTCCTGGGGGAGACGCACTACGCGGCGCTCGGATACTCGCTGCTGTTCCAGTGGACACCCGAGCGGCGGCTGCTCGACTATCTGCGCTACGCGGGCGCGTCCGACGAAATGGCCAAAGAAGTCAGGCTGTTCGACCTGTCCGGCTTTCTGGTCGGCCGCTATGCCAAGCTGTCCGACGAGTTCTACGAGGCGAACAAGCGGCTCGCCATCAAACGCAACGTCGTATCCACCGTGTTCGTGACGATCGGGACGCTCGGCTACTACGGGGCGTACGCCGTGACCATCTACCTCACGGTGCTGGGCCGGTTCACGATCGGCGCACTCACGTTTCTCGCCGGCTCGTTCCGGCAGAGCCGGGACTTGATCCAGCGCATTCTCCTCTCGCTGTCGCAGGTGTTCGAGCAGAGCCTCTACCTCGCGGATCTGTTCACGTTCTTCGACGTGCGGCCGCGCGTCACGTCGCAGCCCGGGGCCCGGCCGGTGCCGCAGCCGATCCGGCGGGGCTTCGAGTTCCGCGATGTGGGGTTTCGTTACCCCGGCTCGGATCGCTGGGCGGTGCGGCATCTCAGCTTCACGTTCGAGCCGGGCGAGCGCATCGCGCTGGTGGGGGAGAACGGGGCGGGAAAGACGACGCTGGTCAAGCTGCTGGCGCGCTTGTACGACCCCGACGAAGGGCGCGTCCTGCTCGACGGCGTGGATCTGCGCGAGTACGATCTCGCCAGCCTGCGGCGCAGCATCGGCGTCATCTTCCAGGACTTCGTGCGCTACGACTTCATCTTCAAGGAAAACATCGGCGTGAGCCAGGTGGAGGCGCTGGACGACGCCGGCCGGGTGCGCGAGGCGGCGCGCCGCAGCCTGGCCGACTCGGTGGCGTCGCGGCTCGCCGGCGGCTACGACCAGATGCTGGGCCGGCGGTTCGACGGCGGGGTGGAGCTGTCGGGCGGCGAGTGGCAGAAGGTGGCGCTGGGGCGCGCATACATGCGCGACGCCCAGGTGCTGATTCTCGACGAGCCGACCGCGTCGCTCGACGCCCGCGCCGAGTATGAGGTGTTCCTGCGGTTCGCCGAGCTCACCCAGGGCCGCATGGCCGTCCTCATCTCCCACCGCTTCTCCACGGTGCGCATGGCCGATCGGATCCTGGTGCTCCGGGGAGGCGAGCTGGCCGACCAGGGCACGCATGAGGAGTTGCTGGCGCGGGGCGGCCTGTACGCGGAGCTGTTCACGCTGCAAGCGGCGGGGTATCGTTAGGGCAAGGAGGCAATCATGCGCGTGACCACCGTGAGGCTCGTGGCTCTGACGTTGGCGACCCTGTGCTCGGTTTCGACGCTGCACGCGCAGCGACGCAGCAAGACGCTGTCTGCCGAGGAGATCGAGAAGTCCGCCGCATCGCTGAATACTGCTTACGACGCGGTGGAGACCTTACGGCCTCGCTGGCTCCAGGTCCACGAGCTGGCCCACCTCCCGGCCGGGCCCAGCGATGTGCCGCAGTCCACGCCGATCTACGTATATGTGAACGATGTGAAGCGGGGCGGGGTCGACTATCTCAAGACGATCCCTGCGAGCAGCGTCGAGGCCATGCGCTGGCTGGACGCCAACGAGGCTGGGAGCCGCTACGGGCCCACCGACGGCGGGGTCGCGATCGTGGTCTCGCTGAAGCACTAGCGCCGCTCGAGCGACGCCACGAACGGGGCGAACTCTGCTTTCCAGACGGCCGCCACGGTGTGCGTGCCGTGGCCGCTGGTCCGCTCGCTGGTGGGGATCAACACGTAACGACCGTGCGGCACGCGGGCGATCAACCGCTCCATGATGCCGAGCTCTGGCGGGTTCACAAAATCGTCGGCCGAGTTGATGGCCAGCACCGGCACCGTGATGCGGTCGAGCGCGGGGCTGGGATCGTAGTCACGCGACGCATCCACCTGATAGAGCAGGTCGTTCGCATCCGTTTGTCGGAGGCGCGCATCCAGCCACCGCGTGATGAACGCGTCGGCCGAGTCGCGCGTCGGTGCCGCGCGCTGTTGCACCAGCGGGGCACTCCCGGCGACGAACAGCAGCTGCAGCGCCGCGCGCAGGCCGCGCGGCTCGGTCGTATACTCCCCTTCCTTCCAGTCAGGATCAGTCCTGATGTCGTCGATCACCATCCGGCGCCAGATGCGGTTTCGCCCGGCGATCTGGGTCGGGAGGCACGCGAGCGGTACGGCGCCGTCCATGGCAGTGGGATAGCGCTCTACCCACAGCCAGCTGTGCATGCAACCCATCGAGGTGCCCATGACGACCGTCAGGTGCTGCACGCCGAGGCCCTCCGTGACGAGTCGATACTCCGCCGTCACCATGTCGGCATAGGCATAGTGCGGAAACCGTGCGTGCAGGCCGTCGCTCGGCTTGGAAGACCGCCCGTGCCCGATGTCGTCGGGGAGGATCACGTAGTGTGTCGTGGTGTCGAGCGGCTGGCCGGCGCCGTACAGCTCGACGAACACGGGCGACAGGAACTGATCGCCCGATCCACCCGTGCCGTGCAGGATCAACACGGCGTTCCCGCGTGCATGGCCGAGCGTCCGGTAGTGGAGGCGCAGCTCGGGGATCGTCTCACCGCTCGCGAAGCGAAACGACTTGAGCACGTAGCTGCCTGTGTCTCCCTGCAGCGCCGCGGCGAGCAGCAGCGCCACGACGGGACTCATTTCAGGTACCGTTCCCGCACCAGCGCGATGTGGTGGCGCTCGTGGCCCGCGATGATCCAGGCGAGTGCGCGCACGCTTACGGGTTTGCCGCTGGCGATTCCTTGCCGCGGCAGCGTCTCGGGGTCGAGCCCGCGGAACAGGGCGATCGTTCCGTGGCGCACCACGTCGAACTCAGCCGCGAGATCCGGCAGCGACCGGGCGTCGAATCTCCCGGCGGGCGTCCAGGCCTGCTCATCGAAGCTCGCGAGCGGCGTCTCGTCCGCGCGCGCGAAGCGCAGCGCGCGGTAGGCGAACACGCGCTCGCTGTCCGCGAGATGCCCGACGACCTCCTTGATGCTCCACTTGCCGGGCGCGTAGCGATGCATGGCCTGCTGCTCCGACAGGCCGGCGAGTAACCGCTGGGTGTCGCGCCGCTGGCTCTCGAGCATCTGCAGCACGTCTCCCTCGGGGACTTTCCCGATGTACGTGCCGTAGTAGGGCGCGAACTCGGAGGCGTCGGGGCGCGGGATCGCCGCCGCCGCGGTGGTCACGCGGCCCTCCGCGGGCCCTTCGAGGCGGACTTGGCGGGGGCGGAGAGGCCGCGCACCCGCGCGATGCGAGCCTGGGCGTCGGGCAACCGCAGGACCAGCTGCTCGAGCTTGTCCAGGTAGCCCGGGTTGTTGAGGCCGGCGCGGATGTCGGTGAGGAACGGCTGGAGCTTGGCGTACACCATGACGTGCTCGCCATTCACGTCGGCGAACATCTGCTCGTCAATCGCACCGTTGAGCACCAGCGCCGCGGCCATGTTCCAGTAGGTGGTCACCATGCGATAGGCTGCGCTGCTCTTGCCGCGGTAGGTCGCCAGCACCTCCGCGCCGCTCGCAGGACGGAAGTCGGCACGGAACCAGGCCCGGGCTTTGCGCATCACGGCCTCGCGGCGCAGGTCGTACAGCTTGAGCAACAGGTCGGCGCTTTCGTATTTGCTGGTCACAGGCGGCTCCAGAGACAGGGATAGTGAAAAGGAAGCTATGCGGACGGGCGCGCGGGGGCGACCCAGGACCGCCACGTGTCCTCCGCCGGACCCAGGGAGAGCTGTTGCTGGTGACGGACCAGTGGCATGCGCAGCAGCAACGGCTCGAGGGTGAGCTTCTCGAGCCACCGCTCGTCCGAGAGCCGAGCGGTTGCAAGGCCGAGCTCCGCAAAGCGCCGGGAATCGCGATCGATCAAGGCCGCGACCCCGAACTTCTGTGCAAACCGGCGCAGCTCGCCGAGGGACGCGGCTCGCTCGTTCAGGTCGACGAAGTGGGACTTGATGCGGCGCTCGGCGAAAAACCGCAGGGCGGCCCGCGTGTCGGCGCTCTTGCGGACGCCGAAGATCTGGACCTCCATCAGCTCCCCGTCGAGAACCGCACGGCGCCGAGCTCCACCAGATCCCGGAGCGTTGCCTCGAGTGCCGGCAACGGCAGGCCGGCGCCGCTGGCGAGTTGCTGCAGCGTGCGCTTGCCATCCGCCAGCTCCACCACGGTGGCGATGCTCGCGTCGCTGCGAGCGACGGCGACGCGACCGTGGGGCGAACGGGCCACGAGCAGACGGGTCGGACGCGCCGGTGCCTCCGGAACTTGCGTCCACGACTGCAGCAGCTTGGGCAGCACGGCGGGGAGGTCATATGCGACATCCAGGAGCACGGTGCCCTCCACCCTCTCCGGAGAGTTCCGCTCCCCGCTCCCCGCTCCCGACCTTCCGGGCGCGTCCCTCCAGATGCGCGGCCCCGCCTCTACCACCATCATGGCTTCCTCGTAACGCAACAGATCTGCCAAGTACGCGACGCGGCTCGCACTCCCGGCGACGTACGTCACGACGAGGCGGGCGACGGCGCGAGCCGTTTCCCGGCTCCCGAGCACGACCTCGGGGAGCAAGGTCTCGAATCCCGGTTGCGTGAGCACTGCCTCGGGTGGCCGCCGGGTGACGCGCGCGAGGGCGCGGGAATACTTGAAGAACTGCACGACGCGCTCGTGATAGAAGTGCCGCGCCAGGAAGCGCGCGTACCGCTCCACCCGGTCGGCGTCGGCGAGCGCGCGCCCGCGCCAATCCGGCGAGGCCCGGTAGGGGGCGTCGGCGAGCGCGCGGATTATCTGGTCCTGGAGCGCCCGGTCTGTGGGGGCCATCGGCATTAATGCGGCGGCGGCGGTTCGCACCCCCGCACGCGCACCACCGCGGTGCGACCGTCGGTGAAGATCTTCTGACCGGAGACGTTGCGCCCCTCGGTGATGGCGCCGGGCAGCGTCATGTAGTCCAGGAGATCGCCGCACCCGCTGGCCTCGAGGTCGTGCACGACGCGATCGCGCTCGTGATCGATGTGCGGCTCGATCTTGTGTGTGGCCTGCGGCTCCCACGGCTTGAAGAGCACGCCCACGTCCTTGTTGGCCGCGCCGACCCACACCTGCGACAGGGTGTCGAGCAGCCAGATCCGGATGTGGTGCCGGATGCGGACGTTGGGGCCGGGCAGCTCGTAAGCGAGGTCTTGTGGCCTCCCTTCGAAGTACTGCGTGCTCACTGGTGCATTCATCGCGGGCCGGCTCGCGATGGCGGCGGTGATTTCGCGCGTGACCGTCGCGACCGTGCGCTTCTGGGCGGGAATCCACTCGACGCTGCGGAACGCGCTGTCGATCGCCGCCTCGCTGCCGACCAGCAGCACGTTGAACGGGTCGCCGAGCACGGTCCCCGAGCGATTTGCGGAGCGCGGCAGGAACTGGGGGAGCGCGGGAGCGTCGGCCAGCTCGCCGTGCGCCGTGACCGGCTCGCACCGGCCCGGATCGGGGAGAGTGAGCGGCTCGGTGAGCCGCAGGCCCCCGATCTCACCCGCGAGGATGCGCACCGGCGGCCCGCGGTGCATCAGCGAGTATCCGCCCAGCAGTGCGACCGGGAGCGCGGCGATGTCGGCCGCGGCGGCGACTCCCGCGGGCACGAGCTTCTTACCCACGCCCACCACGCCGGTCTTGCCGCTCGACACCAGCCCCGAATCGGTGAGGAATGCCGGCTTGGTGTACTCGAGCGTGTCGAGGATGCCCGCGATCTCGACCCAGCGTCCCGGACGGACCTCGAGCGAGTCGAACCGCAATCCCAGCTGCCCATGGCGGCCGAACCGGCCGCCCCCCTTGGACACGATCACACGGCCCTTGGCCCGGAGGTAGGGTGGGACGACCACGCACGAGTCGCTCACCAGCGCGCCCATCGTCTGCACCAGCACGGGGGTACCCACCGAATCCCTGCCGCTCGTCACCCGCTGCACGAAGCGAATGGGGATGTGCGTGCCAGCGGGGACGACGACCGTCGTTCCGAGCAAGGCGAGCAGCAGGGCGACCGCCGACTTCACAGGACCCGCCGGATGCGCTCGACGCTGCGCAGCAGCACGTCGCACTCGAGGGAAGGCGAGAACGCGTCGAACGTGACCGCCCGCGCGTTGGGGCAGCGCGTCACCGCATGTGCCAAGAACTCGAGCATCGCGTCCGACGGCTCGGTGGGCGCGATCCAGGGGCCGCCCAGGTCGCGATCGTCGGCGACGCCCGCGACGTGCAGCTCCACCACATGCTCGAGGGGGAACTCGGCGAGCCAGCGCTGCGGCGGCCGGGCGTGATAGTGCGCCTCGAGCCACACGTGCGGCAGGTCGAGCAGGAATCCCACCTCGGTCGCCTCGAAAAAGCGCCGCAGCCACACCGGCTCCGGCAGCTGGCTCGCCTGGACGTCGAAGAACCCGGGAATGTTCTCCATGACCAGCGGCTGGTCGAGCCGGGCCTGGAGGGCGCGGGCGTTGCGCACAAAGCGGTCGAGAAAGTCTTCGGTATAGAGCGGCGGGAAGACGTAGTTGAGGTTATAGGTGCCGTCTTCCGTGTGGAGGCACTGGAAGTGTTCCGCCACCCAGGGCGAGCGGTACAGCTCGGCGAGCGCGCGCGCCCGCGTGATGGCGCGCTCGTCGAGCGGCTCGGAGAGCTGGCCCAGATAATCGTGCAGCAGCAGGGTGTAGCGCTCTCGGATGGCCGGCCACCACGGATCGACCGCGCTGGGGGGGTCAGCCATCGCGAGATGGTCGATCCCGTCGGCGCTCGCGAGCTCGCGGCCGAGGTGCGGGTTATAGAAGGCACCGACCTTCAACGTCGTCATCAATCGTCCGTTATCCGTTGTCCGTTACAACTAACCCCTGATCCGCGAGCTGGTCGCAGAAGACCTTGACCTGCGCGGCGATCATGGGCTGTTGCCCCCGGTCGGTCCAGCTCGCGGCGATCGTCTCGTAGCTGGCGTCGCCATTCAGCCGCTCCACGCTGTGGCGCTCCCGGTCGCCCCACGCGGCGGCGAGGGCGCGGGCGCGCTCGCTGGCGCGCGGCGGCGGAAACGCCTCGCGTACCACGGAATCGACCTGCGCAACCTCGCCGGGCGTGAGCACGCGCGCGGTCGCCGCGAGGTTCTCGTCGACCTGGGCCGCGCTGCGCGCGCCGGCCAGCACGACCGCGACACCAGGGCGGGCCAGCGCCCACGCGAGCGCCAGCGTGCCGAGCGACATGCCTAAGGTAAGCGCCAGCGGCTCGAGCCGATCCAGCGCTGCCCGGCGCCGCCCGAATTCCCGGCCTGTGAACCAGTAAATCCCGCGCCGATGGTCGCCAGCGGAGAAGGCAGGTGGTGTCGTGTACTTCCCGGTCAAGAGGCCCGCGGCGAGGGGACGATAGGCGAGGAACGCGACCCGCCGCTCGCGGCACAGCGGGAGGTCCCGCTGCTCGGCGTCCCGGTCGAACAGATTGTACGGACCCTGGTAGGCGGCGAGCGGCACGAGCTCGAGCGCGCGCGCGAGCTGGAGGTGGGTCGCGTTGCACAGTCCCACCGCGCGCGCCTTGCCCGCTCGCCGCAACCCGTCGAGCTGCTCGAGCTGGCGCTCCCAGCCGTCACCCGTCTCGTGTAGCTGTACGAGGTCCACGTAGTCGGTTTGGAGGCGCCGGAGCGAGGCTTCGAGGGACTGTCGGGGATCGGCGCGCGGTCCGACTTTGGTGGCGATCGTGACCCGGGCGCGATGCGGACGCAGCGCCCGGCCGAGCAGCGATTCGGAGGCGCCGTCCCCGTAGGTGGGCGCCGTATCGAAAAAGGTGACGCCGCGCTCGACGGCGCGCGCCACCGCGGCTCCGCGATCGGATTCGCCGTCGGGCGTTTCCCCGCCCCATCCGACGCCCCCGACCGCCCAGGCGCCGAAGCCAAGGCTCGGCTCCGAGGCCCAGAAACGCGGCGGGGGCCCGACGTCAGGCCGGGCCCCCGGATGCATCGCTACCGCTCCTCAGGAGTGGCAGGTCGGAACGAGCTCGGCTGTCTCGACGATCTCAGGGCGATGACAGCTGGGAACGAGCTCCTGCATTTCGACTACTTGCATCGCTGCCTCCTCGAAAGAGACCAGAACGACGGCTGGTCGGGCTAATCCTACGGGTTGCCGTCACACCCGTCAACCGGTAATTCTCAACGCGCGATGATCGCGATTGATGCACTGCTCACCGAGAACGAGCTCGCGGCCGAGTTCGTGGCGGCGTTCGAGTCCCGCCGGCTGGCCGAGAAATTCTTCTACTGGCTGCCGCTCTCGGTACGGGCCTGGCTCGCGCTATGCTCGGACGGCGAGTACCGCAACTTCGTGCGGTCGCGCTCGCTGATCGCGCGCACCGCTCCCGAACTCGCCCGGCTGTACCCGCCGGCCCCGCTCGAGGTCCTCAGCGTCGGAGCGGGGCAGGGAGACAAAGATCTCCTGCTGCTCGCAGCCCTGCACGAACGTGGCGCGCACGCGACGTACGTGCCGATGGACACGAGCCAGGCATTGCTGGAGATGGCGTGCGGCGGCGCCCAGCGCGCCGGCTTTTCCGCACACGGCATCAAGGCCGATTACACGCGGCCGGAGCAGCTCCTTGCCCTTGCCCCAGAGCCGGAAACACCGCGCCGGCTGGTCCTGTTCCTGGGGAATACCCTGGGCGCGTTCGACCCGATCGCCGACGCACGGCGGGTGCGGCAACTGCTGCGTCCCGACGATGCCCTGCTCGTGGACGGCGAGCTGTACGCCGGGGAGACGACTGTGGCGGGCTACGACAATCCGCTCAACCGCCGCTTCGCGTGGGCGCCGCTGCACTCGGTCGGCATCGGCGAAGCGGACGGAGACCTGGTCTTCGAGACCCGCGACGACGGCCGGCTTGCGGGCCTGCACCTGATCGCGAAGCACTTCAGCGCCAGCCGCGCGGTGGAAGCCCGGATGGGCGGCGAGACCGTGCGGATCGGCCGGGCCGAGCGGCTCGAAATGAGTCACTCGTACAAGTACGCCCCGGAAACCTTCCTGCGGATTCTCGCCGATGCCGGGCTCGCGCCCCGCTGGCAGGGCCGCAGCGACGACGCCCGTTTTCTGATGGTCCTGGCGTCACCTGTGTGACGCCGGCCCTCGAGGTCAGAGGCCTCGGGTACAGCCTCGCGGGACGGGTGGGGGGGCCGGCCCTCGTGCAGGACGTGTCGTTCACGGTCGGCGCCGGCGAGACGCTGGTGCTGCTCGGTCGTAGTGGCTCCGGCAAGACTACCACGCTGAAGCTGATCAACCGCCTGCTCGAGCCGACGGCGGGCGAGGTCCGGCTCGCGGGTGAGCCCGCGGCGAGCGTGCCCGTCACCAGGCTGCGGCGCCGCATCGGCTACGTGATCCAGGAAGTCGGCCTGTTCCCGCACTTCACGGTCGAGCGGAACGTGGCCCTGGTCCCGCGACTCGAGGCGTGGGAGCCGGCCCGCATTGGTGAGCGGGTGCGCGAGCTGCTGCAGCTCGTGGGCCTCGACCCCGATGCCTTCTCGGGCCGCTATCCCCACGAGCTCTCGGGCGGCCAGCGGCAGCGCGTGGGCGTGGCGCGCGCGCTCGCGGCCGATCCGCCCCTGTTGCTGCTGGACGAGCCCTTCGGCGCGCTCGACCCCATCACGCGGGTAGAGCTGCAGGGCGAGTTCCGCGCGCTCGAGGGCCGGCTGGGGAAGGGCATCGTATTCGTGACGCACGATGTGCGCGAGGGACTGCTGCTCGCAACGCGCATCGGGCTGATGCAGAGCGGCCGCCTCGCCTTCCTGGGCACGACGGAGGAGTTCCGGGCGTCAAGGCACCCCGAGGTGATGGCGTTCATGAGCGCGGCTTGATGGATCTCCTCCGCTTCTATTCCCGCAATTCCGTCGAGCTGCTGGGGCTCGTGGGGCAGCACCTGTCGCTGGTGGCGATCTCGACCGCGATCGCGCTCGCCGTCGGTCTGCCGCTCGGCATCATGCTCACGCGCCGGCCGGCGTGGCGGGCCCCGGTGCTGGGGCTCGCGAACATCTTCCAGACGATCCCGAGCCTCGCGCTGTTCGGGTTTCTGATTCCCCTGCCGTTCATCGGTGGCATCGGTGCCCGCACGGCGATCGTGGCCCTCGTGGTCTACGCGCTATTGCCGATCGTGCGCAACACGTACGAAGGCATCGCCGGCGTGGACGCGGCCGTGCGAGAGGCGGGCCGCGGCATGGGCATGACCGACTGGCAGCTGCTGACACAGGTCGAGCTGCCGCTGGGGCTGGGCGTGATCCTCGCGGGCGTGCGCATCGCGACCGTGGTGAGCGTAGGGACGGCGACGATCGCGGCGGCCATCGGCGCCGGGGGGCTGGGCGTGTACATCTTCCGCGGTGTGGCCGTGGTCGACGACACGCTGATCCTGGCGGGTGCCCTGCCGGCGGCGTTCATCGCGCTCGCGGCGGACGGGCTGCTCGGGCTGGCGCAGCGGCGGCTGGGGTGGAGGGGGCGATGACAGGCGGACAGGTGGACGGGCGGACGAGCGGACGGTGGCTCCTCGCCCTCCTCAGTCTCCTCGAAGCGTGCGGCCACGGCGACCGGATCGTCGTCGGCTCCAAGAACTTCACCGAATCGGACCTGCTGGGGGAGATCGTGGCGCAGCAGATCGAGCGGCGCACCGGCCTCCCCGTGGAGCGCCGGTTCGATCTGGGCGGCACGTTCGTGTGCCACCAGGCGATCACCTCCGGGCAAATCGGCTTGTACGTCGAGTACACGGGTACCGCCTACACAGCGGTGTTGAAGCACGCCCCGGTGCAGGATCCCGACTCGGTGTACCGCAGGGTCGCGGCGGAATACGCGACGCGCTTCGGTCTCACCTGGGGCAAACCGTTCGGCTTCGACAACACCTTCGCGATCGCGGTGCGGCGGCGGGACGCGGAGCGCGACGGGCTACGGCGCATTTCCGATCTTGCGAAAGTCGCGGCGGGCTGGCACGCCGGGTTCGGATACGAGTTCCTGGAGCGGAGCGACGGGTTCGCCGGGCTCGCCAGGACCTACGGCCTGCGATTCGCGGCGCCTCCCACGGCGATGGATCTGGGCCTCACATATCGCGCCCTCGCCGAGGGGAAGGTCGACATGATCGCCGGCAACTCGACCGACGGCCAGATCGCGGCGCTCGATCTGGTCGCGCTCGAGGACGACCGGCATTACTTCCCGCCCTATCAGGCTGCCGTGGTCGCGCGTGCTTCGCTGCTGGCCCGCTACCCGGCTGTCGGCCCCGCGCTCGCCCAGCTCGAGGGCAAGATCTCGGACCAGGAAATGCGCCGCCTCAACGCGCTCGCCGACGTGGAGCACCGCGACATCGCGACGATCGCGCGTGACTGGCTGCAGGTCAGCCTGCCCCCGCGATGAAGGCGCGCCTGCAGCTGGTGCTCGCCGCCGCATGCTTTTCGACGGCCGGCGCCGCCATCAAGTGGTGCCGGCTCGACGCCTGGCAGATCGCCGCCATTCGCGCGCTGGTGGCGATGCTCGCGATCCTGACCCTCATCCCTGAGGCGCGCCGTCACTGGAGCTGGCGAGTAGCGCTCGTGGGCGTCGCCTACGCGGCCGCGGGTCTGCTGTTCGTGTTCGCGAACAAGTTGACGACCGCCGCCAATACGGTCTTCCTCCAGGCCACCAATCCCCTGTTCGTGGTGGTGCTCGCGCCCTGGCTGTTGCGGGAGGCGGTGACGCGGGCCGATCTCGGCTTCATGGCCGTGCTGGGGCTGGGCCTGGCGCTGCTGTTCGTGGGGGGAGAGCGGCACTTCGCGACCGCACCGCAGCCGCTGTTGGGAAACATGCTCGCGGCGGGGAGCGCGGTGGCGTGGGCGTTCACCGTCACGGGGTATCGCTGGCTCGGGCGTCTGGGCGCGGACCACGGACCGATCGCCGCGGCGGCGGCGTGCGGGAATCTGATCGTATTCCTCGTCTGCCTGCCGGGAGCGCTGCCCCTGGCCGGTGGCCGTCCCGTCGACTGGCTGATCGTCGTGTATCTGGGGGTGTTCCAGCTCGGCCTCGCCTACGTGTTCCTGGCGCGCGCGATCACCCGAGTTCCCGCGCTCGAAGCCTCCCTGTTTCTGCTCGTGGAGCCGGTGTTGAGCCCGGTGTGGGCGTGGCTGGCGCACGGCGAGACACCGGGCCCGCTGGCCGCGCTCGGCGGTGCCGTGATCCTCACGGCGACCGCGCTCAAGTCAGGGACCGACACACCGGTGGTGGCGGCATGAGCGAGCGGATCATCCGCACCTACTACGCGATCACCGGGCTCTTCAACCTCGCGATGTCGCTCATCTGGGGGATCGACACGCTCTTCAAGATGGGCGCGGGGCTGGACATCCAGCAGGTGCTGCTCACCAACGCGGCGTTCACCCTCGGGTCGATGGTGTTCGAGATCCCCACCGGCGTCGTGGCTGACACGGTGGGGCGCCGAGTGTCGCTGCTGTTGTGCCTGGTCACCCTGTTCGTGACGACGCTCTTGTACGTGGCCATCGCCTGGCGCGGCTGGGGCTTCTGGGCGTTCGCGTGGGTCTCCGTGTTTCTCGGGCTGGGCTACACGTTCTACACCGGCGCGGTGGACGCCTGGCTGGTCGACGCCTTGAAGGCGACCGGCTACAGCGGGTCGCTCGAGCGCGTGTTCGCCCGCGGCCAGATGTTTTTCGGGGCCGGGATGCTCGTCGGCACGATCGGCGGCGGTCTGCTGGGACAGATTCGCCTCGCCATCCCGTACCTGGTGCGGGCGGGGATCGTGGTGCCGCTGTTCGTGCTGGCGTGGCGCAACATGCCGGAGCTGGGCTACACGCCACGCGCGCTCGAGCTCAGGCGCGTGCCCCAGGAGATGCGGCGCGTGTTCGGCGAGGGGCTGCGCTACGGGTTGCACCATCCAGTGGTGC
>CBFHAJ010000097.1:0-14448 GCA_965653495.1 uncultured bacterium | reverse complement strand
GATCACTACGGCTTGAAGGACGTCAAGGATCAGGTGCTCGAGTTCCTCGCCGTGCGCCAGCTGCGCCAGCGCGCTCCCCAGGGGGCCGCCCAGGGCAACGCCGACGACAAGGAGACGAAGGGTTCCATTCTGCTGTTCGTGGGGCCGCCCGGCGTCGGCAAGACGTCGATCGCGAAGTCGATCGCGCGCGCCATGGGCCGCCCGTACGTGCGCATCTCACTGGGCGGCGCCCGCGACGAGGCCGACATTCGTGGTCACCGTCGCACCTACGTCGGCGCCATGCCGGGCCGCATCATCCAGGGGATGAAGCAGGCCGGCGCCAAGAACCCGGTATTCCTGCTCGACGAGGTCGACAAGCTCGGCGTGTCCTTCCAGGGCGACCCCGCGGCCGCCCTGCTCGAGGTGCTCGATCCGGCGCAGAACGACTCGTTCACCGATCATTACCTGGGCGTACCGTTCGATTTGTCGGAGGTGATGTTCATCGCGACGGCGAATTTTCTCCAGAGCATTCCGGGGCCGCTGCTCGACCGGCTGGAGACGGTCAACTTCGCGGGCTACACCGAGCAGGAGAAGCTCGAGATCGCGAAGCGGTACCTCGTCCCGCGGCAGCGCGACGCCAACGGGTTGTCGCCTGAGCAGCTGGACCTCACCGATGCGGCGCTGAGCGAGATCATCACGAGCTACACACGCGAAGCGGGCGTGCGCCAGCTCGAGCGCGAGATCGGCAAGTTGGGACGTAAAGTCGCGCGCAAGATCGCCGGCGGCGAAGTGCAGCGCCTCCGCGTCGATGCCGGAGAAGTGGACGACCTCATCGGGCGTCCCAAGGTCCACCCTGAGCACAAGGCGCGTGAGGATCAGGTGGGGGTCGCCACAGGGATGTACTACACGCCCGTCGGCGGCGACATCATGTTCGTCGAGGCGAGTGTCATGCGTGGCAAGGGGGAGCTGGTGCTCACGGGCCAGTTGGGAGACGTGATGAAGGAGTCGGCCCGGGCGGCCCTCACGTACGCCAAGTCCCACGCCGACCAGCTGGGCATTCCCGAGCACGCGTTCACCGACACCGACATCCACGTCCACGTTCCGGCTGGCGCCATCCCCAAGGACGGTCCGTCGGCGGGCGTGACGATGGCGACGGCGCTCGTCTCGGCGCTGTCGCGGCGGCGGGCACGCCACGATCTCGCGATGACCGGAGAGATTACCTTGCGCGGTCGCGTGTTGCCGATCGGCGGCGTGAAGGAGAAGGTGCTGGGCGCGGTGCGGGCCGGCATCCGCACGGTGGTGCTTCCCAAGGAGAACGGCCCTGATCTGGAAGACCTCCCGGTCGACGTGCGCCAGTCGCTCGCCGTGCACCTGGTGGAGGACCGTGACGAGGTTCTGACGCTCGCCTTGCGCGGTGCCCGTTTCGAGGCCGGCCATCTGGTGTTCGACGGCGAGGCGCCGGTCGAGCCGAGCCTCGTCGCCAAGCACAACTGAGCACCCAGTGGTGAGCCCCGGGGAGCGGCCGCAGCGCTCCCCGGGGCTCACGCGTTCCGGACGGAACCAGTCCAACCCTTTCCTCGTACCACCTGTCTAACCGTCCGACTTGAGCCAGGGGCCCCGTCTTGCCGCCTGTCGCCGTCCTCGCCATTCTGCTGCAGACCGCTGGCGGATCACCGCCCGGTTCCCCGCCGCACGCCACCGCCACGACGGCGACCGCGGTGCGAGCGACGACGCCCGTGGTCATCGACGGGCGGGACGATGACGCGGTCTGGCGCCTCGCGCCACCGATCACGCAATTCCGCGAGTTTCAGCCAGCCGAAAACGGGGATCCGCGGTTCGCCACCGAGGCCAAGGTCGCCTACGACGACCGCAATCTGTACGTCTTCATCCGCGCCTTCGACCCCCACCCCGACAGTATTCTGAAGCTGCTCGCGCGCCGCGACGTCCGTGCCGCCACCGATCAGCTCAAGATCATGATCGACTCCTATCACGACCGGCGTAGCGGATTCGAGTTCGCCGTCAACCCCGCCGGCGTGAAACGGGACTACGCGGTCTACAACGACAACTCGGAAGATGACGCGTGGGATGCCGTGTGGGACGTGGCCACCCAGGTCGACTCGCTGGGCTGGACCGCCGAGTTTCGCATCCCGCTCTCACAGCTCCGCTACGTGCCGCGTGCCACGAACACGTTTGGTTTTGGCGTGTGGCGCGACATCCAGCGCTACACCGAGCGGGTCAGCTGGCCGCTGTACCGCAACTCCCAGGCAGGCATCTCATCGCAGCTCGGCGAGCTGACGGGCCTCGAGAACCTGCCGTCTCCGCGCCGGCCCGAGATCGCGCCGTACGTGCTGACCAAGAACGTGTCGGTTCCCACCGCCACGGCGTTCGACCGCTCCCAGAAGGTCACGGGCGGTGCCGACCTGAAATACGGTGTCACGCCGAACCTCACGATCGACGCGACGATCAACCCCGACTTCGGGCAGGTCGAAGCGGATCCGTCGGTCCTCAACCTCACGGTGTTTGAGACGTTCTTTCAGGAACGGCGCCCGTTCTTTGTGCAGGGTGCGGGGATCTTCCGGTTCGACGTGAATTGCAGCCAGGTAAACTGCAATGGCGAGGGTCTGTTCTACTCGCGGCGCATCGGTCGGGCGCCCCAGCTTGGCTTCGGCGACCCCAACTCCCCGACCGCGACGACGATCTACGGCGCGGCCAAGCTTACGGGCCGGCTACCCGGCGGCCAGACGATCGGCGTCCTCGACGCGGTCACGCAACGCGCGAGCGGCACGTTGGACAGCACGACGGAGCCCGCGACCAACTACGCGGTCGTGCGCGCGCAGCAGGACTTCCGGAACAGCGAGAGCGGCATCGGCGTCATGCTCACGGCGGTGAACCGCAGTCTCGACGCGCGCACCGAGGATCTCCTGAGGCGCAACGCGTACGTCGGCGCCGTAGACTTCCGGCATCGCTTCCTGCACAGTCACTACCAGATCGCGGGATCACTCGACTTCAGCCGCGTCGCTGGCACCGACTCGGCCATCGCCCTCACCCAACGGGACCCGGTGCACTTCTATCAGCGGCCGGGGTCTGGCGTGTCCTACGACCCTACGCGGACAACCTTGTGGGGCAATGCTGAGGAATTGCTCTTTGGGAAAGTGGGCGGCGGTATTACCCGGTTCGAGACCAGCTACCTGCGCCGCTCCCAGGGATTCGAGGTGAACGACCTCGGCTTTCTGCTGCAGGCCGACCAGCAGAGCTGGAACACGTGGTTCGGGCTGCAATCGCTGCACCCGTCATCTTTCTATCAAACCGTCTTTTGGAACTTCAACTGGTGGCAGTACTGGACGGCTGCCGGCACGCCCGTCGAGCGTGCGGCCAACACGAACGGCCACGTCCAGCTGAACAACCGCTGGTGGCTGCACAGTGGTGTCACGGCGGGACAGCTCGGCGGCACCTTCTGTGACCGTAACTGCTCGCGCGGGGGACCGGCCGTGCGGGTAGAGCCGTATCTCTCATGGTGGGCCGAGGCGGATGGAGATGGGCGCCCCGCCCTGGTCCCGGCCGTCTGGTTCAACTACTGGCGGGGGGACGGCGGTCGCTCCGAGAACTTCAACGGCAACGTCCAGCTCAACTACCGCATCGCTTCGCAGGTCAACACGTCGCTCACGCTGAGGGCCACTCATAACGTGAACGATGTCCAGCCCATCGATCCCGTCACGGATTCGGCCGGCACACACTATCTGTTCGCGCACCTGAACCAGAAGCAGGTGTCGCTCACCGCCCGCGTCGACTACACACTCTCGACTACGCTCACCTTCCAGGTATACGGGCAGCCGTTCGTGAGCAAGGGCGACTTCTCGAGCGTACGTGAGCTCGCGAATCCGAACGCGGCGGCATTCGACGATCGCTACCGGCCCTACACGGCGAACCCCGGCGGGTTCAACTTCAAGGCGTTCAACTCGACTACGGTGCTAAGGTGGGAATATCGACCGGGGTCGACGTTATTCCTGGTTTGGACGCAAGGTCGCGAGGATTTCCAGTCTGCCATCGGTCCACGTTCGCTGAGCGGTGACTTCCAGGACCTGTTCGATCTGCATCCCAACAACACGTTTCTCGTCAAGGCGTCGTACTGGATTAACTGGTAATCGACTGGGGCGGCAGCGCGACTAATGCGCCGCCACCCCGTCGAGCACGAGCCGCACGGCAGCCTCTTTCCAGCGCTCGCGCAAGGCGGGCTCATCGGCTCCGAGCGGCGGTGCGCTCATCGCGATGAGCGACTCGAGGCCGAGGTATGCCAGCATGAGTACCAAAGCCTGCGCCGCGGCCAGATGCGGGTCCACGTCGTCGCGTACCTGCCCTAACCCCTGCCCCTCTGCCAGCAAGACGACCAGCCGCTTGATCGCGGGGGCGAACGGGCGCGCGTCCGACCGGCCAGCCAGCGTCAGCAGCGTGACGAGGTCGGGGTGTGCGGCGAGAAAGTCGAACTGCGTCGCGAGGGCGGTACGCAGGCGTTCGAGCGGCGCCGGCCCCGCGGCGGGGAGTGCGGCGAGCGCGCCCTCGAGCTCCGCAGCGCCCCGGGCGAGCACTGCGTTGAACAGACCCCGCTTCGAGTGGAAGTAGTAGAACAGCAGCTGTTTGTTCACTCCGGCGCGCCGGGCGATCTGCGCCACGCGGGCACCGTGGAACCCGGCTCGGGAGAATTCCTCGCGGGCCGCCGCGATGATTCGTAAGGCTCTGGAGTTACTGGTCTTAGGCTTCAAGGTCTCGGTTTGTCAACCAGACGGTTGATGAAATATAGCAGCCGGCGTCCTGGTCGCCAGGTCCGTCGGCACGCGCGCCAAGCCGTCCTTCAAGAACCTTAGCAGCAGCCGATTCACCTCCTCGGGCGCCTCCTCCTGGACCGAGTGGCCCGCCTGGGGCACGCTGAGGAACGCGGCGTGGGGAATTCCCGCAGCCAGTGCCCTGCCCAGTGGGATCGGTATCAGGCGGTCCTGTTCCCCCCACAGGACCAGCGTCGGTGCGGCGATATGCTCCAGCCGGTCCGAGAGGTCGTCGAACTGGAACTCCCGGAGCACACCACGCAGCGCACGGCCGTATTCGGGCTCGGCGACGGGCGCATAGTATTGGTCGACGTCGGCCGCGGACACTTTGCGCGGATCGGCGTACGTGGCCTCGAGCAGGCGACGGGTCATACCGCGCCCCCGCAACCCGATCACGAGTGGGCCGAGCACTGGCCAGCGCCCGAGGCGCAACCCGAGCGGCTCGCGCGCCCCGAGGCCCGCCGAACCGATAAGAACGAGGCCGCGCACGCGGTCGGGATGTTGGATCGCGACCTGCGCAGCGATCGCCCCTCCCATGGAGTGGCCCACGAGCACGGCTTGCGGAAGGTGCAGAGAGTCGAGCAGGGTCACGACGAGGCGGACGTACGCGGCGTTGTCGTAACCCGAGGCTGGCTTGTCTGAGAAGCCAAACCCGCGGTTGTCAAAGGCGACCACGCGGTATCCCGCGGCGGCGATCGGCGCCAGGTTTTTGCGCCACGCGTACATCGACGCGCCGAGCCCGTGCAGGAACATGACGGCGGGCCCCGTCCCGGTGTCGATGTAGCGAATGCTGGTGCCGTCGATCGAGACGCGCCGCGCGACGAACCCCGTGCCGGCGGGAAACCGCGCCGACTCTGGTATGGCCGCCGTCCGGCAAGCGGTGATCCCGAGCCAGCACAGCAGTACTCGCTTCACCCGATGCTCCGCAGGGCGGCTTGGGCCACCGCGACGATGGCGGGGTGCGTGCTCCAGATCCCTGCGGTCGCCTCCTCCACCCCGCTCGCGACAACCGACTGCGCGCCGTCGATGACGAGCACGGTGGGCGTCCCGGCGTCGGCGCTGCCCAGGTCGAGCCCCCCGGCGTCGGCCGGGTAGTCTCCGGCCACGCGCAGCTCGATGGTCGCCCGCTCCCGCGCGCGGCGCCAGGCGGGCAGCGACGGGCGCAGCAGTTCGGCCGCGAGCACCCCTTCCACCCGGTGCTCCGCCCGAGCCACCACCTGCATGATGACATTGGCGAGGGCACGCGCACCGGCGACCACTCGGATCTCCGGCTCACCCGGCTCTGCCGCATCCCGCAGGGCCTGGCCGAGGCGGTCCAGGGCCTGGCCATGTTCGGCGGCGAGTTGCGTGATCAGGGCAGACGGGTCCGCGGCCCGATAGCGCGCCGGCCTGCCGGTCATCCGAACGGCGGCGGAGCGGCGAGCGAGTCCCTCGAGGGCCGCATAGGTGTTCGCGCCGGCGACGCGCGTGGCGTGGGCGACCGCATATCCGGTGGAGGGTCCCAAGTGGACGAGCGCCGCGTACACCAGAGACTCGGTAGGCGTAAATCCGAAGGGCGTCAGGTCGATTGGGGCTGGCATCTGTTAGTATGAGATACTACTAATACGCAGGCTACGCAACGACTTCGACTGGAATCCCCATCAGGCGGGCGATGAGCGCCAGGCGGAACGTCGCATCAGTCTGGCGTTGGGCCGGGCTCTTGCCGGGCCCCTCGAGCGGAAAACAGTGGGCCGTCAGGGGCGTCGTCGCTTTGGGCATGGCACGGAGGCTCTTGGGACTCCAGATCCCGTGCGCATCGCATTCGCTGAACAAGCGCGCCAGGACGCGGTTGGCGCTGGGAACCTGGCGCACCAGGCTCAGCCGGGCGAGGATCTCCAGCCAGTACAGCGCGAACGGCACATCGGTCACGTGGCCCTGGGCGTCGGAGTGCAGCGGGTCACCGAGCAGCTCGAACACCGGCTTGAGCAGCTTGTCGCCAGCCAGCACGAAATAGGTCCGGCGCGGCGCGGGAGTCGAGAGGTAGTGTCCCAGCCGCTCGATGAAGCCGGCGCGCTCGCGCTGGACCGGAGGCAAGAATGCGAGCATTTCCACCGCGAAGATCGTGGGCGGGGTAGCGAGCGGATCGAGCACCGTCTTGCCGCGTGCCTTCTTGAACGGTTTCCCCGCCAGCTCGCTGCGCAGGTACTGTGAGATGCTGCTCGCGATGTTGTGGGCGGTTCCTCGCACCCGCGGGTCGTCGCTGTGGCCGCCGCGGGCGAGCGTGCACGCGGCGGCCTCTCGTCCCACTCGTCGCGCCCAGCGCGCCAGCCCGAGATCGGTTCGGGCCGGCTTCTGAAACTCCACCAGCAGCTCTTGCGCCCGCTGCGCCACAGCGCGGTCGGGATCGTCAGGCTCGATGCGTGACAGTAACTGGAACAGGAATCGGTCCGCGTCCCGGAACACACGCTCGGTCGCGGGCCACCCCAGCTCGATCAGCCGCCGGTACTGAAACACCGTGCCCGGCTCGGCCCACCCGTGCGCCTTGGACGCCTCCGGAGCGAGCAGGTTCGCGCCCCACAGGCCGTTAGCTTTCTGCTTCCGGGCGATCGCGTGGGCCGGCTTATACTCCAGCACCGCCTGCCGCAGCTGCACCAGGCGCTCCGCATCCCGCTCTTGCTCTGGGACAACTTCGGTGTAGGCGCGGTACACCAGGGGCGGGCTTGCCGCCTCCACCAGCCAGGCCAGCGGCAGCCGATGCGATGTGGGGATTTCCAGGGGCTCGCTCCGAGGTGCGCGGGAATGCGACTCTCAAAAGCGGGCGCAAACTTATGTGGGGACCGGAGATTAGGCCAGGGGCAGTTGCGCTTTTCCGGGCCGTAGCGGCCTATGGCACTGCCGAATAGTAAGTTACGCGTTGTGCAACAATCTGCAGTCACGGCCTCCCTGCGGAACCCTGCCGCTGGAACTCAGAGCTCGGGAGCCAGCGCGGCAGGGTCGCCGTGTTGGCGACCGCCAAGGCGACCCGTAGGGCGACCCGAACCTCCTGGGCCATCCCGTCGTACCGGAACGTCGGCTGGTACTCATCGCTCGGCTGATGGTAGCGCTCGGCGTTGTAGCGCTCCTGCTGCTCCTTGCCCCAGCCCGCGGGCCGGCCGACGAAGTCTTCACCCGGCTCGATCGACAGGGCCGGCACGCCGGCCTTGGCGAACGGGAAGTGGTCGGACCGGTAAAACGCGCCGCGGACGTCGGGACGACGGACGACGACCAGGGACTCTGCCCGCGCCGCGTCCTCGAAGACGGGGCCCAGCGTCGACCGGTCGATGCCCAGCGCGTCGATGTCCCGTGTGGCG
Source organism: uncultured bacterium (assembly GCA_965653495.1). Taxonomy (GTDB): domain Bacteria; phylum Gemmatimonadota; class Gemmatimonadetes; order Gemmatimonadales; family GWC2-71-9; genus AG41. Next base: position 6,323 of record CBFHAJ010000097.1, on the reverse strand, counting down.
CCGCGTACGTTGACCACGTCCATGTTGAGCTCGGCCGCCGTCCGGTCCAGGGGAACGAGCGGGTCGCGAACGTAGGCTTCGCTGCCGAGCAGGCCACTCTCTTCGGCGGTCGTGGCGACGAACAGGACGCTGCGTCGGGGCCGGACCCCGCTCTGCACGAGCGCCTGGGCTGCGCCGAGCATCGCGGCCACGCCCGACGCATTGTCCTCGGCGCCGTTGTAGATCGAGTCGCCGTTGACCGCGGGGCCGATCCCCTTGTGATCCCAGTGCGCGGTGAACACGACGGCCTCGCGCCCCAACACCGGGTCGCTGCCGGGCAGCCGGGCAGCGACGTTCTCCGACTGAACGTGCCGCAGAGCGCTGATGATATCCACCGCCACGTGGACGCCGGTCGTGACCGGTCGAAAGTCGCGGCGCGCCGCCAGCCGCGTGAGCGAGTCGAGACTGAGGCCGGCCTGCGCGAGGGCTGTCTGAGCGGCGTCGTGAGTGACCCAGCCGGCGAACGCGATGCTCTCCGCTGCGGGGCGATCGAGCTTGAACTGCTCCACCGACCACGAGCCGCGCACCACGTCCCACCCGTAGGTAGCACTCTCGGTGGTGTGAACGAGCAGCGCGCCCAGCGCTCCGCGGCGCGCCGCCTCTTCGAGCTTATAGGTCCAGCGCCCGTAGTAGGTGAGCGCGCGGCCGTTAAAGATGGTGGAATCCTGCAGTCCGGGGTCGTTCACCAGCATCAGGAGAACTTTGCCGCGGACGTCGGTGCCCTTGTAGTCGTCCCACTGCCACTCCGGCGCCCGGGCCCCGTAGCCCACGAATACCACGTCGCCCTCCACGGCGACGTGCGTCTCGGGCCGCTCCGCCCACGCGACGAACTCATCGAGGTACTTGAGCGCGTGTGGCGCACCGGGCTTGCCCCACGTGAGCGTGGGGTGCGGCGTCATGCCGACGAGGGCCACGGGCTGGAAGTATGAGCCGTCCGCGGCGGCCGGCTCGAGCCCCAGCACGGCGAATTGCGCCGCGATGTACCTGGTTGCGAGCCGCCCGCCGCGCGTCGCGGGTGCCCGGCCTTCCAGCAGATCGTCCGCGAGGTACTTGAGGTGCGCGTTCATCGCCGCGGCGCTCGGCGCCAACACCGGGATGGCGAGGGCACGCGGGGACGAGGGCAGGGTCCGGGCGGGGGCGGGGGCGCTACCGGACGTGGCACATGCGGTGGTGAGGACGACAGCAGCAACGCAGAGTGGACGGTCGCGCATCGCAGAACAAAATCCGCTTGATCCCCCTCCGGCAAGGGGTGATCTTTCGCACCATGGTCGGTGCCTTACAGTCCCGTCGGGTGGAAAAGCTTCCCGATCGGGTGCGGCTCGCCGGACGCGTCCTGTTCCTCGCCACGGACCCAAGCCTGGTGCGGAGCCAGCTCGAGGGGGTCGAGCTTGACTGGCGTCCCGGGATCCCGCTTCGAGACGACATCTCCACCGACGAAATCACCCCCGCTTACATCTGCTACTACTACGACGAAACCCTGGGCGACTTTCCCTACCTGGGGCTCAAGTGCGGTGAGGAGTTCCCGATCGCGCGCGGCGCGGTGCGGCAGGGCGGCTTTGTCGCTTCGGTGAGCGGTAAGCGCCGGGGCAAGGGGTCGTCGCGCGAGCAGTCCCCGTATGCGGAGATGTGCGCCGGGATCCGGCTGGTGGTCGCCGAGAACATCGAGCGCATCTATCGCGAGAACTGCCAGAACCTCGGCGTGCTCACCACCACCGACTTCTCACTGCTCGAGAAAGTGCGACGGGGCGAGGCGATCCCGCTCAGCGCGTTCACCGCGGGAGAGGGCGAGATCACACGCGGCATCATCGAGTACGGCGGGTTGTTCAACTTCAATGTCGCCCGCCTGCAGGGGAAGGTGGCTCTGCCGGTGCCGGAAACCCCGCGCCGGCCGATGACCCTGGGTGAGAAGATCATCGCCCGACACTGGGTGGTGGATCCGGCGCGCGGCAAAGTCGGTGTCCCCGCCGTGCAGCCGGGCGACGAAGGCTTCGTGGTCACCGACATCCGGTTCAGCCACGAGTACGTGACGCCGATGGCGGCGATCTTCTTCGAGCAGCTCGTGGGCGAGAACGAGCGCGTCTCGGACCCCGGCTCGATCCTCATGTTCCGTGACCACCTCACGTTCCTCGGCGAAGCCATGACGCCGGAGCGCGTGAAAGAAGGTCTGCTCGATGTTGCGCTGCAGCTCGAGAAGAAGCAGCGGGCCTTTGCCGAAAAGCAGGGGATCAAGCTGTACGGCGAGCTGCGCCTGGGGCATCACGGCTCCGAGGCGATCTGCCACTCCAAGATCCTTGAGGGTCATGCGGAGCCGGGCATGATCATCATCGGGAGCGACTCCCACACGCCGCACGCAGGTGCGGTGGGGTGCATCGCGTTCGGGGTCGGCACCACGGCGATCTTCAATTCGTGGATCACGAAGGACGTACGTCTCACCGTGCCGGAGACCGTGAAAGTGGTGGTGCGTGGCCGGAAGCCCGACAACGTGACGGCGAAGGACTTCATGCTGGAGATCCTGCGCCATCCCTACGTGAAGAGTGGTCGGGCGATCGGCAAGCTGGTCGAATATTGTGGCGATGCTGTCGAGTCGCTGTCGGTCGACGAACGAGCCACGATGACGAACATGACGGCCGAAGTCGGCGGCTTCACCGGGTACGTGGCGCCGGACGAGAAGACCGTCGAGTACCTGATGGCGTACCGCGGGATGCCACGTGCCGCCGCCGAGCAGCTGTGCGCCACTGGCGCGAGCGATCCTGACGCCGAGTACTGCGAGGTGATCGAGATCGACGCCGCCGCCATCCGGCCCATGATCGCGCTCCCCGGAGATCCGGGAAACGGGCGCACGATCGACTCCGCGGAGCGGGTCCGGGTGGACATCGCGTACGCGGGCTCCTGTACCGCGGGCAAGAAGGAAGACATGGACATGTACGCCCGCGTGCTCGAGGCCGCAGCGGCGCGCGGCGAACGGGTGGCGCCGTGGGTGCGCTTCTATATCCAGTGCGGGTCGCAGGACGTGAAGCGGTACTGCGAGGAGCGGGGCTACCTGGAGGTGTTCCGGAAGGTTGGGGCGACGTTCCTCGAGCCGTCGTGTGGTGCGTGCATCAACGCGGGGCCCGGCGTCTCCAAGACGCGCGACGAGGTGACCATCAGCGCCATCAATCGCAATTTCCCCGGCCGATCGGGTCCCGGTCAGCTGTATCTCGCGAATCCCTATACGGTGGCGGCGTCGGCGATCGCCGGCTACATCACCGAGTGGCAGGAGGGAATGGCGCTCGCCGAACGGCGCTAGCGCCCGCCCGAGTTACCCGACTGCGCGGCGGACGACTGGTCGCCGCCGTTCTTGGGTCGCAGCGAGCCACGCTGGTAGACGCTGCGCGGATTCCACAGCACCCACGACGTGATTCCCACATCCTCCGCGGCACGGATCTGCTCGCGGATCTCGAACGGCGTGTAGCGCGGCAGCCGGCGTCCCAGGGTGAACGCTTGCAAGAAAGGACGGATCTCTGCCGAGCCAGGCAGGGGACGCGAGCGCTGCAGCGCGTCCTTCAACGCGGCGCGCACAATGTGGTACGGCTGGCCGTTCGGCCAGGCGTAGCCGAACGCGCCTCGATAGTAATGGCTGGGATACACCATGGGGAGAACGACGTCCGCCACGGTGACGAAGTCCTCCCACACTTGTCCAATCCCGAGATCCCCTGATGTGGTCGAGGCCGTCAGCCCGAAGATGTCGAATGTGACGGGCACGCCCAGGGGCCGCAGGCGACTCTTGAGCAGCGCCACGTGTGCCCGGACCGCCTCACGCTGCGTCTCGCCCGAGCGATGCGCGGGGAAAATGGCGGTGGCCATGCGCTCGCGTGGCTCGTCGGGAAAGCGCACATAATCGAACTGTACTTCCTGGAAACCCAGCCGCACGGCTTCCGCGGCGAGCTGCGCCGAGTAGATCCACACCGAGTCGTTGTAGGCATCGACCCAGGCGATGTTGATCCGGTCGCGCCACAGGCCACCGGTCGTGCGGTCTTTGACCGACCAGGCGGGCTTGCGCTCGGCGAGCAGCGGGTCCTTCGCGACGACGATACGAGCGATAGGGTAGATGCCGTGGGCCGTGAGGGTGTCCAGCCGGGACCGAACATCCTTGGTGCGCACACACTTGTTCGCGCCGATCAGCTCCGCGGTGGGGACCGTGGAGGGATACAGCAGGCAGCCGGTGTCGTCTTTCACATCGATCACGAACGCGTTGACTTCGGTCTCGTCGGCGAGCCGCACGAGCTGCCACAGCTTGGGCGACCCGAACGCCCACGCGTTCACGTACAGCCCCTTGATGTTGTCGGCGCGCGGCAGCAGGACTTCCTCCTGCTGCATGTAGCGGATCTCCACCGGCCGGAGCAGCACCTTCACCTCGTCCGCCGGGGTTATCAGCACCGGCGTCTGGTCGACTGACGGCTCCGCCGTAGCAGAGCTATCCTGCGCAAAAAGGCCGCGACTCGTGAGGAGCGCGGCCAGCAAGAGGGCACCTACCTGCCGGACCACCACCATAGGGGGCTACACGATAGGAATCTCCTGGTACCCGGACAAGAGATGTAAGTCACCCTACTTGGCTGTCAGCTGCAAGCTGTTGAACAGCAAGGGGTAAGTGGCGATGCTCTGGCCGCGATACTGGGGGCGGAAGCCGAACAGGACGACCCGGCCGGAGCCGACCCTGACCTCGACCAGGGCGGCTCGACCGGCCACCCGGTCGGGATGCAACACCCACCCCGAGAGCAGCACCCGGTCGGCGTCGGCGGGGTAGCGGCCGACCACGCGCACGGCGCTCGAGTCCAGGACCTCGAACGCGGGGCCCCCCTCGTACCAGGCGACGCTCTGCGCCGGCATGCCGCGCGCGATCGAGTCACCAGTGTCGAGCTCGAGCCGGAAGATCGAGCCGGGCGCGTAGAACTCGTCGTCCGCCACGCCCTCGAGCACGTTGCGCACGGGCAGGAGCAGCTGCTGGATCGCGAAGCGGCTCGCGTCGTTCAGGCAGACCAGCGTGCCGCCGTCCTGTACGAACTGGCGCAGCGCGCCGGCGCCTTGCGTGCCCAGGCCGCCCGGGTAGGGCGCCGGATACTCCCGCGGCAGTCCATTGAGCAGCTCGTGAGGTGACTGATCAGGCAGCACGATCACGTCGAAGCTGTCCGTGAGCTTTCCAGCGCGCACGACGGAGTCCACGACCGACACGTAGGGGATCTTCCACGTGTCGAACACCCAGCGCGTCCACCCTTCGTCCATCGCCGCGGCGTACGAGCGGTACAGCCCCACGCGCGGTGCCGTGGGCCCGCCCCCAAAGCCCGGATAGCTCGGTGTGACGCTCTGCGGCTCCACGAGCGGTGAGAGCGCGATGCGGAGCGAGTCGTGCGCCGGGACCGCGGTAACGCCCATGAGGAGCGGCAGCGTGTGGGCGGTCACGTCGTACGGGGGAATGGGCGGGCCGCCCGGATAGAGCCGCAGGTCGGGGTAATGCTGCGGCTCGAGCAGCGTTTTCGCGAACGCCGCGTACGGTTGACGCAGCACGACGACGTAGCTCCCCGCCGGGAAGTGCTGCGTCCCGAGCACGATGGGGTGCAGCGCGGTGCGAATTTCCACCTGGCCGCGCCGCAAGATCGCGAGCAGCGTGGCGAGTCCCACCGAGTCCTGATGCTGGCGGGGGATGACGTACGCGTACGGCCACCCGCGCCAGCCCCGCACCGCACGTGTCTCGACCGCGAGAAAATTGCTGAGCCAGCGGTCCCGGTAGCGCGCCGCGTTCTGGAGCAGGGCGTAGGCCGCGTCGGTCTGGTAGCTCAGGATATCGCGCAGGGTCCAGCGTCCGCCCGGCCAGGGGTGCGTGAAGTTCCAGGAGCGCTCCCGGGGATTGAACCCACGTCCTCGCGTGGCGAGCTGCTCGAACGGGAGGTCGATCGGTGAGGCGAGGTTGGCGCTCGCCGCCTCGGACAGAATGCGGACGCCGCCGTGGTAGTGCTGGTAGGCACGGGCCGGCGTCCACGCGTCGTACAGCGAGTTGATCGCGATGCCGGTCTTCCCTGAGCCGGCCAGCTCCCACGCCATCGCCGTGCCGAGCGCGTTCACCCCGTCCACGAGCAGCGGATCGACGTTCGGCTCGATCGGATCGAGGTAGGGCGGGAGGAACAGTCGAGAGCCGTCGCTGTCCTGCTGGTGGATGTCGTGAACGATCTGCGGATGCCACGCGTTGTGCAGCGAATCCACCACCAGCTGCGTCTCGACCTGCGTGAACGCGTACCAGTCGCGGTTGTTGT
>CBFHAJ010000096.1:0-14613 GCA_965653495.1 uncultured bacterium | reverse complement strand
CACCTTGCACCTCACGGCGCAGTTCCTGCCGGCTCTCGGCCTTCACCGCGTCCACGCGCCGTTGCCACTCCCGGCGGGCCGGCTCGTTAGCCTTGATGTTCGCCGCGATCGGCCGCGGCTGGTGCACCACGAATCCCACGATTCCCGCGAGGCTGACGGCCGCCGCGACCGCAAACCGCGCGCCGGTGGCATCGGCGCGACGGCCGAACAGCGACGGCAACACCACCACGGCGCCAGCGGCGAGGCCGCCGGCCGCGAGCGAGCCCAGGGCCGGCGTCGACGAGGTCCGCTCGGGGAGCAGGCCCGGTCCCGTCGGCTGCGGGGGCCACGCGACCGTGTCAGGCTGCACCTGCGTGATGTCGAGCGCGACCTGCATGGGACGCGGCCCGTCCGACGTGATCGGCTTCGGCGCGACGCGCAAGATGTAGCGACCGTCATCGGGCGGGACGCCACCGGCCGTGAGGCCGTCCCACTTCACCTCCAGGCTGTCGGCCACGGGCCCGTCCCACAACGTGCGAATCGGCGTCCCGTCGTCGCGCGCGAGCGTCACCGCGACGTTCTGCATCGAACTCGCGGTCAGCCGGGCGGTGAACCACTCGAGGCGCGGATGGAGCTCCGTCTGCGGCGGCACCTCGACCCGCAGCACTTTGGTCGCGCGGCGCACCTCCTCGAACAGGTTCGTGACCTGTGGCGGGAAGATCAGCTCGTTGGGCCGGAAGCGCGGGTCGAGCTGCACCAGCGTCTGAAACGCGGCCACCGCCGAGTCGCGACGCTGCTGGAACAGCTCGGTGGCTGCGAGATAGCAGAGCGCCCGCGCGCGCTGTGAGTCGGGGAGGGCGGCGGGAGAGGAACGCATCAGGCTCTGTCTCAACAAAGCCACGGCGGCGTCGTATTCGAGTTTCTGATACGCCGTCACGCCCTGACCGAGCAGGTCGCTCGCCGACTGCGCCGCGAGTGTGCGGGGATGCGCCGCCGTCGCGGCGATCGCCAGCAGCAGGACGACACGAGCGCCGTTCATCGCTCCACCAGCGTGATGTCGGTGATGCGCAGCTGCTGGCCGGGGGCGAGCACGATCTCTCGCTCATACGGCCGGAAGCCGTCGCGCTCCACGCGCAGCCGGTGTGTCCCCGGCGCGAGGCGGAGATCGATCTGCGGAGTGTTACCCACGGCGTCCCCGTCGATCAACACGCTTCCCCCGGGGATCGCGTTGATCGACAGCCCCGCTGGCTCCGCGGGGCGCTCGCTGCGCCGCGGAGCGGGCGGGGGCAGGGCCGGCGTCGTGCGCCGCGCCACCTGAGCAGGCGAGGTCCGCTTCGCGGTCGTCGGAGCCGGGCGGCGGGCCGCGGGTTGCGGTTGGGGCGGCGGTACGCGGGGGAGGGGGGGCTGCGTCTTCGGAGTCACCCTGGCCGGCTCGGCGGCGGGAGCGGAGCCGGTATCCGCGGGCGACGACACCCACTGGGTATCGGGCCCTGGCTGCGTATAGCCGGCGGCCTGGTCCTTCCCGCCGCGTGCCGGCGACGCCGAGCCCGGCGGCGTGTTGAGCCACACCACCCCGCTTGCTAACACGAGCACTACGCCGGCCGCGACGGCAATACGGTGCCCGCCTTTGCCCCCGGTCGCTGGTCGCGGGGGCGGGGGCCGCTGCGGCCCCGCGAGCTCTTCGTCTTCCTCTTCTTCGTCGGCTACGATCACCACAGGCGACCCCGGCTTGCGCTTCTGCCCCGATCCGAACCATGGCGTCGACGCTGCCGCGGGCGGGGGCGCGGCAGCGGACACGGGGGAGGGGAACGCCACCGACGGCGCCGCTGGCGCACTCAGCGCCGCGACGAAGTCGAGCACGCTGGGGAACCGCTCGGCCGGCCGGCCGCTCAGCGCCCGGCGAAGCGCCTGGGCGACGGGGAGCGGGATGCCGGTGCGGGCCTCGAGGAGGCGCGCCAGTGGCGGCCCCCCCCCGTCTTGCGTCGGCGTCCCGGTCAGGCACTCGTATGCCAGGACGGCCAGGGCGTACTGATCGGCGCGCGGGGCCGGCTCGCTGGCCCGCTCCTCGTCGAGGGGCGGCTGCAGCAGGCCGGCGAGCACGAAGTCGCTCACGTGCACCCACTCGTTCGCGTCCACGATGACGTGCTCGGAGCGGAGGCCGCCGTGCGCTGCGCCGCGGCGGTGCGCGTGATCGAGCGCGCTCGCCACCTGCTCGAGAATGCGGACGCACGCCGGCAGTTCGAGCGCGCCCACGCTCGCGAGAATGCTGTCGAGCGAGCGACCGTCCACTCGCTTGGCGGCATACCACAGGAAGTGATCGGTGCTGCCGAACCGATATACGGGCGCGATGTGCGCGTGCTCGAGCCGCATGGCCCGCTCGGCCGCGTGCTGGAAGTGGTCGGCGAGCGGGCCCCCCCCACCCGCGGCCGGCTCGCTCTGCACCGCCTTGAGCGTCAGCGGCTCGTCGTCGCCTTCCCAGGCGAGATACACGATTGGCTCGGGCGACCCGCGCAACAATGCCTCGATGCGAAACTCGGCGGCCAGCTCCCGGCGCGCATCGAGCTCCGTGGGCGGCTCCTCCACCAGGACCGCGGAGCCGCGAGGGTCGGTTTCGGCTGACGCCTGCGCGCGCGCGCGACCGCCGGCGGCTGCGGCGGCGTTAGGCGTGTACCCGCACAACACGCACGCTCGCCCACCCTCGGGGATGTCGACCAGCAAACAACGGGGACAACGCATTACGGCACCGACGGAGTGATGTTGAACTGACCGCTTTGGTTAAGGGGCGTTCCGTTGTCGACGGCCGCGCTCAGTGTGTACCCCACGCCGACCTGGTCGATGCGCAGGTCGGCGAACGTGGCGACCCCGTTCACCGCGGAGACCCTGGTGAAGCCAGTGAGCTTCGCGGGCTGCTGGAGGCTGCCGTCCTGACCCACGGCGATGACCACGATGCCCGTGAAGCTCGTCATCGGGTTGCCTGCCGAGTCGAGGGCCGTCACCTGCACCGGAGGCGCGATGGCAGTGTTCTGGGTCGTGCTCTGCGGCTGGGTGGAGAAGGTGAGCCCGGCGGGGGTCGACGGTGCGGTCGGCGCCCGCCCGCCTCCCCGGCCCGCTGTGTTGAAGAGCTGGTCGAAATGACAGCCCACGCACAGGGCGGCGAGCAGCGCGAAGCGCAGTGTCCTCATGGTCTTTGCGTGGGTATGCAAGCGTCGCACCGCGTCGCCACGCTCGACCGGCTTTGGGCGCGCGAGTTCGTCCAGAACCGCAGAGGACAGGTGTGGGGTCGACGCAACGGGTGTGTCTGACGCTCAACGATAGCACCGGCTGGATTCGAACCAGCGACCCCGGCATTATGAGTGCCGTGCTCTAACCATCTGAGCTACGGTGCCAAAACGGACGAGGGGGAAGCTAACTGCCCTCCTCCCCGCTGATCAACTACATCCGGAACAGATAGCTCAGCTTCACGAAGAATCCGTCGCTCGTGCGGCGCAGATCGCGAAACGCCAGCGCATCCGGCTCCGTGAGACTGTTGCCGTACCCGAGGTAGACCACCGTGCCGGGGGTCGGATGATAGGAGAGCAGCCAGTCCACCCGCACCGCGTTGTCGGTCTGCGCCTGGGCGCGCTGGTACACGCCGGTCGAGTCCCGGATGACGATGGGCAGGTTGCTGCGGGAGTCATCGCGTAGCGCGTCCTGCCACTGCGAGTCGTACTGTCCCACCAGACGCACGAACACCGGCCGCGACACCTGATACTCGATCTTCAGCCGGGGAATCCGGCGCAAGCCAACAATGCTGCCGTCGGTCTTGCGCCAGTACTCCTGGTGGTTGTACGTGGCCCCCACCCGCAGCTGCTCGGTGGGTCGCCAGTCGGCGCTCGCCTCCACGATCAGGATCCGCGCCGGCGCCCACTCGAAGAAATTCTCGTCCTGGATGGCGGGCAGGATCAGCGCGCTCGCCGAGAACCGCTTGAATTGCGGCGTGGTGACGTTGAACGTGAGGTCCAGGTTGTGGATGTGCGGCGTCCCGACGAACGGGAGCGTCCGGCCGGTGGCCGTGTCCGCCAGCGCGTAGTTCGCGTACAGCGTCGAGTCGTACCCGAACGACTCGAAGAACACCCCCGTGGCGATGCTCCACCCGCCGCGCAGCACGGCCGTGGCGTTGAGGTGCAGCTCGCGGTCCTCGGCGGCGCGGCCGCCGAAGAAATCGTCGTAGCGCCACCGCCCCAGCAGAAACAGGTCCGGCGTCCAGCTCTCCAGCTCCGCCCCCGGCTGCCCGTAGAACGTGAGCTGATGATCGGCGACGGCCGTGACGATGCCCGGCCGTGAAATGAACCCGCTGGCCGCCACGAAGTCCGGATGGATGCCGGCGATGGCGTCGTGAAACCCGAAGGTACGCGCGGTGCGGTCGAGGCTCACCTGCCACAGCGGCCCTCGCGTCGTGACGCCGTTCGTGCGCGTGAAGCTCTCCACCCCCTGGAGCGCGAGCGCGTAGGTGGGACCGAACACCAGCCGGGCATCCGCGCCCGCGACGCGATTGTAGTCGTCGCCGTCGATCTTATCGGTGTAGACGATCCCCACGGTCGACTGTCCCACGAGGTCACGCCGCACGCGCAAGATGTTGTACACGGGATGATCCCTTCCGGTGGCCGAGGCGCTCTGCGCGTCCACGCCTGACAGCGCTCCCACGTTGAGGCTCGACACCTTTCCCGTGAGTTTGAGCGCCGCGACCGGCTGGACCAGACGGCGGGTGTAGATCAGCGTGCCGGGCGTCTCGAACTGTTCGATGCCCTCCAGGAAAAACGGGCGCTTCTCGGGAAAGAACAGCGCCTGCCGCGGGTCGAACTGGAGCTGCCCCGCGTCGGCCTCGACCTGCGAGAAATCGGGGTTGGCCGTCCCGCCCAGCGTCAGGTTGTTGGTGATGCCCCAGCGCGCCGTGCCCCCGAGCTCCGGCCCGTCACCGACGTACCGCCAGGTACCGCTCGCCCCGGGGCTGCCGATTTCCTTACCTGTCGACTCGGGATTCAAGTCGAGCACCAGGCCGCGCCGCAGTCCGCTCAATCCCTGGAGTGTGCCCGCCTGTCCGAGGAACGAGGCGGCGGCGCGGCGCGCCGGCGTCCAGGTGTCCTGGTGGCCCGAATGCTGGACGTGGCGGACTACGTTGATCCCCCAGTCCTGAGCGGCCGCCGACTGGTAGCGGATGCTCTTGAATGGGATCCGGATCTCCACGTCGTAGCCGTAGGCGGTCCGCTCACCCTTGGACTGGAACACGAAGTCGGGAGACAGATCGACGGTGTCACGGGTGGTCGTGCCGAACCCGTTCACGCTCGACACCGTGCCCTCGTTCAGGATGCCGTCCGACTGCACGCCCAGCGGATTGACGCCGAACACCATCGCCTGGCGGTGATCGTGGAACGTGTCGAGCAGGATTTGCACGTAATCGTCGGTCGCGATGTTGTCGCGGTCCGCGAGCGTCGCGTGCACGGAGCCGTGGGGCTCGAACGCTCGGATCCCGAAATAGATCGCCGACGCCGAGTACCACACCAGCACTTCGGTGGAGTCCTCGGCGGGGCGGCCGTCCACCGGCGCATACTCCGAGAAGCCGGTCAGGAGCGCCGCGGTGCTCCACACCGGCTCGTCGAGCACGCCATCCACCGCGATCGTCGCTTCGGCGCGCGGGACCGTCACCGTCAGCTGACCGTCACGCCCGGAGTACGGCGCCCCTGATGGTGGATCGCCGCCCGTCTGCAGAGAAAGGATCAGCAACAGCAGCGTGCTCACGGGCGTCGCTCCAGTCCGCGCCAGGTCACCGGCTTGATATCGTGTGACCGCTCCGCGGCGAACGCCTGGGCGGCCTGCAGCAGGCGCTCGTACTCGGACCGCCATTCCGCCGGCATGTTGGTGCGGAAATGCGCGGCGGTCATGACCCGGCCCATCGGCCCCGCGGCCGTTCCGTGACCGACCGCCACGACGTCACCCAGAAAGCAGGTGGAGCTGCCGGTGTCCATGACGTTCGCCACCCGGCACTCGAAATGGGCGTAGCAGTCGTCCAGGACGGGCACGCCCAGCGTGCCGACCCGGTGCGGCACGTCGGCCAGCTTTTCTCGCGCGCGGCCGCTCACGAAGCCGAGCTGGTGGATGATCGGGAACTGGTCGTCGCGCAGCAGGTGCAGCACGAAACAGCCCGTCTCGAACACCAGATCGTGACTGAAGTTGAACTTATGGATGTAGATCGAGACGCGCGGGACCGTGGGCACGATCGACGCGCGCACCGCGCTGTCCAGGATCATGCCGTTGCGCTTCTCGCCCCGCCGCGAGGTGATCGCGACGATGGGCGAGGTCAGATTGCGCAGCAGCTGGTAGATCTGATCGGGCGCGAGCGTCGGCATGGCCCAATACTATACTATGGCATGATCCGCGCGCCCCTCACCATCCTGCTGCTCGTCACCGCCGCGTGCGGCTCGTCGCGCACTCCCGCCTGGTTGCTGGAGCGGGCCCGTCAGGAAGCCGACCTGGCCGCCCGCTCGGCGGTGCTGCACGACTTCCGGTTCACCGACCAGCGGGCGGCCAGCGGCATCACGTTTCAGAACCGCATCGTCGACGACGCGGGCAAGGACTACAAGCTGGTGCACTATGACCACGGCAGCGGCGTGTGCGCCGCGGACGTCGACGGCGATGGTCTACCCGATCTCTATTTCCTCACTCAGCTCGGCACTAACCAGCTGTGGAAAAACCTGGGCGGCGGTCGGTTCGCGGACATCACCGCGCAGGCGGGCTTGACCATGCCGGATGAGATCGCGGTGGGGTGCGCGTTCGCCGACATCGACAACGACGGCGATCCCGATCTGTTCATTACGACCGTGCGGCACGGAAACCGGCTGTTTGAGAACGACGGTCACGGAAAGTTCAAGGACATCACCGCACAGGCGGGCGTGGGATATGTGGGTCACTCGTCGGGCGCCGTGTTCTTCGATTACGACGGCGATGGCCTGCTCGATCTGCTCGTGACCAACGTGGGCGCGTTCACGAGCAACGTCGTCGGTCCGGGCGGCTATTACGTCGGGTTGAATGACGCGCTGCTCGGTCACCTCCACCCCGAGCGCTTCGAGGCGAACATCCTCTATCACAACCTCGGCGGCAACCGGTTCAAGGATGTCACCCACGAGGTGGGGCTGGTGGGTCCGAGCTGGAGCGGGGACGCAACCACGCTCGACGTGAACGGCGACGGCTTTCCCGACCTGTACATCCTGGATATGCAAGGCGGCAGTCACCTGTGGCTCAATGAGGGGGGGAGGCACTTTCGCGATGCCACGCCGGCCTACTTCCCCAAGACCCCGTGGGGCGCGATGGGCGTGAAGGCGTTCGATTTCGACGGAGACGGCCGGCTCGACCTGCTCGTCACGAGCATGCACCCGGACATGTGGGTCAACCTGGCCGCCGGCGATTGGGCCGCCGAGGGCCGCAAAGACGACACGTCGCGCGTGTCGGCCACGCTGTTCCCCAAAGGGAAGGCCGGCTTCTTGTTCGGCAACGAGCTGTTCGCGAGCCGGGGCGGGGACAATGGCGCGTTCGACGAAGTGTCGGATTCCCTGGGAGTCGAGATGTACTGGCCCTGGGGGCCGAGCGTGGACGACTTCAATGCCGACGGGTGGGACGACATTTTCATCACCGCTGGGATGAGCTTCCCCTACCGCTACGGGATCAATTCGCTGCTACTGAATCAAGCGGGACATCACTTCCTCCCGAGCGAGTTCGTGCTGGGGGTGGAGCCGCGTCCGAGCGGCGAGCATCAGGTGTGGTTCACGCTCGACTGCGACGGCGCCGACCGCGGCCACCCGCTGTGCGGGGAGTGCGCCGGGCCCGGTGCCGATACCGCCGTGTGTCATTTCTCCGCAGGGCGCCGGCTCGGCGTCATGGCCGCGCGTAGCTCGCGCTCCGCGGTCGCGCTCGACCTGGACGATGACGGTGATCTCGACATCGTGACCAACGAGTTCAACGCCCCGCCGCAGGTCCTGGTCAGCAACCTGGCCCAGACCCATCCGGTCCATTTTCTCAAAGTGCGTCTCCGCGGCACGCGCTCGAACCGCGAGGGGCTCGGCGCGCTCGTCACCGTCGTCTTGCCCGACGGGCGCCGCATCATGAAGCCGCTCGACGGCAAGTCCGGCTATCTCTCCCAGAGCGACCTGCCGCTCTACTTCGGCCTCGCCAAGGCCGACCACGCCACGGGCGTCGAAGTGCGCTGGCCTTCCGGTCGGCGCCAGAACGTGCCTGGACCTATCCAGACGGGTCAGACGATCGACGTGGTCGAGCCGTAGATCATTTATAATACGGCATGACGCCGTTGCTGATGCGCCTGCGCGACCACCTCGTCCGCAAGCGGCTCTTGCCCGAGCCGGGGACCGCGGTCGTGGCCGTGTCGGGTGGGCCGGACTCGGTGGCGCTCCTGGACTTGCTGCACACGCTCGCCCCCGAGCTCCGTCTCGCGCTGGTCGTCGCCCACGCGGACCATGGAATCAGGGCGGACAGCGGGACGGTCGGACGGGCGGTCGGAGAGCTGGCCCGACGCTACGACCTTCCTTTCGAATTGGGCGAGCTGCGCCTCGGCCCGGACGCGACGGAGACAGTCGCGCGGCGGGCACGGTATGCGTGGTTAGACGCCGTGCGGCAGGCCCGTGCCGCTCGCTACGTGCTGACGGCGCATCACCGCGACGATCAAGTCGAGACGATTCTGCTGCGGATGCTGCGGGGCAGCGCGCCCGGGGGACTCGCGGGTATCCCGGCGCGCGGCCGTGCCGGCCTGGTGCGACCCCTGCTGCCGTTCACGCGGGAAGAGCTCGTGGCTCACGTCACGAGCCGCGGGCTTCCGGTGCACCACGATCCCGCGAACCAAGACCCGAAGCACCTGCGCAGCTGGATCCGGACGGTGTTGCTGCCGCTGGTGGAGGCGCGGCTCGGCCCGCGGCTGCGCGACGAGCTGCTGCGCGCCGGGCGCGCGGCCGCGCTGGAGCGGCGCGCGTGGGACCGGGCACTCGAGCATCTGCCACAGTTGCAGCTGAGCGTGCACTCAGGCGGTTTTGACGTTGCTCGCGAGGGGCTCGACCGCTATGATGCCCGCTTAGCGGTGGCCGCCCTGCGGGCAGCGGCCCGGCGGGCCGGCTTGGTCTTGGGGATGCGGCGGGCGCGCGAGTTGATCAGGCTGGCGGGCCGGCCCTCCGGCCGGCGATTGGCGCTCGGCGGCGGCTGGGAGGCCGAGGTGGCGTTCGACCGCGTGCGGGTGCACCGCACGCGGGAGGTCGCGGAGGTTGGGGAGGTTGTGGAGGTGGCGTCGGGGACCCAGCGCGGGGGCGCCGAGTTCGGGGCGTTCAAGCTCACGTGGTCGACCGAGCCAGCTCCGGAGCGGATCGCCCGCGGTGCCTGGACGACCTGGTTCGCCGGAGGCGACTGGGAGGTGCGGGCGCCGCGGGCGGGCGATCGGTTGATTCCGCTGGGCGCGACGGGGCACCGCGAGGTGCGGCGGCTGTTGATGGAAGCGCACGTGCCGCGCAGCGACCGAGGGGAGTATCCGATCGTGGCGCGCGGCGAAACTATTCTCTGGATCCCGGGCGTGTGCAGGAGCGCGGCCGCGCTCCCGCCTCCCGGAACTCCGGCGGTACGGGTGGATGTTACCGAGCACGACGAGCCTCAAGCAGACCGGCGGGCGTGAGCTCAAGCGGATCGTCTTCGACGAGGAGACGATCGCGGCGCGGGTGCGGGAGCTGGGCCGGGAGATCACGGCCGCGTACCCCGAGGGTGAGCTGCTGGTGCTGGGGCTGCTCAAGGGGAGCTTCATCTTCCTGAGCGATCTGGTGCGGCGGATCGAGCGGCCGCTGCAGGTGGACTTCCTCGTGGCCGCAAGTTACGGTGCCGACACGATTTCGAGTGGCAACGTGCGGCTCCTGTACGATCCAGAAACCGAGCTGCGGGGTAAGCACATTCTGCTGGTCGAGGATATAGTGGATACGGGAAAGACGCTGAACCGGCTGGTGACCCTGCTGCGCGAGCGCGCGCCGCGCAGCCTGGAGATCTGCGCCTTGTTGCACAAGCACTTGGCTGAGCACCTCACACTGGAGCCGGCGTTCGTCGGCTTCGACGCTCCACGGGTGTTCCTCGTGGGCTACGGGCTCGACCACGCCGAGAACTTCCGCCACCTCCCCTACGTCGCGAGTCTGACCTGATGGCGAGCCGTGGCACGCCCCCTCCCCGCGAGTTCAGCTGGGCCCGCACGCTGCGGACCCTGTTGTTCTGGGCGCTGCTCATCGTCGGGTCGATCTTCCTGGTGCAGTTCGCTTCCAGCCGGCGCCAGGAGACGCTGGAGCTGTCCTACACGCCGCAGTTCAGCGAGCAGCTCGACAAGGGCAACGTCGCGTCGGTCGAGATCACCGACCGCCAGCAGGTGAAAGGCGCGTTCCGTACGTCGGTCACGATCGACCGCCACACGGCCGATCATTTCACCATGCTGCTTCCGTTCGAGTCGACCGACGAATGGGTGAACACCCTGCGTGCCAAGGGGGTGGACGTCCGGGCACGCGAGGAGAAGCAGTCGTTCGGCGTTTTCCTGTTCAGCTTCCTGCCGTACCTGTTCATCATCGGCCTCCTGATCTTCATGGTGCGGCAGATGCAGCAGGGGGGGAACCGCGCCTTCGCGTTCGGGAAATCGAAGGCCAAGCTTCTGTCGGGAGACACGCCCAAGGTCACGTTCGCTGATGTGGCGGGCGCCGACGAAGCAAAGCAGGAGCTCGAGGAGATCATCGACTTCCTGAAGGATCCGCAGAAGTTCCAGCGGCTGGGCGGCCGGCTCCCTAAGGGCGCGCTGCTGGTGGGCCCGCCCGGGACGGGGAAGACTCTGCTCGCCAAGGCAGTGGCGGGTGAGGCGGGGCGGCCGTTCTTCTCGATGTCGGGCTCTGATTTCGTGGAGATGTTCGTGGGCGTGGGCGCCTCGCGCGTGCGCGACCTGTTCGAGCAGGGCAAGGCTCACGCGCCCTGCATCATCTTCATCGACGAGATCGACGCGGTGGGGCGCCACCGCGGCGCCGGCCTGGGCGGCGGGCACGACGAGCGTGAGCAGACCCTCAACCAGCTGCTCGTGGAAATGGACGGCTTCGAGTCGAACGATGGCGTGATCCTGCTCGCGGCCACGAACCGTCCCGACATCCTCGATCCCGCCCTGCTGCGCCCCGGCCGGTTCGACCGCCAGATCGTCGTCGACATGCCCGATGTGAAGGGCCGCGAGCAGATCCTGCGCGTGCACACCCGCAAGATTCCGCTCGCGACCAATGTCAACCTCGAGCGCATCGCCAAAGGGACGCCCGGCCTCTCCGGCGCCGAGCTCTCCAACGTGGTGAACGAAGCGGCGCTGCTCGCGGCACGGCGCAACAAGCCGGTCGTGGACATGAACGACCTCGAGGACGCGAAGGACAAAGTCATGCTCGGCCTCGAGCGCAAGAGCATGGTCCTCACGGAGGAAGAGCGGAAGCTCACCGCTTATCACGAGGCGGGACACGCGCTGGTGGGCCTCAACGTTCCGGGCATCGATCCGATCCACAAGGTCACGATCGTGCCGCGGGGCCGCGCGCTGGGCATCACGTTCTTCCTGCCCGAGAAGGACCGCCGCAACGTGACCAAGCAGTGGCTGCTGGGCCAGCTCGTCATGTCGTACGGCGGGCGCGTGGCCGAGGAGCTGGTGTTTGGTGCGGAGAAGGTCACCACCGGCGCATACTCCGACATCCAGCAGGCGACCGAGATGGCGCGCCGCATGGTCACGCAGTTCGGGATGAGCGACGTGGTCGGGCCGATCGCCGTGGGCGACCGGGAGGCCGAAATCTTCCTCGGTCGCGAGGTCGTGCAGCGGCGCGAGGTCTCCGAGCGCACTGCCGAGCTGGTCGACACGGAGCTCAAGCGGCTGCTGGGCGAGGCCTACGAGCACGCCAGGGACATTCTCACGCATCACCGCGACCAGCTCGATCGGCTCGCGGCGGCGCTGCTCGAGCGCGAGACGCTCGACCGCGAGGAAGTGGATCTCGTCGTCGCCGGCAGGGCGCTGCCGCCCCTTGCCCGCCCGGCGACGCCTCCGTTGCCGCCCCCGACCGACGGAACAGCTCGGGACAAAGCGGCCGCGTCGCGCGGCCCCGTCCTGGGCAATCTGCCCCCCGAGCCCGCCGGCGCCTAAGCCCTAGCCGTTGCACGAGACGACCGATCCGCCCGCGCGGTTGCGGGAGGTGTTAGCATTGAGGCCATGGAGGCGAAGAACGCGGACCTCGGCGCGCTGCGGATCGATCGCACGGGAGGCCCTCCCGCCGCGACGGTGCATCGCGGCGCTGCCCGGCGGTGGCTTACGATCGGTCTGCCCACCGGTGCGATTCTCATTCTCGGCGCGGTCCTGCTGATCACGAGCGGCGCCCTCGGCTCGGCGCTCCCGGTCCATCTCACGCCCGCCACCATGGTGTCGCCGATGCGTGCCGGGGCCGTGCTGATCGCGAGCGGCTATGTGGTGGCGCAACGCAAGGCTGCCGTCGCCTCCAAGGGCACGGGCCGCCTCGTCTACCTCGGCGTAGTCGAAGGGGACCGCGTGCGGACCGGCCAGGTGATTGCCCGCATCGAGGACGCCGACGTCACGGCCCAGCTCGCTCAGGCCCAGGCCAACGTTCAGGTGAGTCGCGCCGATCTCCACGACGCCGAGCAGGCGCTCGCGCGCGAGCGGCTGCTCAACGACAGCGGGTTCTCGTCGCAGGCCAACCTGGACGCCGCGCAGGCACGCTTCGAAAAGGTCAAGGCCAGCATCGCGACGGCGGAAGCCGCGGTCCAGGCGGCGCAGGTGTCGCTCGAGAATACCGTGATCCGCGCGCCGTTCGACGGCACGGTGCTGACCAAGAACGCCGACGTCGGGGAAGTGGTCGCGCCGCTCGCCGCGAGCGCGTTCTCGAAGAGCGCCGTGGTCACGATCGCCGATCTGGGCTCGCTCCAGGTCGAGGCCGACGTGGCGGAGTCGAACCTCGAGGCCATCAGCCTGGGCCAGCCGTGCGAAATCGTACTGGACGCGTATCCCGACGTGCGCTACCCGGCGTACGTGGCGAAGATCGTCCCGACGGCCGACCGCGCCAAGGCGACGGTGCAGGTCAAGGTCGCCTTCCGCTCCTACGATGCGCGCGTCCTGCCCGAGATGAGCGCCAAGGCGCATTTCCTGCCGCGGCCGGCCAAGGTCGGAGCGGACACGGCGTCCGTCCTCGTGGTCCCGGCGAGCGCCGTGGCCGAGCGCAACGGTCAAGCGGTGGTGTACGTCGTGCGGGACGGCCGGGCGGTGGAGCTCCCCGTGACCGTCGGACGGCAGGTCGGCCCGGGCGTGGCGATCCGGCAGGGCCTCACCGCCGGCACTCAGGTGATCGACAGCATCGGCGACCGCGTGCGGCCGGGCGCCAAAGTCAAAGTGGAATAACCGAGGATTTCATGCCAACTCCGATCGTCCAGATTCGCGGCCTTTCGAAGGCGTATCGGCGCGACAGCCTGGAGATCCCCGTGCTGCGCGACATCACGCTCGAGGTGCCGGAGGGCGAGTTCCTCGGGCTGATGGGTCCTTCGGGCTCCGGGAAGACGACGCTGCTGAACCTGATCGCGGGGATTGACCGGCCGGATACGGGGACCGTCACCGTCGCCGGCACCGACGTGACGAAACTGAGCGAGTCGCAGCTCGCGCGCTGGCGCTCCACCCACATCGGGTTCGTGTTCCAGTTCTACAACCTGATCCCCGTGTTGACGGCGTTCGAGAATGTCGAGCTGCCCCTGCTGCTGACGTCGCTCTCCAAGGGCGACCGGCGCAAGCACGTCGAGACGGCGCTGGCGCTCGTGGGCCTGGGTGACCGGCTGCACCATTATCCGCGCCAGCTCTCAGGCGGCCAGGAGCAGCGCGTGGCCATCGCGCGCGCGATCGCGACCGATCCCACCATCCTCGTGGCCGACGAGCCCACGGGCGACCTGGACCGCAAGTCGGCGGAGGAGGTCCTCACGCTGCTCGAGCGACTGAACAAGGAATTCAAGAAGACGATCGTCATGGTGACGCACGATCCGCACGCCGCCGAGCGTGCGCACCTGGTGCGCCATTTGGACAAGGGCGAGCTACAGTGAGGTCCCGGCCGTGAAACTCATGCGACTGGTGTTCAAGAACCTGTTCCGCCACCGCCTGCGCACGGCGCTCACGATCCTAGGGATCGCGACGGCCGTGATGGCGTTCGCGCTGATTCGCACCATCGTCGGTGCCTGGAATGCCGGCGTCACGGGGGCGTCTGCCAATCGGATGATCACCCGCCAACGTGTCTCGCTGATCTTTCCAGTGCCCCTCACCGATCGCACCGAGATTGCCAAGGTGCCCGGGGTGACGGGGGTCTCGTGGGCCAGCTGGTTCGGCGGCGTGTACGGCGATCCCAACGATTTCAAGAACTTCTGGCCGCGGTTCGCCGTCGACCCGGAGACGTACTTCGATCTCTATCCCGAGTTCCAGGTACCGCCCGACCAGCTGGCGGCATTCCAGAAGGAGCGCAACGCCTGCATCGTCGGGCGCAAGCTGGCCCAGCAGCACGGCTTCAAGCTGGGCGACGTCATCACGATGGAAGG
>CBFHAJ010000095.1:0-14713 GCA_965653495.1 uncultured bacterium | reverse complement strand
CGTCTCATCGGTGATGTACGAGGACGTCGCGGCGGCGGACGCAATGCTCGCGCGCCTGGCCGATCTGTTGCGCCGCGCCCTGCGCCGCCCCGCCGGCGCCGAGGTGGCGCTCGCCGAGGAGCTCGAGACGCTGGACCTGTATCTGGACATCATGCGCGCGCGCTTCGCGGAGCGGCTGCGCGTGGACGTCCGGGTCGACGAGGCGGCACGCCGCGCGCTCGTCCCGCCGCTGGTGCTGCAGCCGCTGGTCGAGAACGCCATCATTCACGGCGATCCGGGTCCGGGCGTGACGGCGCGCATCGCGGTGCGTGCGCTGCGTGACGGAGCGCAGCTGGTCCTCACGGTGGAGGACAACGGCCCCGGCGTCGCGAGTGCGCACTCGGCGGTTGGTCGAGGGATCGGCCTCGGCGCCACCGAGCGGCGGCTCGCCCAGCTCTACGGGGAGCGCGCCGGCATCACGCTCGGCAACCTGGCCGGTGGAGGGGTGCGAGCGATGATCTCGCTGCCGTTTCGGGAGCCGGCGTGAGCCGGGGAACAAAGCCAGGTGGCTTGCGTGTCCTGGTCGTGGACGACGAGCGCCCCGCGCGCCAGAAGGTACGACGCTTTCTCGCGGCCGACCCCGAGGTGGAGGCGATCTTCGAGGCCCCCGACGGCGTGAAGGCGCTCGAGATCGTCCGCGCCGAGGCGCTCGACGTGATGCTGTTGGATGTGCAGATGCCGGGGGTTGACGGCTTCGGTGTGGTCGAGGCGATCGATCCGGATGCGCGCCCGCACGTCGTGTTCGTCACGGCGTATGACGATTACGCGCTACGGGCGTTCGAGGCACATGCAGTCGACTACCTCCTGAAGCCATTCGACGCGGACCGCTTCGCGCGCGCGCTGGCGCGGGCGAAGGAGGCCGTCGCCAGAGATCAGGACCGGCAGGCGCGGCGGCATCTCGAGCAAATGCTCGCCGAGGTGCAGCGGGCGCGGCCGGTAACGCTCGAGCGGTTACTGGTCCCCTCTGGAGAGCGGGTGGTCCTGCTGCCGCTCAATCAAGTGGAACGGCTCGAAGCCACGCGCAACGACGTCACGGTGTACGCCGACGGCGGGCGCCACAAGCTGCGGGCCACGCTCGATCGACTGGAGGAGCGCCTCGATCCCCGGGCCTTCGTCCGGGTCCATCGCTCTACCATCGTACGGGTCGACCGGGTGACCGAGCTGCGGCCGTGGTCCCACGGCGATTACGTCGTGGTATTGCGGAGCGGCGCCCAGGTGCGACTGAGCCGGCGCTATCGCGACCGCTTGGAGCGGTTCTTGCCGTAGCACCCCTCCCGACCTCTTCCGACTTCTCCCGACGCCTAATAAGCTTTCCCGATGGCTCCCTCGAACCACGCCGAGGCGGAACGCCGCCCCAGCTCGACCGATGTCGACGTGTTCGGCGTGAGCGAGCGCGGGCGCGTGCGCCGGGATAATCAGGATCAGTTCCTCATCGCCAGCCTGCACAAGCTGCTGCGCGTGCATCAGTCGAGCCTCCCCGCCGAGGACATCACCACCCTCATCAGCGACTCCCGCGGCTACATCCTGCTGGTCGCGGACGGCGTGGGCGGCCGGCCCGATGGCCAGGCGGCGAGCGGCACCGTGGTCAAGACGATCGCCCACCACGTCACCCACCTCATGGACCTGTACCGCCGTCTCGACTCGAACAACGAGACGATCTTCGTGGCGGAGCTGGAGAAGTCGGTGCACAAGAGCCACGAGGTGCTGCTGGGCGAAGGTCAGCGGGAGTACGACGGCCGGGGCGGGGCGACGACGTTGACGCTGGTCGCGGCGTTATGGCCGCGCGCCTATGTGATCCAGGTGGGCGACAGCCGCTGCTACCGTCTGCGCGACGGAGGGCTCCAGCGGATCACCCGGGACCAGACGGTCGCCCAGTCGCTGGTCGAGCAGGGCGCGTTGTCGGAGACCGAAGCGCGCCGCTCCCCCCTGCGGGGCGTGCTCGCGAGCGCGCTGGGCGGGCCCGAGGCCACACCGCAGATCCAGGCCACCGATTGCCGCTGGGACGACGTCGTACTGCTCTGCACCGATGGCCTCACGCGCCACGTCACGGACGCGGAGATCGAAGCGGAGTTGCGCGCGATCCGGTCTTCTCAGGAATCATGCCAGCGGCTGGTGCGGCTGGCGCTGGACCGGGGCGGCGAGGACAATGTGACCGTGGTGATCGGGCAGCTGAAGACCGTCCCGAAGGCCTGTAGCGCAGCGTGAGACGCGAAGCGGGAGCACGGCGCTGCTGCCGTGCCCCCGCTCGCGTGTCCCCCCCCGCTCACTCCCAGTCCCGGCGCGGTCCTTTCTTCGGCCGGAACTCGTCTTCTTCGTCGTCGTCGAATTCGTCGTCCAGATCGTCGTACTCGTCCAGGTCGTCCAGGTCCTCCTCGTCCAGCTCGTCCTCGTCCAGCTCGTCGTCGAAGTCCTCGTCCAGATCTTTGTCTTCTTCGAAGTCTCCGAACTCCTCGTCGTCGAGACTGTCGCCGCGACGCTTGAGCGACCAGTCCGACGTCTCACGGGACAACATTGTCACCCCCAGCTGAGGTTGGCATTGGTGTGAACGAGCGTCCGACTCTTCCTACGGCTCCTCGGCCGCCCGCGCGTTGCGGGCGAGCTTGCGCCGCTCTGTGGCGCCCAGCGCGCGCTTGCGCAACCGGATGGACGACGGCGTCACTTCGATCAACTCGTCGTCCTCAATGTATTCGAGCGCCAGCTCGAGCGTGATCTGCCGCGGCGGCTCCAGGATGATCATCTCGTCCGACGCGGTCGTCCGCATGTTGGTGAGCTTCTTTTCCTTCGACGGGTTCACGTCCATGTCCCCGACCCGCGCGTTCTCCCCTACGATCATCCCCTCGTACACCGGGTCGCCGGGCTTCACAAACATCGTCCCGCGCTCCTGCAAATTGAAGAGCGCGTAGCCGACCGCCACCCCCTCCCGATCCGCCACCATCACCCCCCGGCTGCGCCCCGACAGCGGCCCCGCCCAGGGGCCGTATTCGAAGAACCGATGGTGCAGGATGCCGGTCCCACGCGTATCGGTCAGAAACTCCGAGCGATACCCCAGCAGCCCGCGCGCCGGGATGCGAAACCGCATCCGGACCATCCCCACCCCCGGGTTCTTCATGTCCAGGAGCTCCGCGCGCCGTGGGCCGACTTTCTCCATGACGACGCCCAGGTACCCCTCGGGGCAGTCGATCATGAGCTCTTCGTACGGCTCCAGTCGCTCCCCGTTCGGCCCCTCGCGGGGAATGATGCGGGGCCGGCTGACCTGAAACTCGAACCCCTCGCGCCGCATCGTCTCCATCAGGATGCCGAGGTGCAGCTCTCCACGACCGGACACCGTGAATGTCTGCGGATCGTCCGTCTCTTCCACCCGCAGCGCCACGTTGCGCTCCAGCTCCTTGAACAGCCGCTCGCGCAGCTGCCGGCCGGTGACGAACTTGCCCTCGCGGCCGGCGAACGGCGAATCGTTCACCTTGCAGTCCACCGAGATCGTGGGCTCTTCGACAGCGATGCCGGCGAGACGCTCCAGGTAATCGGGCGCGGTCACCGTCTTGCCGATTTCGACCCCGCCTAAGCCGGCGAGTGCCACGATGTCGCCGGCGGCCGCCTCCTGGACCTCGACCCGCTCCAGCCCGTCGAAGGCGAACAGCTTGACCACCTTGGCCTGCTCGTAGGGGGCATCCCCCAGGGGCCCGGGGGCGCCGAGCGGCAACAGGGCCACCGTCTCACCGACGCGCACCCGCCCCCGCTCGATGCGGCCGATGGCGATGCGCCCCAGGTACGACGAATAGTCCAGCGTCGAGACGAGCATCTGGAACGGTCCGGCCGGGTCCGCTGTGGGGGCCGGGATGGTGTCCAGGATCGTCTGGAACAACGGCTTCAGATCGGTGCCGGGCGTGCCGAGGTCGAACGTCGCCGTCCCCGCGCGGCTCGATGTATAAAGGAAAGGGCAGTTGAACTGCTCGGGCGTCGCCTCCAGGTCGAGGAACAACTCGAGTACTTCATCGTGCACGCGCAGCGGTTCGGCGTCCTGCCGGTCGATCTTGTTCACCAGCACGATCGGCTTCAGGCCCAGGGCCAGCGCCTTCCCTGCCACGAACCGGGTCTGCGGCATCGGCCCCTCGGCGGCGTCCACGAGCAGCAGGAAACCGTCCACCATACGGAGGATGCGCTCCACCTCGCCGCCGAAGTCGGCGTGCCCGGGGGTGTCGACGATGTTGATCTTGGTCTCGCCCCAGCGCACCGCCGTGTTCTTGGACAGGATGGTGATGCCGCGCTCGCGCTCCAGCGGATTCGAGTCGAGCACGCGCTCGCCGACCTGCTGATTGGCGCGGAACACCCCCGCCTGGCGGAGCATCTGGTCCACCAGCGTGGTCTTCCCATGGTCCACGTGGGCGATGATGGCGATGTTGCGGATCTGCAAGGGGCTGCGTTCCCAATAGGAAATCGAATCGAGGGGCGCAGTATAGAAGGCTGCCCTGGAAAATACAAGCGGGGAGATCACTAAAAGGCTGGTCGGAAGAGGTCGGCAGCAGTCGGGAGAGGTCGGGAGAGGCGGTCGCAGGAGTTACACCTCTGCCGACCTCTTCCGACCTCTTGCGACTTCTAGCACGTCGGATCCTTCTCCATCTGCACCGTGACATGCCGTATCCCCATCGTCCCCAGGCGCTCCTGCACCGCCTCAAGCACGCCCTGGTTGTCGGCGGGGTTCTGGACCACGAGGTGGCAGCTCATCGCGATGACGCCGCTGGTGACCGTCCACACGTGCAAGTCGTGCACGGATGTCACGCCAGGGACGGAGGCGACGCGGTCGTGCACGTCCGTCAGCGGGATGTGCGCGGGTGCCGCCTCGAGCAGGATATCGGTGCTTTCCTTTACCAGTCTCCACGCGCTGTTCAGGATGAGGAGCGAGATGAGCACCGAAATCAGCGGATCGGCCCGCGTCCATCGCGTGGCGAGCACGATGACCCCCGCCGCCATCGCGCCCGCCGAGCCCAGCAGATCGCCCAGGATATGGAGGTACGCGCCGCGCTGGTTGAGCGAATGGTGATGGCCGCGGTGCAGGATAGCGGCGCCGGTGGCGTTGGCCGCGAGGCCCACGGCCGCCACGCCGAGCAGCAGGCCGGCATGCACCTCGGAGGGCGCGCGCAGCCGCTGATACGCCTCGACGGCGATGCCCAGCGAGATGGCGATCAGCGCCGCACCGTTCACGAGCGCGGCCACGATCTCCAGGCGCAGCAACCCGAACGTCCGATCCGCCGTGGCCGGCCGCTGGGCGAGATGCGCCACCACGAGCGACATCCCCAACGCCGCGACGTCGGCGAGCATGTGGCCCGCATCGGCCGCCAGCGCCAGCGAGTGCGCCAACCAGCCGCCTGCCGCCTCCACCACCATCACCGCGGCCGTGATGACGAGCACCGTGGTCAAGCGGCGCCGGCTCTCTTCGCGCAGCGGTGCGCGGTGCGTGCACTGCACGTCGATCGGTAGCGTCGCGCTCACAATTCCCAAAATATGCCGAGCCTCTGTGCTCCGGCAACACACCGTCGAATGCGGTATGTTCCCGGCGCATGGCCCCCCCGTCTCCCGTGTCGGAATCGCTTGGCCTCCGCCTCGCGGCCGTGGCGGCGCTCGTGGTCGCCAACGCGTTCTTCGTCGCGGCGGAGTTCGCGCTGGTGGCCGCACGGCGCACGCGGATCGAGGCCATGGTGCGCCGCGGCGATCGCAAGGCGCGGACCGTCCAGGCCGCCCTGCAGGATCTCTACCGCCAGCTGTCGGCGGCGCAGCTCGGCATCACGGTCGCGTCGATCCTGCTCGGTTACGTCGCGGAAGACACCGTCGCCCATCTGTTCCACGACTGGTTCGCGGCGCTGCCGCCCCTGCTCGACTTCCTCACCCGGGGCGGCGTGGCGTCCACGGTCGCCGTGGCGGTCGTTTCGTTTCTGCACGTCGTGTTCGGCGAGCAGGCCCCAAAAGCGTGGGCGATCACGCATCCCGAGGCCACCAGCCGCTGGGTGGCGGCTCCGCTCATCTTCTTCTCCTGGATCACCCGGCCTTTCACCGACCTGCTCAACTGGAGTGCCGGCCGAGTGGTCCGGATGCTCGGCCTCAAAGGGGGCTCGGCGGCCGAGCTCGACCGCATCCATTCGCCCGAGGAGCTCCGCATGCTCGTCGAGCAAAGCCAGAAGCGGGGCAAGCTCGATGCCGACGACGCGCGCCTGCTCCAGGGCGTCTTCGAGTTCAGCGAGAAGACCGCGCGCGAGGTCATGACGCCCCGCACCGAGATGGTCGCCCTCCCGGCCGATCTGACCCTCGAGGAGGCAGCCGACCAGGTGGCCGTGGCGGGCCGGTCGCGCTACCCGGTCTACGCGGGCTCCCTCGACGACATCCTCGGGGTCGTACACGCCAAGGACATCCTCGGCGGCCTCCGCTCCGCCAAAGGCGGCGGGGCCACGGTGCGCTCCGTGCTGCGGCCTGCCGTGTTCGTACCGGGCACGCGTGAAGTGGAGGACGTGCTCGCCGACATGAAGCGCCAGAAGATCCACCTCGCCATCGTGCTCGACGAGTTCGGGGGCACGGCCGGCCTCGTCACCATGGAAGATCTGCTGGAGGAGATCGTCGGGCCGATCTACGACGAGTACGACCGGCCGAGCAGCGAGCTGCGGGCCTCGTCGGCTGCGAGCGGGGGGGGAGGCACGGCGCCGGTGATCGCCGGCGGGACGCCGGTGCGCGACGTGAACCGCGCGTTCGGCTTGGAGCTCGATGAGCAGGATTACACGACCATCGGGGGGTTTCTGTTCGGCGCGATCGGCCGGCTCCCGAAGGTAGGCGACCAGGTAGCGGTGA
Organism: uncultured bacterium; assembly: GCA_965653495.1. GTDB lineage: Bacteria > Gemmatimonadota > Gemmatimonadetes > Gemmatimonadales > GWC2-71-9 > AG41. Next base: position 7,843 of record CBFHAJ010000095.1, on the reverse strand, counting down.
AGGGCGCCGTGTTCGAGATCCTGGAGATGGAGGGTCGCCGCGTGGGGAAGGCGCGCGTGGCGCGGCGCGCGCCTGCCGGCACGGCCCCGCCCGCCTAGCGCAGCACTCGACCTGAGAGCTCCGCCGCGAGCTCGAGCGCCGCGCGCATCGAGCCCGCGTCGGCGATCCCCTTCCCGGCGATGTCGAGGGCCGTCCCGTGATCGGGCGCCACCCGCGGGAACGGCAGGCCGAGTGTGACGTTCACGCCCTTCCCGAAGCCCGCCACCTTCACGGCCGTCATGCCGACGTCGTGATACGGCGTAATCACCGCGTCGAACTGACCCCTGAGCGCTTTCACGAACACGGTATCTGCCGGGAGTGGACCGGCCGCGCCCAGCGCGCGAGCCGCCGGAGCGAGGATGCGCTCGTCTTCGTCGCCGAACAGACCGGACTCGCCCGCGTGCGGGTTGAGGGCGCACACGGCCAGGCGCGGGGCCGCGATCCCCCACCATTCGCGTAGCGCCCGCTGGGCGATCCGGCCGCACGCCACGACACGATCGGTCGTGACGTCCCCCGGCACGGCGCGCAGCGGGATATGCGTGGTGACGAGCACGACGCGCAGTGCGCCGGTCGCCAGCATCATCGCGACGTCCACGTCGCCGGCCAGGTGGGCGAGAAACTCCGTGAGACCGGGATAGCGGAAGCCGGCGAGGTGCAGCGCGTGCTTGTGGACGGGACCGGTCACGATGGCGTCGACGTCGTGCGCCAATGCCATCCTCACGGCTTCCTGCACCGCCTCGCCGGCGATCTTCCCCGCTTGTTCGGGGAGCAGGGAGCGGGGAGCGGGACCCTCCACTGCAGCGGAAGGTACCGCTCCCCGCTCCCCGCTCCCGAGAATGGCGAGATCAGCGTTCAGTGGGCCCTGAGCAAGGGCTTTCGCCAGGACTTCCGGCCCGATCCCGCGCGGGTCGCCTACCGTGACCGCGAGACGGGGACGACGGCTAGAAGCGGACGTCGACGTACGTGGTGCGGCGCAGCAGATCGAGGTAGTGTTTGATGGCGAGCTGCTGTCCCAGACCGTCGCGGATGCGATCCTTCACGTCGTCGAAGGACAGCTCACCCTCGGGGAGCCGTCTGGTCAGCTCGAACACGACGAACCGGGGGCGCGCGCTCCCGCTGCCGACTTCGAACACCCGCTTCAGCCCGGGGACGGAGTCGTGCCCGATCGCCTGGTCGTAATCGGGTGGCAGCTGTGAGACGGGCAACGCGTCGGCGAGCTTGGGCTCATTGGGATCGGCGTAGCGGCGCGCCAGCGAATCGAACGCCGCCCCACGAGCGAGGGCATCGTGCACCGAGTCCGCGAGCCGCTTGGCGATCGCGAGCTGCGCCGCCGAGATCACCGGCTGGATGAGGATGTGGCGGGCGAGAATCTCGGCGGGCTGAGCGCGCTCGACCTGGATGATGTGGTAGCCGAACTCGGTCGGCACCACGTCGGAGACCGCTCCCGGCCGCAGGCGGAACGCGACGTCCTCGAACTCCTTCACCATCACGCCGCGCCGGAACCACCCCAGCTCGCCCCCCTGGTCGCGGGAGGCGCTGTCGGCGGAGTACTTCTTCGCGACCTCGGCGAAGTTGGCGCCGCTGCGCAGCGCCACCACTAACGACTCCGCCAGCGTCAGCGCGCGGACACTCGAAGCCGAATCGGGCTTCGGCGCGATGACGATCTGGCGGAACGAGATCCCCGCGGGACGCTTCGGCTGTTGCGCGCGGTTCGCCTCCCAGTAGGCATGCAGCTCGGCGTCGGTGGGCGGGATCGGCTTGAGCTTGCCCTTCTGCCTCAGCTCCTCGAGCAGCCGCTGCTGCAGGATGGAGCGCCGCTGTTGGTCCGCGAGCCAGCGGCGCCACTCCTCTTCGGACACGAAGCCGGCGGCCCGCAGCTGGGACTGAAACTCGGTGATCGACGTGAACTGCTTGCGCACGTTCTGGACGGTCTGCTCGACGGCGTCCTGGACCTCCTGGTCGGTGACCTTGATCGTCGTGTCGCGCTCCGCCTGCTGCACCAGCAGTTCTTCGTCCACCATCTGCAGCAGGATCTGGCGCCGCACCGAGTCCCGGCCCGCGGAATCGTCCGGCATCTTCGCGCCCTGTGATTGCGCCAGCACCAGCTGCTCCTCCACCTGCGACGCGAGGATCGGCGTGGTGCCGACCACCGCCACCACGCGGTCCACCGCGTGGGTCGTGGCCGACCGCCCCTGCGCGGCCGCCCCGGGCGCCGCGAGGGCGGCACCGGCGGCGACGGTCAGCGCGACGCGCAGCGCTCGCATGTCAGTGGGGCCGCTTCCCGGCGCTGTCGGGAGCCGCGATCGGAGGCGGACCAGCCGCGGGCTTCAACGCGCCGCCGCCCGCTGCCGGAGCGGCGCGGCGCGTCGTATCGGCGCCCCGGATCGCCTGGGCACGCTCCAGGGCCCGCGCGATCCCCGCCTCGTTGAGCGACCAGGCCTCCCCCTGGCGCAGCGCCGCCGCCAGGAACGGGGGTACCGGGACGAACGCGACGCTGCCGAGCGACACCGCCTGGTCCATATAGCCGTCCACGTGCGCCATCGCCAGGCGCACCCGCGCCTCCGGGGTCGCGGCCGAGTCCTTGAGCATCTGGGGCGTGATCTTCAATACGCTCTCCAACCGCGCGACGCTCGAGTCGTGCTCGGCGCGCACGCGGCCCCAGTCCTCGGGCGTGAGCCGCATGCCCGCCGAGTCCACCAGCTCGAGCAACAGGTCGCGCTGCGCGAGCACCCTCACGAACTGCTTGAGCTGGTCGTCGGTGGCGGATGAGACGCCCCGCACGTCGTTGGGATCGAGCGCCAGGAGCCAGCGGGCGAGGTCGCGCACCCGGAACGCCCCGCCGCGAAACGTCGCCAGCGGACGGTCGTCGGTCCGTGCCGAGACGATCTGCGGCACGGCCTGGCGCACCCGCGCCGGGGCGCTGGACTCGACCTTGAGCTGGCGCGCCGTCGTGAGGCTGTCGAAGAAAAGCGAATCGGAACGGGTGCCTCGCGAGGTCTCGAGGTCGGTTCGGAACGAGTCGCGCACTTCCGCGAACGGCGGCCGCCGGATGATGTGAAAGCCGAACGGCGAACGGACCACGCCGCTCAACGCGCCGGGCGCCAGGGTCCACGCCGCACTGTCGAACGCAGGCACGAACTGACCGCGCGGGGTGGCGGGCAGGTAGCCCCCGCGCGACTTCGTCCCCTGATCCTCTGAGTATTGCTTCGCCAGCTGCGCGAACGAGGCCCCGCCCTTGTTCACGGCCTGGCGCAGCACACCCTCCGCTTTCTTTTTCTGTTGCTCCTCGACCATGGGCAGGGCGCTGGGCGGGACGCGGATCAGGATATGCTGGAACAGCCGCACGGTCCCCGCCCGGTACACAGAGTCCGCGGCGGCAGGCGTCACGTGCCCGCGGTTCGCGATCTGGCGCTCGTGATAGTGCTCCCACTTGAGCTGGGCCACGACCGGCCACTCCGACGCGAGCACGAGCGCGGAGTCGCGCAGGTCACGACCGTCGCCCAGAGCCGTGGCGAGCGTGGCATAGTCGAGGTACACGTTCGCGACGCCGGTGAGTACGTCAGGACGGACGGGAATCCGTGACGCGCGTCCGACCAGGGTCGCCAGACGCTCGACCGTGAGGCTCTGCCCCGCCGCGGTCCCGGCGACCTCGGCGTGCGCCGAGAATGCGTCTTTCAACGGGCCGCAGCCCGCCAATGCCAGCACGACCGTCAGGGCACTCCAGCGCCGCATGCCAGCTCCTTAGCCTCAGTCCCCGAGAACCGTGGTGAGGGCGCGGGTCAATCCCGGACCGATGGCCTCACCGCCGACGCGCCGAAGTCGCAGCGAGAGCGGGGCCGCCCGCCGCACCTCGGCCTCGAACTGCACCGCGTCGAGCGCCGCGGTCAGCGTGGCGAGACGCGGCTTCGCGTCCCGCCGAAACGTGAGCCGCGCCTCGTCGCCCTTCACGAGGACCATCTCCAGTCCCGCCCGGGCACCGAGCGCGCGGAGCTCCGACACGAGGAGTAACCGCTGCGCTTCGTCCGGCAACGGCCCAAAGCGATCGCGCAATTCCTCGCGTACGGCCTCAATTTCGCCAGCCGTGTCGGCCCGCGCCAGCCGCTGGTACAGCTCGAGTTTCACCGCTTCATCGGGCACGTACGCGTCCGCGAGGTGCGCCGCCTGGTCCAGAATCACCTCCGGGGGCGGGAACGTACCGCTCCCCGCTCCCTGCTCCCCAGTCTTGAGTGCCTCGACGGTCTCCTGCAGCCAGCGCAGGTACGTATCGAACCCGACCGCTTGAGCGTGTCCCGTCTGCTCCGCACCGAGCAGGTTGCCGGCGCCACGCAGCTCGAGGTCGCGCAGGGCAATGCGGTAGCCCGACCCCAGGTCGGTGTGATGCTCGAGCACCTGCAGGCGGTCCTCGGCGTCGGGGTCGACCAGGTCGGGCACCAGCAGGTAGCAGTATGCGCGGCGGTGGCTCCGGCCCACGCGGCCGCGCAGCTGGTATAGCTGCGCCAGCCCCAGCTGATCCGCGCGGTTCACCAGCATCGTGTTCGCATTGGGCACGTCGAGCCCAGACTCGACGATCATGGTCGACACGAGGATGTCCACCTCGCCAGCCACGAAGCGGGCCATGACCCGGTCGAGCTCCGTCTCCTTGATCTTGCCGTGCGCCACCGCGACGCGCGCCTGACGCGGCGCGAGCGCCCGCACGCGCTCCGCCACCGTGGCGATGGTCTCGATGCGGTTGTGCACGAAGTACACCTGGCCCGCGCGGTCCAGCTCGCGCGCCAGCGCTTCCTCGATCAGGCCGTCGTCCCACGGCTCGATGAACGTCACCACGGGGGAGCGGTCCTTGGGGGGTGTCTCGAGCAGCGCCAGGTCCCGCAGGCCGGCAAGTGACAGGTGTAAGGTGCGCGGGATCGGCGTCGCGGTGAGCGTCAGGACGTCGACCGCGAGCTTCAGCGCCTTGAGGCGCTCCTTGTGGCGCACGCCGAAGCGGTGCTCCTCGTCGACGATGAGCAGGCCGAGATCGTGAAACGTCACGTCGCGCGACAGCAGGCGGTGCGTGCCGATCACGATGTCCACTTCGCCCCGCGCCATCCGCTGTGTGACCTGCTTCGCGTCCTTCCCGCCCCGGAACCGCGACAGCACTTCGATGCGCACGGGATAGTCCGCCAGGCGCTCGCGAAAGGTGCGACCGTGCTGCTCGGCCAGAATGGTCGTGGGCACGAGCACGGCCACCTGCTTCCCCGCCTGGACGGCCTTGAACGCCGCGCGCAGCGCGACCTCCGTCTTGCCGTAGCCCACGTCGCCCACCAGCAGCCGGTCCATGGGCCGGGCGCGCTCCATGTCGCGCTTCACCTCCTCAGACGCCCGCCGCTGATCAGGCGTGTCCTCGTACAGGAAGGCGGACTCGAGCTCACGCTGCCAGGGCGTGTCGGGAGGGAACGCGTAGCCATGCGCGATCTGGCGCCGCGCGTACAGGTCGAGCAGCTCCGCCGCCATCTTGCGGATCGCCGCGCGCGCCTTGTCGCGCTGGCGCTGCCAGGTCGTCGCACCCAGGCGATGGAGCCTGGGGGGCGGCGCCTCGCCATTCCCAGCTGTGCGGTACGGCTCCAGCTGGTCGAGCCGGTACAGCGGCACGTTGAGACGCGCGCCGCCCTCGTACTCGATGACGGCGACCTCGAGCGTCCCGCCCTCGCTGCCGACGGCGATGGTCTGGATGCCGCGGTAGATGCCGATGCCGTGCTCGAGATGCACCACGAAGTCGCCTCCGCGCAGCGCGCGCGTGGCGGCGGTCGCGGTCGCCTCGCGGTACCGACGCGGTCGCCGCAGCCGCCGGGCACGCCGGAAGATTTCGTGATCGGTCAGGACCCGCAGCCCCGGCAGCACAAAACCGCCGTCGAGCGCGCCCACGACGAGCGTCGTGTGCGCGGGGGGTGGGTCGAGCAGCTCCTCCAGCCGCTCGCGCTGCCCCTCGTTGTCGCACAGGATCACCGTGGCCGGCTCCCCCGCCACCACCTGGCGCAGCCGCCGGATGTCGCGATCGATCGGCTCGGGCGGCGCGAGCGGCAGCCGCGTCGTCGCGTCGGGGGCGTTCAGCGCCAGCCGCGGGAACCCGCCCAGCCGCGCGCGCCACGCGCCGGGATCGACGAACAGCGCATCACGCGCCGGGGCCTCCTCGCCGAGCCGCCGCGCCACCTCGAGATGATGCGCCGCCTCCGTCCACGCGCGGTCGACCTCGCGTTCCAGCGCGGATTCCTGCTCCAGCACGATCAGGGTGTCGCTCGGCAACAGCTCGAGTAGTGAAGTCCGCACCGTTTCCCCTTCACCGGCCCCGCTCGCCTCGGTCTTCACCGGTAGGACGGTCACGCGCTCGATCGGCTCGCCCGAGCGCTGCGAATCGAGATCGAAGCTGCGGATCGACTCCACCTCGTCCCCCCACCATTCGACGCGTCCCGGCGCCGCCATTCCGAAGCCGTACACGTCGAGGATCCCTCCGCGCACGCTGAACTGCGCGACTTCTGTCACCGTGGGGACGCGCGCGTAGCCCATGACTTCGAGGCGCTCGATGGCCTCGCGGAGAGTACCGCTCCCCGCTCCCCGCTTCCCGGCAGCCAGCGACAGTTGCATGTCACGCAGCGCCGCCGGCACTCCACTTCGCTCCGCGCAGGCCCGCGCGGTCGTCACGAGCAGCCGGGTGCGCCCCGACAGCAGCGCCTCCAGCGTTTCGATCCGCTCGCCGGCGATTTCGACGTGTGGCTCCTCGGCTCCCAGTGCCTCGCGCTGCGGGTACAACGCGGCACCGTCGCCGACCAGCGCCTGGAGATCGGCGAGCCACCGCTCGGCGTCGGTCGGCGTGGGGACGACCACGGCGAACACCCGCTGCGGCAGGCGCCGCGACAGGGCCGCGATCAGCACGGCCGCGCTCGACCCAGGCAGCCCCGCGATTCCGTGGCGTGCACCGGCCGCGGGGAGAGCCGCCGCCAGCGCACGCGTGCCGGGCACGGCATCCACCCGCTCAACCAGGAACGACAGGTCCATCAGCGGGTGAGTGTTGCCACGCCGAGCTCGGCGGCGGCGAGGAGCAGGGCGACCACGAGGAGCGGGCCGCTCGCATCGCTCTGCCCCCCGCCCGCGAACCGAGCGGCGGCGAAGCCAGTCGCATCGAGCACGTCGGCGCCCAGCACGTCGCGCGCCAGCGCCTCGGGCGCGGGCGTGAGATCGGACTCGCGCGGGTCCGGGCCTGAGATCGTCGCGCCCAAGGTGTCTGCGCCGTGCGTCCGGAACACGACGCCCGGGGCGCCCTCCACTTCCGAGAGCGGCGTCTCGCCACGCGCCAGCCGATTCACCAGGGCGTCGACGAACGGGACGAACCCCGGAGCCGCCGGTAGCGCCGTCCACGCCGTGTCCAGGCGACTGCCGAGCAGCAGCACCGAGCCGTCGCGCACCAGCCACGGCTCGCCGTTCACAGTCGCGAGCACACCGCTGTCCCCAGCCGTCGCGTCGAGGCGATACCGCCTGGTGACCTGAATGCCCTCGATCCCGGGAACCGTGGCCGTCACGATCGGCCCGGGCGTACCTGCGGTGCCGCGCACCAGCCGCCAGCGCGCGCCCGTCGCCGAGAGCGCGCGGTTCACGGGGCCGCGCAGGGCGGCGTCGGCGGGCGGCAGCACTACGTTCACCCGCCCTCCCCCCCCTCCGACCAGCTGGTCACCGATCGCCACGTCGGGTCCGCGGCGCGCGCGCTGCCCCTCCTCCAGCACCGCGAGCGCCGCGGCGACGAACGGCCCCGCGCCATTCGATGCCGTAACGCCCG
>CBFHAJ010000094.1:0-14716 GCA_965653495.1 uncultured bacterium | reverse complement strand
CATCCCCTCCTCCTCGCTCACGAATCGCGACGGCAGAACGAGCACGATGGCGTCGTTGTGCTTGCGCGCCAGCTCGGCGATCTCGGGGCTCCAAGCCACGGCCGCGCGCACGCGCGGGTACCGGTTCGCCACGTAGGACATCCCCAACCCGGTCCCGCAGGTCAGGATGCCGCGCCGCGCCTTGCCGGTGCTCACCGCCTCGGCGACGGGGCGGCCGTAGTCGGGGTAGTCGTCCGCCGGGTCCATCGTGCCGGGGCCCACGTCGACCGGCTCGTAGCCGAGGCGCTTGAGCTCGTCCACGAGGTGTTGCTTCAGCTGGAAGCCGGCGTGATCGGCGCCGACGTAAATTCGCTCAGACAAAGTTGCGTCGCACCTGCGCCAGGGCCGCGATGCGCTGCTCCGCGAGCCGATCGGCCGCCTGATAACTGGGAATCCGCTCCTCGCGCGCGATCTCGAACACGCGCAGCAGCGTGTCGTAGATCTCGCCCGCCTTGGAGCGGGCCCGCTCCGGGGCCCAGCCATGCAGCTCCGCGTTCACGTTGATCAACCCGCCGCCGTTGATCACGTAGTCGGGCGCATAGGTGATCCCGCGCCGCTCGAGCTGATCGCCGTGACGGTCCTCCGCCAGCTGATTGTTGGCCGCTCCGGCCACGATGTCGACCCCCAGGCGGTCCACCGTGGCGTCGTTGATGACCGCCCCGAGCGCGCACGGCGCCAAGATATCGCCGCGCTCCGAATAGATCGCGTCCTCGCCGACCGCCGTCGCACCGCATTCTTCCACCACCCGCTTGACGCGCTGCGGGTCGATGTCGGTGCAGACGATCCTGGCGCCCTCGGCGTGCAGCAGCCGCGCCAGGTGGTACCCCACGGCGCCACATCCCTGCAAAAGCACGACCCTTCCGGTCAGGCTGTCCGAGCCGTAGCGATGCTTGGCACAGGCCTTCATGCCGCGATACACGCCGTAGGCCGTGACCGGCGACGGATCGCCCGACTTGCCGATCAGGCCGGTGACATGGTCCGTTTCCGCCTTGATGAACTCCATGTCACCGGTGCTGGTGCCGACATCCTCGGCGGTTATGTAGCGTCCGTGCAACGACTCGACGTGGCGTCCGTGCGCCCGGAACAGCGCCTCGCGGCGCGTCGTGCGGTTGTCCCCGATGATCACGCTCTTGCCGCCGCCGAGATTCAGCCCGGCCACTGCCGCTTTGTACGTCATGCCCCGTGCCAGCCGGAGGCAATCCACCAGGGCGGCCTCGTCGCTGGCGTAGTGCCAAAAGCGCGTGCCCCCGAGCGCGGGCCCCAGCACGGTCGAATGAATCGCGATAATCCCCCGGTACCCGCTCGACCGCTCCTGGTAGAAACTGACCTGCTCGTGATCGTGCTCGGCGAGACGGGAGAAAACGTCGAACCCCTGGTGTTCCCCGGGCTGGCGCGCGGGGTCGGGGGCGGGGGTGGGGGTGAGCTTAGCCCCGAGGGTAGAGGCCGCGGGCGACGAGGATCCGCTGGATTTCACTGGTGCCTTCATAAATCTCCGTGACCTTCGCGTCCCGGAACAGCTTCTCCACGGGGAAGTCCCGCATGTACCCGTACCCCCCGAACAGCTGCACCGCCTGGGTGGTCACCCACATGGCGGTTTCCGAGGCGAACAGCTTGGCCATGCTCGCCGAGGTGGTGACGTCCTCGCCGCGATCGCGGCGCCCCGCCGCGACATGCGCGAGGGCACGGGCCGCTTCCACGCGGGTCGCCATGTCGGCGAGCTTGAACTGCACCCCTTCGAATTCGCGCAGCGCCTGGCCGAACTGCTTGCGCTCGGCGCAGTAGCTCAGCGCATGCTCGAGCGCCCGGCGCGCGATGCCTACGGCCTGCGCGGCGATTCCCAACCGCCCGGCGTCGAGCCCTTCCATCGCATACCCAAACCCGGCGCCATCCTCGCCCAACAGATGGTCAGCCGGGAGGCGCACGTCCTCGAGCGCCAGCGCGACCGTGTTGGAGGCGCGCAACCCCATCTTGTCTTCGGGCTTCCCCGGACGATAACCCGGCGTATCCGTGGGCACAATAAAGGCGGAGATGCCGCGCTCGGTGCGGGCCATCAGCATGACGATTCCGGCGGTGGCGCCGTTCGTGACCCATGCCTTGGCGCCCGAGAGCACCCACTCGTCGCCGTCGCGCACGGCGCGGGTACGCAGCGCCGCGGCGTCGGATCCCGACTCGGGCTCCGACAGCGCGAACGCGGCCAGCAGCTCGCCGCGCGCCATGCGCCGCAGCCAGCGCTCCTTCTGCGCCGCGCTGGCGTGCCGCACCAGCATCGTGGTGGGAATCGCGTTGTGAATCGAGAGCGAGACGGCGATGCTCGCGTCTGCCGCCGCGATTTCCTCGAGCGCGAGCAGGTAGGTCACCGTGTCGAGGCCCATGCCGTCGTACTGCTCGGGCGCGCACATGCCGAGGAATCCGAGCTCGCCCAGCGCCTCGATCACGTCGCGCGCGAACTGCCCCGTGCGGTCCCACTCGGCGGCGAACGGTTCGATGCGGGTCCGGGCGAACTCGCGCGCCAGCTCGACGATCTGGCGCTGCGTCTCCGACAGGCCCGGCGGCTCAATCGCGATAGACATAGAATCCACGTCCGCTCTTCCGCCCCAGCCGGCCCGCCGCGACCATTTTCCGCAACAGCGGCGCCGGCCGGTACTTGTCGTCCCCCAGGTCGCGCTGCAGCACCTCGAGGATCGCGAGACACACATCCAGGCCGATCAGATCCGCCAGGGCCAGCGGCCCGAGCGGATGGTTCATGCCGAGCTTCATCACCGCGTCCACGGCTTCCGGCGTCGCCACTCCTTCCATTACGCAGAAGATCGCCTCGTTGATCATCGGCATGAGGACGCGGTTGGAGACGAAGCCCGGCGCGTCCTGAACGACCACCGGAACCTTTTTGAGAACCTCTACAACCTCTACAACCTTCTTTGCGGTCTCGTCCGACGTCTCCAGGCCGCGGATCACCTCCACCAGCGTCATCACCGGCACCGGGTTCATGAAATGCATCCCGACCACCTGCGCCGGGCGTTTGGTCTGCGCCGCGAGCGTCGTGATCGAAATGGACGAGGTGTTGCTGGCGAGGATCGCCCGCGGTGGGGCCAGGCGATCGAGGTCGCGAAATATCTTGCCTTTGACCTCGGACTGCTCGGTGGCCGCTTCGACGACGAGCTCCACGTCGCTCACGGCATCGAGGCTGGGCGACGTGCGAATGCGCGCCAGTGCCGCGTCGCGCTGCTGCGCCGTGACCGTCCCCTTCTTGACCTGCCGCTCGAAGTTTGCGCGGATCACGCCCAACGCGCGCTCGACCAGCCCGGGCGCCACGTCGATCAGGGCGGTGTCCCAGCCGTGCTGCGCGAACACGTGGGCGATGCCGTTGCCCATCGTCCCGGCGCCCACCACCGCGACCCGGCTCACGCGACCACAGCCTCCGCGGCCGGCTGGGTGCCCTGCCCTCCCCGCCGGCTCCACGCGATGAGCGCGGCGGTCCCGGCGACCATGACGAGCGTGGTCACGACACCGCCCTCGGGACCGAACGCCCCGCCGTCGATCCAGCCGTGCGGGCCCGGACGGTACGCGAAGGCCGGAAGCGGGAAGGCGTAGCCGCTCACCGGGGCCGCGAACACGAGCGCCAGGGTGGCGTTCCAGCCGAAGTGGGCCCCCCACGCGAGCGGCATGCCGCCCGGTGAGAAGAACGCGCACGCGAGCCACACGCCGGCGAGCGCCACGTTGACGGTGGAGAAGGCCGTCGCGCTGGGATTGCCCAGGTGCGCGAGCCCGAACCCGATAGCGGCGAGAATCGTCGCGGGCGTCGCCCCGATCGCGTGCGCCAGCCGGCGCAGCGGGTAGCCGCGGAACATGAGCTCCTCGGTGAGCGCGGCGAGCAGGAAGCCGAGCGCGAGGGGGATGGCTGCGGGGCTCCACGCGGTCCAGGGACCGCGGTGTGACACAGCGGCCCGCCCCCCCATGACGGCCAGACCCACCGCCAGCGCGGCCATGACGGCACCCCCCGCGACGCCGAGCAGCAGCCCACGCGGAACGCCGGTGACCGGACGCCACCCCAGATCGGCCCACGAGCGGCGCTCGACCAGCCGTCCCACGAGCCACGTAGCGAGGGCGAAGCCCAGCGCCGAAACGAACGAGCCCCAGGCGAGCTCCCAGCGAGCATCGGGCCGCAGCGGCAGGGCGATCAAGGCCCAGCTCGCGCCCACGCCCAGCGCCGTGAAGGCGATGATCCAGGCGAGCGCGAGCCCGGCAACCTTCGCACGGGCCGCAACCGAAACGCGCGCCGTCTTAGGCGCGCGCGGAGGGGACTCACGGTCGGTTTCAGAATCAGCAGGGCGAGCCCCAGTTTCACGAGGTCGCCCAGCACGAAGGGGAGGGTTCCCAATCGCACGGCGCCCGCGACGCTGCCCGTGAGAATCAGGAGCTGCGCCAGACCGCCCAGGCGAATCAAGACCAACCCGACGAGGACGGCGACCGCCACCCGACCCCAAGCGCGTGGGTCGCCCACCAGGCGCCCGACCGCGAACGCCGCTACCGGGTACGCCAGCAGGTAGCCACCCGTGGGGCCGAGCAGGCGCGCAATGCCCGGCACACCGAAGGGCGTGAAGACCGGCAGACCCGCCGCGCCGAGCACCAGGTAGAGCACGAGCGAGCTGGCACCGAGCCGGGCGCCGAGCCATCCGCCGACGAGCAGCACGGCGAGCGGCTGTAAGGTCATCGGGACGGGCGTGCCCGGAAGCGGGACGGCGATCTGCGCGGCGCTCGTGACCAGGGCCGCGCCCAGCACGGCGGCAACCACACGGCGTCCGGTGAGCGGAGGAGCGGATACGACGGCGGTCGGAGCCTGCATCAGAGCATCTCCACGCTGAGGGCCACGGCATTCCCGCCTCCGAGACACAACGTCGCGAGGCCGGTAGTCTGTTTGCGGTGTTGCAGGGCGTACAGCAGGGTCGTGAGGATGCGCGCACCCGACGCGCCGATCGGGTGGCCGAGGGCGATCGCCCCGCCGTTGACGTTGACGCGATCCCAGTCCCACCCCAACGCCCGGCCGTCGGCGAGCGCCTGCACGGCGAACGCCTCGTTCGCCTCGATCAGCTGGTAGTCGGCGATGGTCGTATGCGCTTTGGCCATCAGGTTCTTCACAGCGACGATGGGCGCGAAGAACAGATCCTTGGGCTCGCCCCCGCCGGTCGCGTACGCCGTGATGCGCGCCAGGGGCGCGAGCTGGTGCGCCCGGGCGAACGCGAGCGAGGCGACGACGAGCGCGCTCGCGCCGTCGTTCAAGCCGGGCGCATTCCCCGCGGTGACCGTGCCGTTCTTCTCGAAGGACGGCTGCAACGCCGCCAGCGCCTCGAGCGACGTGTCCTTGCGCGGCCCCTCGTCCTTCTCGATGATCGACGTGCCCTTCTTGGTGGGAATCTCGACCGGCACGATCTCGGCCTTGAAGTGACACGCCTCCATTGCCGCGACCGCTTTCTGATGACTCGCGAGCGCGAAGGCATCCTGGTCCGCGCGGGACACACCGGCTTTCTGGGCGGTGTACTCAGCCAGGCTGCCCATGTGGCTGTCCGAGAACGAATCCCACAGCCCGTCGCGGATCATGCCGTCCACGAGCTCCGTGTTCCCCGCCTTGATGCCGCCGCGCATCCCGTACACGTAGTGCGGCGCGTTGGACATCGACTCCATGCCGCCCGCCACCACGCATTGCTCGTCGCCCGCGCGGATGGCCTGCGCCGCGAGCATCACCGCCTTGAGCCCGGAGCCGCAGACTTTATTGATCGTGAGGGAAGGAATGATCCCTGGGAGGCCCGCATGGATCGCCGCCTGGCGCGCCGGCGCCTGGCCGACACCCCCCTGCAGCACATTGCCCATGATCACTTCTTCGACGACGCCGGGATCGATACCGGCCCGGCGCACCGCGTCGCGGACCACGAGGGCGCCGAGCCGGGGGGCGGGCAATGGCGACAAGCCCCCCAGGTACTTGCCGACGGGGGTGCGGCAAGCGCTGAGAATGACGGGGGTGGTGTGCTCGTTGGCCATGCCGACTCCAGAACGCGGAACGCGGAAGTGGGAACGCGGAACAGACGCGTGCGCTGCCGTTCCGCGTTCCGAGTTCCGCCTTCCGCGTTCCTCAAACTAACGGGTTCAAGCTCCGCGTGCGAATCTCTTCCTGCAATTTCGCGATGAAATCCGCCACGGGAAGCACCACCTGCTTCTGGCCCGCCCCGCGCGCCCGCACCGCCGCCGTGCCGGCGTCCGCCTCGCGCTGCCCCACCACAGCCATGTATGGCACTTTGTGCAGCTCGCCGTCGCGGATGCGGTAGTTGAGGGTGTCGTTTCGATCGTCGAGAAACGAGCGGATCCCGGCGGCACGCAGTCGCTCGTGCAAGGCGCGGGCCGCGGGCGCCTGCGCGTCCGAGATCGGGAGTACCCGCACTTGCTCGGGAGCGAGCCACAGGGGGAACGCGCCGGCGAAGTGCTCGATCAGGAAGCCGACGAACCGCTCCATCGTGCCATAGATGGCCCGGTGGATCATCACCGGTCGGTGGGGCCGGTTGTCCTCGCCCGTGTACTCGAGCCCGAACCGCTCCGGCTGCTCGAAGTCCAGTTGGATCGTCGCGCCCTGCCACTCGCGCCCGATCGCGTCGTTGAACTTGATGTCGATCTTGGGCCCGTAGAACGCGCCGCCACCCTGATCGATGCGATAGGTCGCCCCGCGGTGCTTGAGCGCCTCCTCGAGCGCCCGCTCCGCCTGGTCCCACGTCGCGTCGGTGCCGAGCTTCTTGTCGGGCCGGGTGGCGAGGTCGAGCCGGTAGGACAGGCCGAAGGTCTTCCCGAGCACCAGCTCCACGATGTCGAGCAGCTGGAAGATCTCCTGCTCGATCTGATCCTCGCGCAGAAAAATGTGCGCGTCGTCCATCGTGAGCCCGCGCACCCGCAGCATGCCGTGCAGCGTCCCCGAGCGCTCGTTGCGATACACGTTCGCGATCTCGGCGAGGCGCACCGGGAGATCGCGGTAGCTGCGCTGCTGGGAAGCGTAGATCAGGATGTGCATGGGGCAGTTCATCGGCTTCACCCGGTAGCGCACACTCTCCGCTTCGCCTTCGCCGGCCGCCATGGGCGGGAACTGGTTCGCCGCGTACAGCGGCAGGTGGCCCGAGCGCAGAAACAGCTCTTCGCGCGTCACGTTGGGCGTGTATACCAGCGAGTAGCCGCGCTCGAGGATCGTGTCCTCGATGAAACGGCGCAGCTGGAACTGCAGCATCGCGCCCTTGGGATGCCAGAACACCAGGCCAGGCCCGACGTCTTCCTGGATCGAGAACAAGTCGAGCTGCTTGCCCAAGATGCGATGATCGCGCTTCTTGGCCTCCTCGAGGCGCCGCAAGTACGCCTCGAGGTCGTCCTTCGTGAACCAGGCGGTGCCGTAGATGCGCTGCAGCATCTGGCGGCGCTCGTCGCCGCGCCAGTACGCCCCGGCGGCGTGGAGCAGCTTGAAGTGCTTGATCCGCCCAGTGCTGGGCACGTGCGGGCCGCGGCACAGGTCCACGAACGGGCCGTCGGTATAGACCGAGATGATTTCGTTGGGACCGAGGTCGTCGATGCGCTCGAGCTTCAAGGGGTCGTCCTTGAAGCGCTGTTTCGCGTCCGCGCGCGACACTTCCTCGCGGACGAACGGGTAATCGGCCTTCACGACCTCCGCCATCTTTTTTTCAATGGCTTCGAGATCCTCCGGCGCGAAGGGCCGTTCAACCTGAAAGTCGTAGTAGAAACCGTCCTCGATGGGAGGCCCGAACCCGATCTGCGCCTGCGGGAACAGCTGACGCACCGCCGTCGCGAGCACGTGCGCAGAAGAGTGGCGCAGCACGTCGAGGGCCTGCGGATCCCGGTCGGTGAGGATCGAGACTTTCGCGCCGTCAGCGAGCGGGCGCCCGAGATCACGCACGTCGCCGTTGACGCGCACGGCCAGCGCCGCCTTCGCGAGCCCTGGGCCGATCGCCCGCGCGAGATCGGCGCCCGTCGAGCCCGCGGGGACGCGTTTCTCGCTCCCGTCCGGGAGCGTGACACGGATCTCGGCGGCGACCATCGAGTCAGCGAGCCGGCGTGGTCGTGACGGGGGGAGTGCCCCCGGTAATGGGGAGCAGGTCCCTCCCGTCGCGGAAGTAGAGCAAGACGGTGAACATGATCAGCACCGCGATCGCGATCCAGCGGGCGAGGCGAGCCGTGGGGAGTGGCGCGGAGTCGTCGGGCATGAGAGACAATTCTACATGCAAAGGCGAGATCGGTGGAGGGCGGTGGAAGGCGGTGAAGGGCGGGGGAGGTCGTCAGCACGCGGCACAGCCTCCTCCGCCCTGCTCCGCCCTCCACCGACCTCCACCGTCCTGCCTATTATAAGGAATGCCCCGCTTCGAGCTGCCGCCCCAGTACGATCCCCACGCGGTCGAGCGCCCGCTGTACCACCGCTGGCTCGACGCCGGCGTATTCACGGCCCGCGTCGACTCGCCGAAGCAGCCGTACGTGATCGTGATCCCGCCGCCCAACGTGACGGACATCCTGCACGTCGGGCACGGCCTGAACAACGTGATCCAGGATGTGCTGATCCGGTTCGAGCGGATGCGCGGGCGCGAAGCGGAGTGGCTCCCGGGCACCGACCACGCCGGCATCGCGACGCAGAACGTGGTCGAGCGGCTCCTCGCCAAGGAGGGAACGACCCGGTTCGATATCGGGCGCGAGCGGTTCGTGGAGCGGGTGTGGGCGTTCGTGCGCGAGACGGGCAACACCATCCTCGAGCAGCTCAAGGTGATCGGCTGCTCCTGCGACTGGAGCCGCACCCGGTTCACGTTCGACCCCGCGTATTCCCGCTCGGTGCGGGAAGCGTTCGTGCGCCTGTGGGACGAACAGCTCATTTACCGCGGCCACCGCGTGATCCACTGGTGTCCGCACTGCCTCACCGCGCTCTCCGACGAAGAGGCCGAGGCGCCCGACCAGCCCGAAGCAGGCAAGCTGTATTACATCCGGTACGCCGTGACCGATGGACCCGCGCCCTACCTCACGGTCGCCACCACGCGCCCGGAGACGCTGCTCGGCGATACGGCCGTGGCGGTGAACCCCAAGGACAAGCGGCACCGCGGGTTCGTGGGCAAGACCGCGCGCCTGCCGATCACCGGCATCGCGATCCCGATCATCGCCGACGACGCGGTGGACGCCTCGTTCGGCACGGGATTCGTCAAGGTGACGCCGGCGCACGACGCGAACGATTTCGAGATCGGCACACGGCACAAGCTCGAGATGCCGCTCGTCATGCGGGAAGACGGGACGATGGGGGAACCGGAGGGCGTTCAGGCGGTCGCGCGCCGGGTCCCACCGGAGCTCGAGGGCCTCGATCGATTTCAGGCACGCGAAAAGATCGTCGAGCTGCTGCGGGCCGCCGGGCAGCTCGAGAAGATCGAGCCGCACCCATATTCCCCGCGCCGCTGTTATCGCTGCGACACGATCGTCGAGCCGCGCCTCTCGGATCAGTGGTTCGTGAAAATGCGCCCGCTCGCCGAGCCCGTGCTCAAGGCCTGGCGCAAGGACGAGTTCCAGATCATCCCCGAGCGCCATCGGGCCACGTTCGAGCACTGGATGGAGAACATCCGGGACTGGAACATCTCCCGGCAGCTGTGGTGGGGGCATCGCGTCCCGGTGTTCACGTGCACCACGTGCCACCACCAGTGGGCCGACCGCACCGACCCGGCGCGCTGCCCCAAGTGCGGCGGTCCGGTCGAGCAGGACCCCGACGTGCTCGACACCTGGTT
Organism: uncultured bacterium; assembly: GCA_965653495.1. Classification (GTDB taxonomy): domain Bacteria; phylum Gemmatimonadota; class Gemmatimonadetes; order Gemmatimonadales; family GWC2-71-9; genus AG41. Next base: position 4,892 of record CBFHAJ010000094.1, on the reverse strand, counting down.
CTCGTCGTGGCTGTGGCCGTTCGCGACGTTCGGCTGGCCCGACGCGACGCCCGATCTCCAGCGCTTTTACCCGGGAGACACGCTCGTCACCGCCCAGGAGATCCTGTTCTTCTGGGTGGCCCGGATGCTGATGTCCGGTTGCCACTTCATGGACCGGCGGCTGCCGTTCACCACCGTGTACCTGCACGGCACGGTGCGCGACACCCAGCACCGCAAGATGTCCAAGTCGCTGGGCAATGGGATCGATCCGCTCGACGTGGTGCGGCTGTATGGCGCCGACGCACTGCGCTGGACCCTGATCGCGGGCAGCTCACTCGGCGCCGACCTCGTGCTCGACCCGAAGGACCTCGAGACGACGTTCGCGCCCGGGCGGAATTTCGCGAACAAGCTCTGGAACATCGGGCGGTTCATACTGGCGCAGCTCCCGGAGCGCGTGATGGACATCACCGAGCTCGACGAGGACCAGCTCCAGCTCGCGGACCGCTGGATCCTGATGCGTGCCAACGAGGCGGTCTTCGCGGCGACGGGATACCTGGAGCAGTTCCGGCTCGACGAAGCCGCGAAGCGCTGCTACGAATTCGTGTGGGGTGACCTCGCCGACTGGTATGTCGAAGCCGTCAAGCCGCGCCTTGCGCCCGCGGCATCGCCCTCCGCAGCAGCCCAGCGGGCACCCGCTGCGTCGGGCGACGCCGCGGCCGCTCACGCGGTCCTCGCGCACTGTTTCGACGTTGCCTTGCGTCTACTGCATCCGGTCGTGCCCTTCATTACCGAGGAGTTGTGGCAGATGCTCCCCGGGCGCCGGCACGGCGAGCTCCTCGCGGTCGCCGCGTGGCCGTCCTTCAAGCCGGAGCGCGTGGACGCGAAGCTCGATCTGCGATTCCTCCGCGTAAAGCAGGTCGTCGAGAAGATCCGCAGCATCCGCGCGGAGTACAAAGTGCCGCCGAAGGCACGTCTGCGCGCGAGCATCACACCCCGCGGCAGCGATGACCTCAAGGTGCTCGAGGCAGAGAGCGAAACGATCCGTCGCCTTGCGCAGCTCGAGGAGCTCTCGTTCGACGGGGGTGCGAAGCGAGTGGGAGCGGGGGCTTACGCGATCTTCGGCGACGGCAGCGAGGTGTTCGTGGCGCTGGCGGGCGCCATCGATGTGCAGCAGGAGTGCCGCCGCCTCTCCGGCGAGCTCACCCGACTCGAGCAGCAGCTCGCGGGGCTCGCCGCCAAGCTCACCAACCAGCAGTTCGTCGCGCGGGCGCCCGCCGAGGTGGTCGCCAAGGAGCGCGAGAAGGAGCGGGCGTGGCGAGACCAGCGGCAGGCGCTGGCCGACAAGCTCAAATCGCTGGGCTGCTCCTGACCGCCCTGCTCGCGGCGTGCGCCAGCCAGGGCGATCCGCCCGGCGGCCCGCCACGGCTCACGCCTCCCGCCATTCTCCGCACCGAGCCGGAGTCTGGGGCCGTGGTGCCCGAGCTGCACGGCGCGGCCGTCGTACAGTTCGACGAAGTCATTGAGGAACAACCGAGTGGCCGCAGCTCGGGCGGCGCCATCAGCGGGCTCGCGCAGAAGGTAGTGCTCTCGCCCGTCGCGGGCGACGTGAAGGTGTCGTGGCATCGCTCGGCGATCCACGTGTCGCCGGAAGAGGGCTGGAAGCGCAATCGGGTCTACCATCTGCAGCTGCTCCCCGGGATTACCGACCTGCGACACAACGCGACCAAGACCGGCACGACACTGGTGTTCTCGACCGGCCCGGCCATCCCCACCGCCACGCTCAACGGCACGGCGGTGCTCTGGGCGGAGCAGCGCATCCTGCAGCGCGCAGTGATCCGCGCCATGCCCCTTCCCGACACCGTCGCCTACGTCACGCTCGCCGACTCGGCCGGCGAGTTCCGCCTTCCCGCCATCCCGCCCGGTCGCTATCGCGTGTGGGCCATTCAGGACGACAACAACAACCGCCGTCAGGATCGCCGCGAAGCGTTCGACACGGTGACCGTGACCGTGGACTCGACCGCCAGCGCCGTGCTGTGGGCCTTCGCGCACGATACCGTGGGCCCGCGGATCCGGACGGTCGAGCCGGTCGATTCGCTCGCGTTCCGGATCGCCTTCTCCGCACCGCTCGACCCCGCGCACCCGCTGGACACGAGCACGGTCCGATTGCTCGCGCTCCCCGACTCGACGCCGGTGGCCTTGCAGGGGCTGTACACGCCGGCGCGCTTCGACTCGATGCAGGCGCGCGCCCGCGCGGTGGCCGACTCGTTCAAGCGGTTGCGCGACACGACCGCGAAACGGGACACGACGGCGCGCCCGGGGGCCCGGCCTCCGGCAGCCCAGCGGGCACCCGCCGTCGGCCGGGCCCCGGGCGCGCCGTCTCTTGCTGACACCACCGCGGCCCGCGTCGACACCGCGCGGGTCCGCAAGCTGCTGAGCCAGCGGCCCGTCCCGTACGACCGCGTGGTCGTGCAGACGGTGCAGCCGCTCGCGCCCAAGGCCAAGTACTTCGTGCGCGTGCACGGCGCGGTGAACTTGAGTGGGGTGGCCGCCGACGGGCAGGGTGTGCTCGTGACTCCCGAGCCCAAGCCACCCGCCGACACCACCAAAGCGCGGCCCAAGCCGCCCTCCAAGCCATGACGGACCCGCGCCGCCGGCTCCCCGCCGTCGACGGATTGCTCGCCGAGCCCGACGTCGCGGCGCTGGCAGCGGCGCACCCGCGCAGCCTGCTGGTGCGTGCGGTGCGCGAGACCATCGACGCGGCGCGCACCACGGGCGGCGCCGTGCCGCGCGAGGGGTGGCCCGCCGCGATCCGCGCGCGCGTGGAGTGCCTGGCCGCGCCGTCGCTCGGTCCCGTCATCAACGCCACCGGCGTGGTGCTGCACACCAACCTGGGCCGGGCGCCACTCGCGCGCGCGGCGCGCGACGCGATGGCGCGCATCGCGGCGGGGTACTCGAACCTCGAATACGATCTGGCGCGTGGCCAGCGCGGCTCACGCCACGCGCTGTGCCGCGACCTGATCGTGGAGCTCACCGGGGCCGAGGATGCTATGGTGGTGAACAACGCTGCCGGCGCGGTGCTGGTGGCGCTGTCGGCGCTGGCGCGCGGCGGCGAGGCGATCGTGTCGCGCGGCGAGCTGGTGGAGATCGGCGGCGCGTTCCGCATCCCCGACATCATGGCGCGCTCGGGCGCCACCCTCGTGGAGGTGGGCACCACCAACCGCACCCACCGGCGTGACTACGAGACGGCCCTGACGGCCGCCAGCAGGCTGCTCCTCAAGGTGCACCGCTCGAACTTTCAGGTGACGGGGTTTACCGCCGAAGTCCCAGCGTCCGAGATCGCGGAGGTGGCACACCAGCGCGGCCTCGCCAGCCTGTACGACCTGGGGAGCGGCCTGCTGCGCGACCTGTCAGAGTGGGGTCTCTCCGGTGAGCCCACCGTGCAGCAGGCGCTCGCGAGCGGCATGGACGCAGTCGCGTTCTCGGGGGACAAGCTGCTGGGCGGTCCGCAGGCGGGAATTCTCGTTGGCACGCGCGCCGCGATCGACGCGTGTCGCAACGATCCGCTGGCGCGGGCGGTGCGGTCGGACAAGTTCACGCTCGCAGCGCTGGAAGCGACGCTCGCGTTATATCGCGATCCCGCCACATGCCGCGATGAAGTCCCGGTCCTACGGATGCTGACAGAAGACATCGAGCAGATCCGGCGTCGCGCTGAAACGCTGCACCAAGCCGTGGGCAAGAATGCGGAGCTCGTCGCCGGCGAATCGGAAGTCGGGGGCGGCTCGTTCCCCGGCGCGAAGCTCAAGACCTGGCTGGTGGCCATCCACCCCCAGCCCCTCGAGCCCGATGCCCTGGCCGCGCGGCTGCGGCGGAGCGAGCCTCCCGTGATCGCCCGCATCGCCGACGACCGCGTACTGCTGGACCCCCGCACCATTCTCCCCGACGAGGTCGAGACCGTCGCTCGCCTGATGCGCGCCGCGCTCGATGGCTGAGCGTGCACCGCGGCGGCGCGCGGTGTTTCTCGACCGTGACGGAACGATCGTGGAGCACCCGGGCTTCCTGCACGAGCCCGCGCGCGTGCGGCTGCTCCCGGGCTCCGGCGCCGGGATCCGCCAGCTGAACGACGCAGGCTGGGCCGTGGTGACGGTCTCGAATCAGTCCGGGATCGCGCGCGGCTTGTACGACGCCAAGGCGTACGAAGCCGTACAACGTCGCCTGACGGAGCTGCTCGCGACCCAGGGCGCCCGCGTCGATGCGGCGTATTTCTGCCCACACCATCCCGAGGTCACAGGACCGTGCGAATGCCGCAAGCCCGGCGTGCGGCTGTTTCGTGACGCGGCCGCCGCACTGGACCTGGACCTGGCGTGCAGCTATTGGGTGGGCGACCGGCTGAGCGACATCGAGCCGGCGCGCGCGCTGACCAGGAACGCGGCGCGCGGCCTGCTCGTGTCCACCGGACACGGCACCGGCCACCTCGCCCAGGCGCGTGCACTGGGGTTTCGCGTCGTAACGGACCTGGCGGCTGCTGCCACGGAGATTGTGCGCGCGGTCTAGCGCCCGCAGATTGCGGCGCTATGGCCGGGGAGGGGGGGAGCCGCGCGCTGGCTCTGTTGCTCGCGCTCGCACCGGGGATGCTCGGCGCGCAGCGCGCGCCGCACGGCACCATCGCCGTCGGCGACACCGTGCGTGACTCGCTCGCCCGGACCGACGTGCTGCTGGCGGCCGACAGCACCTATGCCCAGCAATGGCGCCTGCGAGGCAAAGCCGGCGAGACCGTCACCATCGACCTGATGTCCGACGCCTTCGACGCCTACCTGTACCTGCTGGGCCCCACGCTCGCAACGGGTGGAACCTCCCCCCCCCCCCAGGACGACGACTCCGGAGGCCGCTGCAACGCGCGCCTCACGGTGCGGCTC
>CBFHAJ010000093.1:0-14859 GCA_965653495.1 uncultured bacterium | reverse complement strand
CTGGCCGACACGGGTGATCGCGGTGCGCGTCGCGCCGCGACTCGTCGCCAACGCGTGGCGCACGCACTGGCTCGCGAGCGGGGCACGCGGCCTTCTGGCGCGGCACCATGTCGCGATTCCCGCTCCCACCCCGCTCGAGATCGTGGACGGGCTCGGAGAAGGCTACGGGTATCCCTCAGCGGAGGGGGCGCGCGCGCGCGCGCTCGCGAGCGAGCACGGTCTCCTGCTTGACCCGACGTATGGCGCCAAGGCGTTCGCCGCTCTCTTGGGACGTGCGACGCGGAAGGTGCAACGCGTGGTCTTCTGGCATACGTTTGCGATGCCGTGTCTCGGCCCGGAGGCCGCCGCGTGAGCCCGTTCACCCCGATCGAGTTGACCGTCTATCCATATGAATGCGACGCCTTCGGGCACCTGAACCAGGCGGCCCTGCTCACGTTGCTCGAGCGCGTCCGGTGGGAGGCCCTGGCTCGCGGGCCGGGCAGCGATCTGTTCGACCGCAACGGTGTGTGGCCCGCGGTGCGCAAGGCGGTGATCGAGTACCAGGCCGCGGCGTTCCCCCGTGACGCGTTGCGGGTCGAGACGACGGTCACTGGTCGGGGCACGACCAGCTTCACGCTGCACCACGTGGTCCGCCGCACGTCGGACGATGCCCTGATCGCCGAAGCGGACATGGTATTCGTCTGCATCAATCGGCTCGGCCGGCCCGCGCCCGTTCCTGAAGAGATCGCGCGGTTTCTTGGCCCCCGGCCGGGGAGCGGGCACGCGCCGGTGGTGTTACCGGTGGGTGACACCGAGCTAACCGTGGACGTACGGGGTGAGGGCGTGCCCGTGCTGTTCGTGCACGGGTTCCCGTTCGACCGCTCCATGTGGCGTCACCAGCTGGCCACGTTGTCGGGCGCCCGGCGCGTCGCGCCCGACTTTCGCGGTGTCGGCTCCGCGGCGGCGGGCGCCGACGGGTACTCGCTGTCGCGCTACGCCGACGATCTCGTGGCGGTGCTCGACGCGCTCGGCATTCGCGCGGCGGTGGTGTGCGGGCTGTCGATGGGCGGCTACGTCGTGTTCGAGCTGCTGCGCCGCCACGCGGAGCGGGTGCGCGCGCTGGTCCTGGCCGACACCAGGGTCGACGCCGATTCGCCGGCGGGAAAGCGGGGCAGGGACGAGCTCGCCGCGTTGGCGGAACGGGAAGGCGCCGATGCCGTGAGCGAGCGGCTGTTGCCGCGCCTCTTGGCCCCGGTCACGCTGGCGACCCAGCCCGAGGTCGGGGCCCAGGTGCGCGAGATGGCGCGTCGCTGGTCGGTGCCGGCGCTCGTGGGCGCGCTGCGGGCCATGCGTGACCGGCCCGATTCGACCGCGACGTTGCGCGCCCTGCGGATCCCGACCCTGGTCGTCGCCGGTCAGGACGACCAGGTGTCCCCGCCGGAGTCAGCCCGTGCCATGGCGGAGCTCGTCCCCGGCGCGCAGTGCCACGTAATTCCTGGCGCGGGTCACCTGGCGCCGCTCGAGCAACCGCTCGCCGTCGGGCGCCTGCTGGCCGAGTTCGTGCGCGGATTGACTTGAAAAAAACGAGAACCCCGGGCGCGGCGCCCGGGGCTTGGCCTTACGATCCTTTGCGCTGCGGCTTGCCGGGCGGGCTCGCGGCCTGAAACACGTCGCGATTCTTCGCGATGAAGGCCTTCCATTGGGGCGGCGTGTCTTCTTCGGGGAAGATCGCCGTCACCGGGCACTCCGGCTCGCACGCGCCGCAGTCGATGCACTCGTCCGGGTGAATGTAGAGCTGGTCTTCACCCTCGTAGATGCAGTCCACGGGACACACATCCACGCAGGATCGATCCTTCAGGTTGATACACGGCTCGGCAATGATGTACGTCATCGAGTGCTCCAACGCTCCAATGTTGCGGCGGCCAAGTCGCTAACATAGTCGCCGGGGCCCCACTCCAGTCAAGTGCGCGTGTGTCGCGGTCTAGCGGGGGACGCCGGGGACCGCGATCCGCGTCAGGAGCGACAGCACCACGACGAGGAAACCGTACTGCAACAGCGCGGTGGGGTCGGCCAGCTCGGCCGCCTCAGCAAAGCTGGCACTTGCGGCCGCCGCGACGCCGAGCAAGGCGAGCAGTCCTTCGCCGGTCGCATACCACATGAGGGCGATGATCGCGGCGGCGATCCAGCGCTGCCCCCGGGTCAGGGCTCGGAACCCGCGTCCGCCGTCCAGCTGCCACACGGGCAACAGGTTGAAGAGGTTTACCCAGGCACCGAAGTGTGCGATGGCAGCCCAGATGCCGCTCCCCGTGGCCAGATACACACCGTACGCCGCCGCTGCCGCGCCGAGTCCCCAGATCGGTCCCGCGAGTCCGACGCGGGCGTCCTCGCGGCGGTCGGCCGGGTGCTGCTTCAACCGCACCACGGCTCCCACTCCCGGAATGAACATCGGCGCCGTCGCCTTGATGCCGTAGCGCTGCAGCGCCTGCACGTGACCCATCTCGTGCACGTAGATCGACAGCACCACCCCGAGCGCAAACTTCCATCCCCAAATGGTCCAGTACACGCCGGCCGACAAGAGCATCGAGAAGAACGTAGAGGCCTTCGTCAGCCCGAGCAGCAGCAGCTTGGCCTTGGTGAGCAGGAAGACGAGCGCAAATTTGAACTTCGCGAGCAGGGCCCCGAGCGCCCCCAGCCCTGCGGCGCCCTTTCCCAGACGCGAGCCCGGTTTGGGCTGCGTCGCCGCGTCGACGGACCGGCTGAGACCGGTCACCCGAGCAGACACCACCTGATACTGGGTGGAGTCTCGCGGCAGAAGATCGAGCGCCTGCCGCCAGGAGGCGAGTGCCATGCTCGGATCGCCGGCCTGCTCCGCACGCTCCGCCTCCGACGCCAGGCGTTTGAGCTCGTCGGCGTGCACCAACCGCTGACACGACGGGCATGCCAGCAGCGCGGGCGCGACGTGCGTGCCGCATTGAGGGCAGACGGTGGCCACGTCTGCCCCGCGCGGGTCGCTCACGGAGCAGTCAGGCCGACGCGGGTCGTGGCGTGGCCTGGTACGGCCCCGTGACGCGGAGTGCCGCGCCCCTGTTCAGCTTCCACGCCTCGTACAGGGCGAAACCGGCGATCACCAGATGCAGTGGGTTCGCCACACCGATCATGATCGGGGCGGCGTACGCAATTCCGACGAGCACGACAAGGCCGACCAGCAGAGTGATCGGACCGGGCTTGTCCCGCCGTGGTCCGGTCGCGGCTTGAGCCTGCGGTTGGGCGACACCTGCGACTTGGACCGAATCCGCTCGCGCCTGCGATTGCTTGCGGATCTCGCGTACGATCAGGGTCGAGTCGGTGGCCACCACGGCGGTGTACGTGAGAAACATCGCGAGTACCTGGTAGCGCCAGCCGCCGCGTCCAGTCGAGCCCTTGCGCACGGCGGCGCCGACGATCAAGCCGACGACGATCGCCACCAGGCCAAACTCGTACCCGGTGAGGGCCTCGATGCCGAAGTACAAGCCTGCCCCCAACGCCGCGGCGGCAGCTCCCAGGCCGAGCGCCTTCGCGAATCGGACGCCCGGTGAGCCGCGGTCCCAAGCCGCGAGGATCTGACCGCGGCACTTGAGACAAGTCACCTTCCCGTTGATCTCGTAGTACGACCCGGAAATCGGCTGCTGGCAAAACGCGCATGTCGCACCGCCAGACTCGGTGGCGCGCTCGGCGCGATCGAATTGCAGGGGATTGGTCACGGAGCGCCTCCTGAAGGGGGCTGAGGGGCCCAATCTTCGGAGGGAGGATCTGAGACGCAAATAGAAACAGTGGTCCATGCTCACAAGGGCGCTGGAGCCTCTCAAATGGATACTTGAGAGTATCTGACAATGCACGGCGGAGGTCTCATTTGCCCGAAACGATTCGCGTTAGTATCATTGATACCGATGGGTATCGTTCGCCAGCGACGCAAGGCCGAGACGCGCGCCATGCTTTTGCAGGCGGGCCTGACCGTGTTCGCCGAGCGGGGCCTCGAGGTCAGCACCCTCGACGAGGTCGCGGAAGCCGCGGGATTCACCAAAGGCGCCATCTATCGCCAGTTCCCCTCCAAGGGTGCGTTCCTGCTCGCGCTATTCGAGCAGTACGCTGCCGTTGCCCGTGCCGGCGCGGGCGCGCGCCAGGCGCGCTGGTTCATCCCACTCACGCTGCAATTCGCGGCCCATGCGATGCGCGACCCGCTCCTCAAGCGCCGCTTCGCCATCGTGCTCGCCGAGGCTCCAGACGGCGGGTCCCCGGATGGGCAGCTGCTCAAGGCGTTAGCGCGCGTCCTGCCCCTCCCCGCGCCCCCGGCATGATGGACCTGTTCGCGGTCGTGCTGGCGGTGGCGGCGCTGTTCGCGCTGGCGTATGTGGTCGTCGCCCCGCTGCTGCGGCGCCTGCCGGCGCGGCCATTGCGGCTGCCGAGGGCCCCGATCCCGGCGTCCTGGCGGGCCATACTCGCGCAGAGCGTTCCGCTCGCGCGCGGGCTCGCCCCGGACGAAGCAGACCGGCTGTTGCGGCTGGTGCAGTTGTTCCTGAGCGAAAAGCACTTCGAGGGCTGCGATGGACTCACAGTGACGGAGGAGATGAAAGTCACGATCGCCGCCGAAGCGTGTTTGCTGCTGTTGCATCTGGACGGCCCCTGTTATCCCACGCTGCGCACGGTGCTCGTGTATCCTCACGGGTTCGTTCCCAAATCCGCCCCCACACCGCTGACCGGGCAGATCACCCGGCCCCCCGAGCCGCTGATCGGCGAATCGTGGAGAGACGGTGTGGTCGTGATTTCGTGGGACGACGCCGTGCAGGGGGCACGCAATCCGGACGACGGTCACAACGTCGTGCTGCACGAGTTCGCGCATCAGCTCGACCACGAGGATGGCGCTGGCGACGGCGCGCCGGTGTTGCCGGCTGGCGCGCTGCGCACGTGGGGGCGCGTGCTCTCCGACGAGTACGAGCGGTTGCGGCAGGATGCCGAGCAGGACCGGCCGTCGGTGCTGGACGCGTACGGCGCCACCAACAGGGCGGAATTCTTCGCCGTGGCGACCGAGACGTTCTTCGAGAAACCGGCGCAGCTCGAGCGCGATCACGCCGAGCTGTACGCGCAGCTCCGGCTGTTCTACAGGCAGGACCCCGCGCGCCGGCTGCCGCCCGGGGCCCCGCCGTAAGCGCGCCGCTCAGAAATTCGGGTTGTTGTTCTTCTCCACGTCGGGCAGCGGCAGGCACAGCTGCGTCCCGTAGGTCCCGCCCCCGTTGAAGGCCGTGCCCGCCGGCGGGTTCGGCGTGTACCCGAAACGGATCAGATCGCCGAGGTGCTGCCCCTCCAGGAAGAACTCGCGGCGCCGCTGATCGAACAGCGCCAGCTTGACCGTGTCGGGATTGGTGCTGGAGAGGGTCGTCGTATCGCTGCCCCGCTTCCGAAAAATCGTGATCAGGCTGTCCGCATGGGTGAAATCACTGGCGGCCAGGTCCGCTTCGGCGACGATCAGCCGCGCCTCGTCCCACGAAGCGAGCCGGATGGGGCTCGCCGCCGTCGGGTACTTGAGCTGTGTGAACAAGTGATACCCGGTCACGCTGTTCCGCCCCTTGTCGCCGAACGGAATGCGCGGGTCGTTCATCTTGACCGTGAACAGCGAATCGAGCGTCGTGGCATCGCTGGTCGCGCTGTTCTCCTGCCACACACGGTTGTTGCGGCGCGTGTTGATCGCTGATGCTGTCACATACTTGACGAACCCCGAATCGACCTGCTGGGCGTCGGCCGCCGCGGAGGCGAGCTGGCCCAGATCCGCATAGGCCCGGGCGCGTCCGACGCGGGCCATGTTCAGCACCGCCCGCTGCCCGGTGGTCGTCGCTCCCGTGATGGCGTTGCCGAACTGCACCACCGCCAGCTCGAGCGTGCTGTCACGCGAGATCGAATCGCCGTACACAATCTGTCGGTTCGCGTCGAGCGTCGAGACGACCATGGAACAGAAGCCTTCGCCCAGCAGCACGAGGCTGTACCCTTCGTACGCTTGCAGCGTGGCGATCAAGGTGTCGCGCCCGGGTACCTGCGCGTCGGTCCAGCTTTGCAGCAGGGAAATGACGTTGAGCGCGGAGAACCGAGCGGTCTGCAGCGGCGTGTAGACGCCGAGGCTGATGCACGTGTTGACGCCGTAGCGCGCGTCGCTCGACGTCATGCTGCGCCGCTCGTAGGGAAACCGATCAGCCGTCTGGGTGGCGTCGATCAGCTCGTCGGTGATCTCGCCACTCAGCTCGGCGTACGAACCGACCGCGCACTCGAAGTCGGCGATCGCCCCGTTGACGAGCAGCTGGGCGTTGGCGGGCGTTTCCAGCCCGCTCGCCGGGATGACGCTGGGGCTCTGAACTTCGAGAGCGTTGTTGAACAGGTCGCACCCGGCCACCGCGAGCAGGCCGAGGACAAGGATCGTGGCGTATCTCATCGGTCGCTCTCCTCAGTAGCCTACGTTGACGGTGACGATCCATTGGGCGAGCTGCGGCAGGTCGGCTTGCTCCCAGGCGCTGAAGTTCCCGCCGCGAGTGCCGCCGAGGAACATCGCTTCCGGCTCGAGTCCGGGATACCGCGTCCAGGTGTACAGGTTGCGGCCCGCCAGCGAGACCATCGCCCGGCTGGCGCCGATCGTCCGGACCCACTGGTCCGGGAGGCTGTAGGAGACGGAGAGCTCGCGCAGCTTGATGAAGCTCGCGTCGTTGATGTAGAAGTCCGGAATGCCGCCGGTCTGCTCCTCCGCCACCCGAATCGGATCGCCCTCGAGCGGGCGGAAGTTCTCGATGCAACGCAGGAAGATCGTGCAGCGGACGCGCGTGTTGCCGTCGAGCTTCTTGTAGCCCGTCTTGAAGTCGAACAAGCCGCCCACGCGCAACCGGTTCCACAGCGTCACCGTGGGGTTGAACGCGCCCTCCACGTTCGGGATCGTGCGGCCGAGGTACACACTGGGAGCGCTCGCGCACGCCACGCCGCCGCCGTTGCCGCCGTCGCACAGCACGTTGATCGCCTTGCCGGTCGAGTCGAGCTGGGCGCTCACCACGCGACGCGCGAACCAGGAGCCGACCGGGTACCCGACCTTATGCTGCAAGAACGTCCCGGGTGACACCGACGTCACGCCGGGGAGCAGGCTCTGAATCGTGTTGCTGTTGGTAGCCACGTTGAACGTCAAGTCCACGCTCACGGCCCCGCGGGCGTACGGCCGCGCCCGGGCGAGCAGCTCGATGCCACTGTTCAGTACGGCCCCGGCGTTGAAGTACTGCGGCGTCGTGGTGGGGACGCCGATCGACGGGGGAGCGAGCCGGGAGAGAATCTCGTCGGTCGTCTTCTTGCGATAATAGGTGAACTCGAGCCCGAGGCGGTCGTTCCACAGCGCCGCGTCAAAACCGAGCTCGAGCTCCTTGCCGCGCTCCGGTCCGAGGCTCGGGTTGCCGGCATTGTCCCGCGTGACGGCAGGGACGTCGCCCGGACCGGTGGCGGTGACGTAGGTGGGCACGGCCGCGTTGTACGGCGGTGCACGACCCGACTCACCGTACGCGGCGCGCACCCGCAGCTGGTTCACGAACGCGAACTTCCAGAACGGCTCGTCGCTCATCACCCAGCTGACGCTCGCCTTCGGGTAATACACGCTCGTGAAGTTGCTCCCGAAGGTGCTCTGATTGTCGGAGCGCACGCCGGCCGTCACGAACAGCCGGTCCCGCCACGCGATCTGCTCCTGCCCGTACGCCCCGATGCTCCGCGTCTCCTCGAGCCCGCCGGCATTGGTGCGAGGCCCGGTCGTGGCGTCGATCGCCGACAGTCCCGGTGCCGGGAAGAACTGCCCGTCGGCGAACGTCGTGTCGATGAGCGCGTGATAGTACTGCAGGCCCGCCGAAGAGCTCGAGCGCAGCGTGGGCGACAGATTCAGGGTCGCCGTGGCCGCGTAGTCGAGCGTCGTGTTCTCCACGGCGCGATTGGTGATCGCGATGTAGCCGAGCGCGTCCGAGCCGAAGAACTGCTGCAGCGAATCGATCAGCGGCTGATACAACGAGTTCACCTCGTGCGTCCGGTCTACGCCGAACGTGACGCGGTGGGTGAACCAGCTCACGGGGTGATGCTGCACCTGGATGCTGCCTGTGAACCGGTCGAGCCCCTGGGCAAAGTTGTACTCCTCGTCGTACGCGTAGGGCAGCCCGCTGTGAAAGCCCAGCCGGAAGGTGCCGAGGTTGCGGGGGTTCATGTAAAAGGTCGTGAACATGCGACCGCCGCAGCCTGCCTCGCAGCTCAGGCGCGTCGGCCCGGTCACGTAGCCCACGTTGGTCGTGACGGTCACCTTGTCGGTGGGCGCCACGGTGATGCTGGCGTGCCCGCTCGTGTGCCGGAAGTCGTTGCTCGGCTCGGGGCCGCCCTGCAGCCCGGTGCCCGCCGCCACGTAGTACTGCACCGCATTCGTGCCGCCGCTGACGCTCGCCTCATAGTCGGCGATGTGCCCGGTGCGAAAGATGTCCCCGACCTGCGCCTCCAGGTCCCGGAGGTTGATCGAGATCAGGTTCCCCGAGTTGTCGACCTGGTAGTTGGTCGGGAACCGGCCGTCCGGGTTCGAGAAGTAGTCGATCCCGTGGCGGACCGTGAAGTCCCAGTGGGCGGGCCCGGGCTGGCCTCGCTTGGAAATGATCTGCACGACGCCGTTGGAAGCTTCGGTGCCGTACAGGGTCGCGGCCGCCGGACCCTTGGCGATCTCGACGCTCCCGATATCGTCCGGGTTGAAATCGTTGAACCGGGAAATCGAGCTGGACCCGAAGTCCTGGTTGGTGGGGCCCGACGCGAAGTCGGCGTCCACGCGGATGCCGTCCACGTACACGAGCGGCTGACTCGAGAGCGAGAAGCTCGACGCGCCCCGGATGCGGATCCGGGACCCGGACCCGACGGCGCCGGTGGCCGGCTGGATGAGAACGCCGGCGGCGCGGCCGTTCAGGAGGCTCTGCACGTCGTTGATCGGCGTCGTCTGCGTCACGCTGGCCGCATCGATCCGCGAGACGGCGTTGCCGAGCTCGCGGGTCGTGGTGGCCGCGGGCGTCCCGGTCACCACCACCTGGTCGAGCTCGAGCGCTTTGGGCTCGAGCGCGATGCGGAGGTCGCCGCTGCCGACGGTGACTGTGTCTTCGAGCGACCGGTATCCGATGACGCGGACCTGCAGCACCGCCGTAGTGCCGGGCACATCGCTGAAGCGAAACCGGCCGGCCGCGTTCGAGAGGGTCCGCAGCGTGGTCCCGGCGACGCTGATCTGGGCGCTGGGAACGGGCGCGCCAGAGGTGCGGTCGAGAACGGTACCCCCGACCTCGCCGCCCTGGGCCACCAGCGGCGGTGCGACGGCGAGGCCGAGCGCGAGTGTTAGGCGGAAACGGACCGGGAAGAATCGCATGCCACGCTCCTGCGATAGGAAGAGGGTGCCTATACTAGCGTCACCCCACGACCTCGCAAGAGTGCGGGTTGTTAGGGGATCAGTCCGCCGGGACGGCGTCCGCCCGCGTCCCCAGCTTTCGCTCGATCTCCCGCGTGATGTGCATCGAGCAGAACTTCGGCCCGCACATCGCGCAGAACTCCGCGCTCTTGAAATACTCAGCGGGGAGCGCTTCGTCGTGCAGCTCGCGCGCGCGCGCGGGATCGAGTGACAGGCGGAACTGCTCGTTCCAGTCAAACGCGTAGCGCGCGCGCGACAGGGCGTCGTCGCGGTCGCGGGCTCCGACGCGTCCCCGCGCCACGTCCGCCGCGTGGGCCGCGATCTTGTAGGCGATCACACCCTCGCGCACCTCTTCCGCGTTCGGCAGGCCCAGATGCTCCTTGCGGGTCACGTAGCACAGCATGTCCGCGCCGTACCAGCCGATCATCGCTGCCCCGATCGCCGAGGTGATGTGGTCGTTCCCGGGCGCGATGTCGGTGACGAGCGGCCCGAGCGTGTAGAACGGCGCCTCGTGGCAGATCGCTTTTTCCTTGCGGACGTTCTCCTCGATCAGGTGCATCGGGATGTGGCCCGGGCCCTCGATCATCACCTGCACGTCCCGCGCCCAGGCCCGCGTCGTCAGCTCGCCCAGTGTCTCGAGCTCAGCGAACTGCGCCCGGTCGTTGGCGTCGGCCACCGAGCCGGGCCGCAGCGCGTCGCCCAGCGAGAGCGTCACGTCGTACCGACGCGCGATCTCGAGGATCCGGTCGAAGTGCGTGTAGAACGGGTTCTGCCGGTTGTGATGCATCATCCAGTAGGCGTGCAGCGAGCCGCCGCGCGACACGATCCCCGTGACCCGGCCCAGCGCCAGTCCGACGTACTCCCGCAGAATGCCGCAGTGGACGGTCACGTAGTCCACGCCCTGCTGCGCCTGGTGCTCGACCATATCGAGCAGATCGTCGGCCGTGAGGTCTTCGACCTGCTTCACCTGGGTCACCGCCTGGTAGATCGGCACCGTGCCGATCGGCACCGGCGAGGCCTCGAGGATCGC
This sequence comes from uncultured bacterium, assembly GCA_965653495.1. Classification (GTDB taxonomy): domain Bacteria; phylum Gemmatimonadota; class Gemmatimonadetes; order Gemmatimonadales; family GWC2-71-9; genus AG41. The sequence continues at coordinate 4,393 of CBFHAJ010000093.1, read as the reverse complement.
CTGCCGGATGGCGTCGATGTTGCCTCCAGTCGAGAGGTCCATGACCGTGTCGGCGCCGTAGTGCACCGCGTGGTGCAGCTTCTCGAGCTCCTGGTCGATGTTGGATTCGACCGCCGAATTGCCGATGTTGGCGTTGATCTTGACGCGAGCGACCTTGCCGATCGCCATCGGGTCGAGCCGCTGCGCCAGGTGGTTCACGTTGGCGGGAATGATCAGTCGCCCGCGGGCGACCTCGTCGCGCACCACCTCGATCGGGATCTCTTCCCGCTCCGCCACGCGCTTCATTTGCGAAGTGATAGTGCCCTGTCGGGCGAAGTGCATCTGCGTGAGGCAGGTCATGCGGAACTCCCTTCGCCGGTGCGAACCGGATCAGGTTCAAAGGGTGTGATCTCAGCCCGCCATTCCCGGCGGGCACCCCTGTCAAACATGAATGTAGGTGGAGCGCATCGATGAGTGAACTGCCGGACGCCCTAGCCCCGAGCCCCCAGGCCCGAACCCCGTTTAAACCTCCCGCGGCTTGGGCGGCCCGTAACGCTCCTCGGGCTCGTGCAGTTTCTGCCACTCCGTCCGCAGGGCAAACGGGTCGAGCCCGCTGGGACGGTCGAGCGTCAGTATGCCGTCCAGGTGGTCGATCTCATGTTGCAACAGCTCGGCCATCGGCCCCTCCAACGGCATCGCGTGCTGCTTCCCCTTCAAGTCCGTATATGTGACGGTGATCTGGTAGGCCCGGTTGACCCGCACCAGCAGGTTGGGGATGGAGAAGCAGTCGTCCCACACGGTAAAGTCGTCTGGGCCGACGTCGGTGATCTCCGGGTTGATCATCGTCCAGCGCTGCTTGTCGATGGCCACGAACACGATGCGGACGGGCGCGCCGATCTGCGGCGCCGCCATGGCCCGGCCCATCTTGTACTTCTCCTTCGCCACGCGCAGGGTGTCGCGCAAGTCGTCCGCGATCAGCCGGGTCGCGGCCGACTTCGCGCTCTCGACCCGCTCGCAGCGGACCCGGAGGATGGGATCGCCCAACAGGCGAATGCGGCGCACAGCCATGGGCCGCCAATTTGGGGATTTGGCGGCGGCGTGCAACTCGCGCTAACATTGCGTCATGGGTCCCGCGGCGATCGTGCTCGCGGCCGGCCGCTCGGAGCGTATGGGTAGGCCCAAGGCATTGCTCGACTTCCGTGGCCAGCCGTTCGTTGTGCGGATCCTGCAGGCGCTCGAAGCGCTCGACGTCAAGCTGCGGGTGGTGGTCCTCGGGCCCGACGCGCCCCGCATCCGCCCCGTGCTTGCGGCCCATGAGTGCCTGATCATCGATCCCACCAGCGCCACGGGCCCCCTCCCCCTCCCCCTCGCCCGGGAGATCGACTCGCTCAGGGCTGCCCTGGGGGCCGTCCGCCCCTTGCTTCCGCAGGCCGCCCTCGCGTGGCCCGTGGATCTCCCCCACGTGCGCGTCGACACCATCCGGCGGCTGTTGGAAGGGCACGCCCGCTCGGGCGCGGCGGCGGTCGTCCCGACCTTCGCCGACCGGCGTGGTCAGCCGGTGGTCTGGGATCAGGCGCTGTTCGACGAGCTGGAGGTGAGCCCGCTGGCCTCGCGCACCGGCCCCGGGGCCATCCTCGAGGCACATGCCTCGGACATTCTCCCCGTATCGGTGGACGATCCGGCCGTGCTCGACGATCTCAACACGCCGGAGGACTACGAGCGGCTGGTGCGGGAGCTGAACCGGGACATTTTTTGAGGGGCTAGGACTCGTTGACAATCCCGAATAAGTCCTGTAGGATTCGCTCGATGGTACTCGATGATTCGGTCCAACTCGCAGCGACTAAAGGACTTCCGGAGTCCGCATGAGCAGTGGTATCGAAGCTCAAGTCCTCCAGCCCTACAAGTACGGCTTCGTCACGGATATCGAGGCGGAGGTTGTCCCGCCTGGGCTGAACGAGGACGTCATCCGGCTCATCTCCCAGAAGAAGAGTGAGCCTGCCTGGATGCTCGACTGGCGGCTGCGCGCCTATCGCAACTGGCTGAAGATGCCGGAGCCGCACTGGGCGAACGTGCAGTACGGCCCGGTGGACTACCAGGCTATCAGCTATTACGCGGCACCTAAGCAGCGTCCCAAGCTCGACAGCCTCGATCAGGTCGACCCCAAGCTGCTCGAAACGTTCGAGAAGCTCGGGATCCCGCTGGAGGAGCGGAAGCGGCTGGCGGGCGTCGCGGTCGACGCCGTGTTCGATTCGGTCTCGGTCGCCACCACATTCCGCGCAGAGCTCAAGAAGCACGGGGTGATCTTCTGCTCCATCTCGGACGCGATCCGCGAGCATCCCGACCTGGTGCAGCAGTACCTCGGCTCGGTGGTGCCGTACAACGACAATTTCTTCGCTGCGCTCAACTCGGCCGTGTTCACGGACGGCTCGTTCGTGTACGTCCCGAAGGGCGTCCGCTGCCCGCTCGAGCTGTCGACCTACTTCCGGATCAACGCGGAGTCCACTGGTCAGTTCGAGCGCACGCTCATCGTCGCGGATGAGCGCAGCTACGTGAGCTACCTCGAGGGCTGCTCGGCGCCGGTGCGCGACGAGAACCAGCTGCACGCCGCGGTGGTGGAGCTGGTCGCGCTGGACGATGCGCAGATCAAGTACTCGACCATTCAGAACTGGTATCCCGGCGACGAAGAGGGACGAGGCGGGATCTACAACTTCGTCACCAAGCGCGGCGCCTGCCGCGGCCGGCGCTCCAAGATCTCCTGGACGCAGGTCGAGACCGGCTCGGCGATCACGTGGAAGTATCCGGGGTGCATCCTGCAGGGCGACGACTCGATCGGCGAGTTCTATTCCGTGGCCGTTACGAACCACCGCCAGCAGGCCGACACGGGCACCAAGATGATTCACATGGGAAAGAACACCCGCTCCACGATCGTGTCGAAGGGTATCTCGGCGGGCCGGGGCCAGAATACTTACCGGGGGCTCGTGAAGATCCTCAAGGGTGCCGAGCAGGCCCGCAACTACTCGCAGTGCGACTCGATGCTGATCGGGGACAAGTGCGGGGCCCATACGTTCCCGTATATCGACGTGCGCAACAGCACGGCGATCATGGAGCACGAAGCCTCGACCTCCAAGATTGGCGAGGACCAGATCTTCTACGCCAAGCAGCGCGGCCTCGCCGCCGAGGACGCCGTGTCGATGATCGTCAACGGCTTCTGCAAGGAAGTGTTCAAGGAGCTGCCGATGGAGTTCGCCGTCGAGGCGCAGCGGCTGCTCGGCATCAGTCTCGAGGGCAGCGTCGGTTAACGGAGAACGGATGACGGACAACGTCTTGCTCCAGATACAGGACCTTCACGCGACCGTGGAGGGCCGCGAGATTCTGCGCGGCGTCGATCTCACGGTGCGCACTGGCGAGGTGCACGCCATCATGGGGCCGAACGGCTCCGGGAAGAGCACGCTCGCCCAGGTGCTGGCGGGCCACCCTGCGTACACGGTCACCGCGGGGCGCGTGCTGTACCAGGGCAAGGATCTGCTCGCCATGGCTCCGGAGGCGCGCGCGCGCGACGGTGTATTCCTCGCGTTCCAGTACCCGGTGGCGATCCGTGGTATCACGAACGCGTACTTCCTGCGCGCCGCGGTGAACGCGATCCGCAAGCATCGTGGCGAGGAGGAGCTCGGGCCGGTCGAGTTCATGGACGCGCTCGAGGAGAAGCTCAACGCCATCGGCTGGGACTCGAGCTATCTGAGCCGGCCCGTGAACGACGGCTTTTCGGGCGGGGAGAAAAAGCGCAACGAGATTCTGCAGCTGGCCGTGCTCGACCCCAAGCTGGCGATTCTCGACGAGACCGATTCGGGGCTCGACATCGACGCGCTGAAGACCGTGGCTCACACAGTGGACAAGCTGCGCGGCCCCGACAACGCCACCGTGCTGGTGACGCACTACTACCGGATCCTCACGCACATCCGTCCCGATTTCGTGCACGTGCTCGCATCGGGGCGCATCGTCCGATCCGGCGGGGCGACCCTGGCGCTCGAGCTCGAGGAGAAGGGTTACGACTGGCTGCGCGAAGCGGCAGTGGTGACGTGAGCCCCAATCAGGTGGACCAATACGTCGCCGCGTTCAAGGCGTTCGCGGGCAACGGCGCCGGTGCCGCTCCCGGCTGGCTCAAGGAGATCCGCCAGAGCGCGATCACCCGCTTTGCCGAGCTGGGCTTCCCCACCATGAAGCAGGAAGAATGGCGGTTCACGAGCGTGGCCCCGATCGCCGAGACGCGCTTCGGGCTCCCGCACGGGAGCGTCGCCCGCGTCGCGCCGCGCGAGGTTCTTGACCGGGCCATCGGCGCCGGTCCGCGCATCGTGTTCGTCGATGGCCGGCACGTTCCGGAACTGTCCAGTGAAATGCCGAAAAGCGTTCACGTGGG
>CBFHAJ010000092.1:0-14922 GCA_965653495.1 uncultured bacterium | reverse complement strand
TGGATCGACCGCGTCACAGCGGAGCGCGTCTACGGGGGTGTCGGCGTGGAGCTGCTGTACAACTCGAGCGCACGGGTGTTACGCGACGGCGCGGAGCTGACGATCGTGGGAATCGATGATCCGGTGGTGGGAGAGCCCGACGTCGCGGCGGCGGTGCACGGGCTCGACGCCGCCGATCCCGCCATCTGGGTGGTGCACGCCCCCGGGTACGTCGACACGGTGCCGCGCGACCGCTTTCCCCAGCCCGCCGCCGTCCTCACCGGTCACACGCACGGCGGCCAGATCCGGCTGCCGTTCTTTACGCCCTACACGCCGACCGGCAGCGGGCGCTTCGTGGCCGGATGGTACCGCGATACGCTGGCGCCGCTGTATGTGTCGCGCGGTATCGGCACGGTCGTGCTGCCGGCGCGTTTCTGCTGCCCGCCGGAGATCCCGCTCTTCACCTTGAGATCCATCACGGCTGGCTGACCGGCACGGCTGGCTGACCGCGTCTCCCGGAGCGACTGTGCGGTTTGTCGCGGAGGGAGACGCGGTCAGCCAGCCGTGTCACCTAGTTACCAGGACTAGTAATAGAAGAGGGTTCTTCAGGGCTGGTACCTGTCGCGCGCCCCGGGCCTCCGCGCAACAGGCCGTCCCGTCCCATCAGCCCAAAACGATTCAGCTGTGCCAACACGGCAACAGCATGGGCGCTGAAATCGTCGGCCCCGAGGGTCGCCCCGCAGCGCGCGCACGACACGCCGGCGACGCCGCGCGGCACGCGAGTCGCCGGCTGCGACGGCCGGACGTCGGGAGGAAGCCCACTGCATCGTTGGCACAACATCTTACCGGCCATTGTTCAAAACTGGGGCCGCGGCGTCTCAGAATGGGTGGCTGACGGGAGCTGGCTGATCGGGCCTCCCGCAGCGACTGTGCGGTTTGTCGCGGAGGGAGGCCCGATCAGCCAGCCTTGGTGCTGTTGCGCGCGCGCCTCAGGGCGCGAGCGGGTGTAACGCGATATCGGTAAGGCGAAGATCCTGTCCGGAGCCGATCTGGACCACCGAATCGAACGGCTGGAAGCCGTCGCGCACGATGCGCAGGCGGTGCACGCCCGCCGGGACCGCCACGCCGGCGATCGGGGTGTGACCGACGAGCTGGTCGTCCACGAAGAGGTCACCCCACGGTGTGGCGCCGACGAACAAGCGACCGGGCGCACGGGGAGCGACCGGAACCCGCGGACGTACCGGCGTGGTGCGTGGCTGGGAGGTGCGGGGGGTGGGCGAGGGCCGTGGCTACACCTGAGGTGCCGGACGGGCCGCGGGGGGCGGCGGCGGGAACACGCGACGCTCAATACCGATCGTGTCGAGCGGAGCGGCCGGCCCGCGTGCCGGCGCGACCCGAGCAGGGCTGGCCGCGAGCGCCGCGGCGTCACGGCCGGTGGCTGGCACAGATGCCTCGCTCTCACGCTCCAGCCAATCGAGCGCCGCGGCGCCGAGCGCCAGCACGAGCAGCGTGACGAGGAGCGCGATCCGCCCGCGGCGGTGCGGTGGCCGCAGGACGACCGGCTCGTCGTCGGGCTCGACCCACAGGACCGATGGCGCCGGCTGCGCGCGCTGCTTCATCTGTAGCTGCCGCGTCTGTTGTTGCCGCGTCCGGAACCGCGCCCTCGCTGCCTGCACGTGGAGTGTCGCCCTCCTTTCTTAATGCAGATGGGTGAGCGTGTAGACGGTGAGGGGAATGCTCAGCAGCACGGCCACGAGCCGGATCGGATCGTAGATATCGCCCTGGTGCTTCGTGGGCACGATGAGCTGATCTCCCGAGCGCAGCTGCAGCTCGTCGAGCGTGCGGCCCTGCTCCATCGCCCGGCGCAGGTCGCCGCCCGCCAGGAGCGCATGTCCATCCCGCTCGAACTTGAGCTTGTTCATCTTCGCGTCTTTGGTGGGGCCGCCCGCTGCATTCAGCAGCGCCGACACGACGGCATCGGCAGGCACGCCGTAATAGCCGGGCTTCCCCACCTCTCCGGTGACGCCGACACTGATGAGCGGCCGGGCGTGCACGACGGGATCACGGATGTACCGACTCACCGCGTTCGTCACCACGCCCTCGAGCTCGGAGCGGAGCACCCCGCGCAGCGATACGGTGCCGACGATCGGCAGCAGGATCTCGGTCCCGGCGCCCACCGTGAAGGTGTCGGACAGCTGCTGCTCCTGCGTCTTGATCGGCATGGGCCGGTCGGTCGTGGCGGGGAGCGGCGGGTCCTCGACCAGCAGCAGCACGCGATCGCCGACGCGGAAGTCGCCGGCATCGAGGCGCTGCTGCACGAAGGCGCTCTCGCTCGCCTGGCCTTCCCCTCCCCCTTGCCCCCGCAGCCGCTCCAGGGCGGCCTCGAGCTCGGCTCGGGTGGCATTGAGCCGGTGGCCGGCCGGATCAGCCGCGGGCTGCTGCGTGACGGCGGGCGCCGGCGCGAGCGCCAGCAGGGCGGCCGGGACGGCGCAATAAAGAGGAAAGGACGTGAGGCGCATGGGGGGGGTCACTCCACGGTGACGCTTTTGGCGAGGTTGCGGGGCCGGTCCACGTCGCAGCCGCGCAACACCGCGATGTGGTAGGCCAGGAGCTGCAGCGGGATCGTCGTGAGAATCGGCGACAACAGGGGCGCGGTCGCGGGCACGCTCAGTTGATACTCGGCGAGCCCGTTGAGATCGGAGGGCGACGGCCCCTCGGTGGTCACGGCGATGATCCGCCCGCCGCGCGCCTTCACCTCCTGCATGTTGGAGCGCACTTTGGCGTACACGCCGTCGCGCGGCGCGACGAACACGACCGGCATGGTCTCGTCGATCAGCGCGATGGGGCCGTGCTTCATCTCCGCCGCCGGATAGCCTTCGGCGTGGATGTAGGAAATCTCCTTGAGCTTGAGCGCGCCCTCGAGCGCCGCGGGGAAGTTCACGCCGCGTCCCAGGTACAGGAAGTTCGGCGCCTGCGCGAAGCGCTCGGCCAGGGCCCGCACCGCGGGCTCGAGCGCCAGGGTGCGCGACACGAGCCCCGGCAGCTGAATGAGCCGGCACACCAGGTCGCGCCCGCGCGCTTCGTCCAGCCCGCGCTCGCGTCCCAGGTACAGCCCCAACAGCGCCAGCGCGACGAGCTGCGAGGTGAACGCCTTGGTCGACGCGACCCCGATCTCCGGGCCGGCGTGCAGGTAGATGCCCCCGGCGCACTCACGCGCGATGGTGCTGCCCACCACGTTGACGAGCCCCACGACGCGGGAGCCGGCGGCGCGCGCGGCACGCATCGCCTCCAGCGTGTCGGCCGTTTCACCCGACTGCGAGATCGCGACCGTGAGGGTCCCGGGCACCGTGAGCGGCCGGCGGTAGCGGTACTCGGAGGCGTACTCAACCTGGACGGGAATCCCCGCCAGCTCTTCGATCATCTCGCGGCCCACGAGCCCCGCGTGCCACGAGGTGCCGCACGCGAGGATCACCACGCGCTGCAGCGCGCGCGCGTCGGCGGAGCTCAAGTTCAAGCCGTTCAGGCGCGCGTTGCCCTCGTCGGGCAGCAGCCGCCCCCGCAGGGTGGCGCGCACCGTGTCGGCCTGCTCCGAGATCTCCCGCAGCATGAAGTGCGGGTACCCGCCCAGCTCGATCTCCGCCAGGTCCCACGCGACGTCGTCCACCTCGCGCAGCTGCACGTGTGAGTCGCGATCCAGCACCGAGTAGCCGGCGCGTGTGAGCACGGCGATGTCGCCATCGTCCAGGTACACCACCGAGCGCGTGTGCTCGAGCACGGCGGCCGCGTCGGACGCGACGAACAGCTCGTCCTCGCCGATGCCGAGCAGCACCGGCGAGCCCTGGCGCGCCACCACGATCTTGCCCGGCTCGCTCCCGGCCATGACGGCGAGCCCGTAGGTCCCCTCCACGTGGGCCAGCGCCGCGATGACGCGCGCTTCGAGGGTGTCGCCGGGGGCATCCTCGATCAGGTGCGCCAGCGTTTCGGTGTCGGTCTCGGTGGCGAAGCGATGGCCGCGTTGCTCGAGTGCCGCCCGCAGCACGTCGGCGTTCTCGATGATGCCGTTGTGGACGAGCGCGATGTCGCCGGCGCAGTCACGGTGCGGATGGGCGTTGCGGCTGTTGGGCGCGCCATGCGTGGCCCAGCGGGTGTGGGCGATCCCGCTCGTGCCGTGCACCGGCTCGACCGCCAGACGCTCCTGAAGCGCGTGCACCCGCCCGGCCAGCTTCACCACCGCCACCCCCGCCCCGTTCTGGATCGCTACGCCGGCGGAGTCGTACCCGCGGTACTCGAGGCGACGCAGCCCTTCGACCAGAATGGGCGAGGCGTCCCGGGTTCCCACGTATCCGACGATCCCACACATCGCTCAGTACCCCTGTGTTTGATCGTTCTCATCGATTCGACCGATCCGATCGATTCGACACATCGCTCAAGACTCCTCGAGCTCGGCGGGCGGCGCGCGCAACAGTCGGTCCCGTCCCGCGAGACCGAAGCGATTCAGCTGGGCGAGCTTCGCGACCAGCCGGGCGGTGAGATCGTCGGGGCCGAGGACGGCGCCGCAGCGCGCGCACAGGACGCCGGTCACCGCGCCGACGGTGGGGGTGTCGTACACCCCCCCGTCGTCGGGCGCCTGCGTCTCACAGCAGCGGCGGCACAGCATAGTTTGCAACAGGCATTTCAAGATTGGGGCCGCCGGTTTCCGCCACCGCACAGCTTGTCCACATGTCGACAAACGCCGCAGGTGCGTTACAGCTTGTTGGCAGATCACCGCGACCGCGCCACGCCGTGCCGCGCGCTGCCGACCCAACCGCACTCGGGCCAAGCAGTTGCCGCCGGCGGTCCTGCGCACGAGTAATGCACATCCCGCGCGCATGCCGGCCACGGCCAAATCCCACTGCCCTCTCGTCCTCGTGGCCAACGCGCAGGAGTGGGTGAGCCGCTCGCTCGAAAGCGTATTGCGCCAGGCCGGCTATGCGGTCCAGAAGGTGCACAGCGGCAAGGACGCGCTCGAGAGCGCCCGCCGCGCCGGCGCCGACGTGATCGTGCTCGACAGCGGCCTTCCCGAAGTCGACGTCCTGATGTTGTGCCGCGTGCTGCGCGTCGATCCGTTCATCACCCCCAGCACGCCGATCGTGGTGACCAATCCCGGCCCGCTCAGCCGCACTCAAGTGCTCGACGCGCTGCGCGCCGGCGCCAACGGCGTGTGGGGGCTGCCGTTCGATACCGAGGAGTTTCTGCTGCGCCTGGAGGGACTGGTCCGGGCGAAGTTCGACGCGGACCAGGCCCGGGCCGACGGCCTGGTCGACCCCCGCACCGGCCTGTACAACGTGAAGGGCCTCGAGCGCCGGGCGCGCGAGATGGCCGCCGAGGTGGACCGGCACGAAGGCTCGCTGGCGTGCGTCGCCCTGGCGCCGGACTCGGAGGGGACGGCCGTGAACGAGTCGCTGGGGCGCGCGTTGCGCGCCGCGGCCCGCACGTCCGATGCGGTCGGCCGGCTGGGCCCCCGCGAGTTCGCGGTGCTCGCTCCCGACACCGACGCCGAGGGCGCCGTGCAGTTGTTCCGGCGGGTGGTGCGCCCGCTGCACAGCCTGGGGCGCGGCACGCTCGAGCACACGGCGATCCGCCTGCACGCCGGCTATGACGCCCGCTCGGGGTTCCGGACCACCGCCCTCGACCCGGCGGTGCTCCTGTCGCGCGCGCTCACGGCGTTGCGGCAGGCGGAGGAGGCGGATCCGCCAGAGGACGGAACGATCCTCCCATTCGTGAGCCGGCCCACGCCGCACTAGCGCGCCGCCGGCTCCTCGGACGGACCGTACAACACCGGCGCCTCCGGCGTCGGCTCGTCATGTACCTCGTAGCCCTCGAGATAATAGGAGTAATAGCGGTAGGCGCTGCCGCGCACGTCGTTGAGCACCGCGCCCAGCACGCGTACCGGGAGATGGTTCACCACCTCGAGCTTCGTCTCGGTGAGCTCGCGGTCGCTCTGGCCGGCGCGCAGTACGAGCACCAGGCTGCCGGTGACCGTGGCGAGGGCGAGGCCGTCCGCGCCGGCCGCGAGCGGTGGGCTGTCGACGACGATCGCGTCGTAATTCGACCGCACCTCATCGAACAGCCGTGCCATCGCGTCCGAGCTGAGCAGCGCCGGCCCCATCTGGCTGCGCAACCCGCAGGGGAGGAACGACAGCCGATCGTACCCGGTGGCCTGCACGGCCTGGTCCCAGGTGACCTTGCCCTCGAGCAGCTCGGTGAGCCCCGGGCGGCGCGACGCGCCGAGCGTGTGGTGCAGCCGGCCCCGGCGCACGTCGCCGTCCACGAGCAGCGTACGGCACCCGGCGGCGACGAACGCGAGCGCCAGATTGGACGCCACAAACGATTTGCCGTCGCTCTTGCCGGGGCTCGTGACGGTGAGCCGCACGGGCCCGCCGTTGCCGTGCCGATGCACGACGTTGAGCCGGATCCCGCGCAGCGCCTCGATCACCTGCGCCGCCGCCGCGTCGCGCTTGCCGTCGCGCCAGTCGACGTGCGGCACGGCGCCGAGAATCGGCAGGCCCATCGCACGGCTCACCTGGTCGGGGTAGCGCACGCGACGGTCGGTGCTGTCGAGCAAGACCGCGCCACCGACGCCGAGCCCCAGCCCGCCCATGGTCGCCAGGAAAATCAAAATCGCTCCCAGGTGGCCCACGGGCCGGGCCGGCACGATGGCGTGGTCGAGCAGCCGCACGTCGGGCGTGCTGCTCACTTCTGCCAGCCGCGCCTCCTCGTAGCGCTGCTGCAGGTTGGTCACGACCTGCTCCGCCAGCGTCACCTCGCGCTGCAACCGTCCCTCTTCCACCGCGAGTGGCGGAATCTTCTTGAGGCCGGTGGAGGCGGCGTCCACGCGACCGGAGAGGTCGCTCTCCTGCATGCGCAGCTCCGCCGCGAGCGAGGTCGCCAGCGCCGGAATCGTGCGGCGCGACAGGTCGTCGACTTCGGTCGCGAGCCGGCGCACGGGCGGGTTTTCGTCGGTGTAGTGCGTCCGCAGCGCGCGCAGCTCCGCCTGCTTGGCGGTGAGGTCGCGCAGAGCCTGCACCAGCTCAGTGGAGCGCTGCACCGCGCCCACCATCGCGAGGGCGTCCACCGACAGGCCGGAGTCCGCCGCCTGATGCAGCAGCCGCTCGATCGCCGCGCGGTCGCGGGTCACCGCGTCGAGATTCACCTTCAGCTCGACCAGTCCGGCGAACAGCGGGTCCCGCTGATATTGCGTGCTCTCGACGACGGAGCCGGCGCCGGCGGCGAGCGTGGTCACCGCGCCGACCCGGAAGGCCCGCAGCGCCTCTTCGGCCGTGCGCAGGTTGACCTGGGCATGCTCCTGCTGACCCGCGAGGATCTGCGTCAGCTCGCTCAATTTCTCACGCTTCAAGCTGGCGGCCACCACGACGAACCGCTCGGCGATCGCGTTCACCGCCGCCGCCACGCGCGCGGCGCTGTGCCCCTCGAGCTCCATGCGCAGGAAGTTGCCGTCGAGGTCGGCCGTGACGCGCAGATCGTGGGCGAGCTTCAGCGCGGCCTCGTAGGGCGCGTCCAGGGTGAACTCGATGCGCCGGCCGTGGGTCAGCAGCGCCGCGGGCGGCACCCAGGCGATCCCGAGGGCCGCACCCACCGAGTCCCCGACCTGGCCGCGCTCGGGCGGGACCGGCGCGCCCGCCACCGACAGGGTGAAGCGCGGCGCCGTGTCGTCCACGTCGAGGCGGTACACGCCCGGCACCACGCGATCCTGGATCCGCAGCGAGGCGAGCACGTCCGAGTCGGCGGGCTGCTCGGAGTGCAGGTAGAGGCGCTGGGAGCGCACGACGTCATCGAGCACCGCGTACGACTGCAGCAGCTGCATCCATCCGGACGAGATCGGAAGCTGGCCCTGCCAGATCGGTCCTTCGTTGCGCAACTCCTTATTCGGCACCTGGATCCATACGGTCGCGCTGGCCAGGTAGGTGGGCTTGAGGAGCAGCGCGCCCCCCACGCCGAGCGCCGCCATGCCGAGGGTGACGCCGATGACCAGCCACTTGAAGCGGCGCACCGCCGAGAGGTAGCGCCACCATTCGGGGATCGGATCGAGCTCGACCGCCGAGACGGGCGAGGCCGGCGGCGCCGACGCCAGAGCGGAGCTGCGGAACGGCGTGATCGCATCACCAGCCATTGTCGTAACGAATCCTTGGCGCGAAGGGCGTTGGCGACCTGGGCAAGTCGGCCGTCACCCTCACAGCAAAGCCGATACCGCGACGCGCGTCACTGCGCGACTGGCAAGTCATTCCAGCGATGCGGGATAGTGCCGCGCATCGGATCGCTCCATGCCACGCGGGGTCACTCTGTAAGCCGTCTGCCACAACCTTGGGGGTCGATTGCGAGTGCCGCGGCATGTGATGGCCGACACAGCGCGCGTGCGCGGTGACTCGGCGCGGCGTGATACCCCTCACGTCGGACGCGTTCACGTGCTATTTTTGGCGGCCGTTATTTGCGCGGATCAGGCGACGTGTCGTGCGGGGTCGCGCTGGTCCGGGTCGCACGCCGCACGCTGCACGCAGGAGCGTTCATGTCGAAGGTTGATTCGTCGTTGATGAGCCCGCGTCCTACGTCGCTCACCTCTCGCTCCGTCTCGCAACTGCTTCCCATCGAGCCGGCGACCAAGTCCAGCATCAACGTGCTGGTCGCCGACGACGAGCGGACGTTGCGCGAGAGCTGCGCGAGCGTGCTCGGCGTGGAGGGCTACAACGTCGCGGTCGCCGGTCGCGGCGAAGAAGCCCTCGATATGCTGCGCCGGCGCCGCTTCGACATCGTGCTGCTCGACCTGTACATGAACTCGACGTCCGGGATGGAGCTGCTCGCGGCCGCGCTCGCCGCCAATCCCGACACGATTGCGATCGTCATCACGGGACGGCCCAGCGTCGAGACGAGTCTCGAGGCGTTGCGCGCCGGCGCGTGGGACTATCTGCCCAAGCCGTTCACCGGCAGCCAGCTCCAGATTCTCGTCGGGCGCGCGGCGCACGCCGTCGCGGTGGCGCGTGAGAGCCGGGCGCAGCGCGAGCGGCAGGGCCCGGGCGGCGCCGGCGCCGACCTGGACGATCGCGTGGCGGTCCTCGGCACGGCGCCCAAGTATCGCGAGCTGATCGCGCTGGCGCGCCGCGTCGCCGCGACCGACGCGTCGGTGTTCATCACCGGCGAGAGCGGCAGCGGCAAGGAGCTGATCGCGCAGTTCATCCACGCGAACAGCCGCCGCTCCAGCCGGCCGCTCGTCGCCGTGAACTGCGCCGCGCTGCCGGAAATGCTGCTCGAGTCGGAGATGTTCGGTCACTGCAAAGGCGCGTTCACCGGAGCGGTACGCGACAAACCCGGCTTGCTCGAGACCGCCAACGGCGGGACCATGTTCCTCGACGAGCTGATCGAGATGTCGAAGCCGATCCAGGCGAAGCTGCTGCGTGTGATCCAGGATGGCGTGGTACGGCGCGTCGGCAGCGAGACGACGGACGCGGTGGTGAACGTGCGCTTCATCGCGGCGACGAACCGCGACCCCGAAGAAGCGGTCGCCTCCGGGGCGTTGCGCGAGGATCTGTACTACCGCCTGCGCGTCGTGCCGATTCCCGTGCCGCCGCTGCGCGAGCGCGCGGACGACATCCCGTTGCTCGCGGCGCACTTCCTGTCGTACTACTGGAGCCGGCACCGCGAGGGCCAGCAGCCGCAGCTCTCCAAGGCGGCGGTGTGGGCGCTGCGCGCCCACTCCTGGCCGGGTAACGTGCGCGAGCTGCAGAACGTCATCGAGCACGCGGTGGTGCTGCTCGATCCCGGCGCCGAAGTGCAGCCGGAGCACATCCCGTTCATCTCCGATCACACCGCCGATCTGGAGCTGGGTGCGCTGGCGGACGGCGGCGGCGCCGACGCCAACGAGAGCTACTACGAGGCCCGCGACCGGCTGCTCGCCCGGTTCGACCGCCGCTTCCTGACCCGCGTGGTGCTGCGCTCGGGCGGCAACCTGTCCAAGGCGGCGCGCATGGCCAAGGTCGACCGGACCACGTTTTATCGCCTGATGGAACGTCACGGCTTGCAACGCAATCTGCTGGACGGCGGAGAGGAGAAATGAGATCCAGTCCGGGTCGGGGCACGGCCCTCGACCCAGCGGGCACTCCGGCACCACGACGCAACGCCGCGGGCGACCTCGAGGCGCCGCTTGCGGGCGTCTCGTCGGCGATCATCGCCGCGGCCACGCGGCGCGTGGCCCGCCGCTGGCGCGACGAGGAGCACCCCACCGCGGTCAACGGCGACGCCGAGGTGGTCGCGAGCCTGCTCGCGGCGCTGGCGCTCGCCGTCGACCACCAGCGCCCCAGCTACGTCACCGACCTGCTGCCCCGGCCCAACGCGGGGCTCGGGCGCCGCCTCGTCGAGATGCTGCAGAGCGAGCTTTTGCAGGCCTGGTCGGAAACATCGGGCCCGCCGCAGGCGGCCGCGATGCTCCAGACGCTCAATGCGCTGGAGCAGATCCGCCAGACCATCGACCGCGCCGCCGGGCGCGAGTTCGAAACGCACCTCAACGGCATCCAGGGGCTCGACCTGCTGGTCGAGGTGATCCACGACCTGCGCTCTCCCCTCACCTCGATCCTGTTCCTGGCGGAGACACTGCAGCGCGGGCAGAGCGGCGACGTCAACGACGTCCAGCACCGCCAGCTGGGACTGATCTACAGCGCGGCGCTGGGGCTCAGCTCCATCGTGTCGGACGCGATCGAGCTGGCGCGCGGCGGCGACGAGCTCGCCGACCGCGACGTGACGCCGTTCTCCATCACGGAGCTGTTCGAATCGGTGCGCGGCATCGCGACCCCGCTCGCCGACGCGAAGGGGCTGGCGCTGCGGGTCGGCCGGCCCGCCGTCGACCGCCGGTTGGGTCACCCGGTGGCTTTGTCACGCGTGCTGCTCAACCTCACCACCAACGCAATCAAGTTCACCGAGCAGGGATTCGTGGAGATCGCCTGCGAGGACAAGCCGAACGGCCGGACGGTGTTCTCGGTCCAGGACACGGGGCCCGGCGTGAATCCCGAAGCGTTAGGCAGCCTGTTCCATCCGTTCCGGCGCGCGCCCGGTCACAGCGGGGGCTATTGCTTCTCGGGCACCGGTCTGGGACTCGCGATCTGCCGCAAGCTGGTCGAAGCGCAGGGCTCACGGCTCGCGCTCGAGACCCGCCCCGGCTGGGGCACGCGCTTCTACTTCGATCTCGACCTGCCGCCGCACGTCGCCAGCCTGACGCCCTATCCCGTCGGCTGAGTCGTCGACTCCGTTTCAGTTCCTGATCGTCACCGGCAGCGCCACCGCGGTGGCCGTGTGTCCGGCGGCGTCGCGCGCCGTCGCCGTGAGGGAGTGCGGCCCGTTCGCCAGCTGGTGCGAGTCCCACACCACCCGGTACTTCGTAAAGCGATCCTTGCCCACCTGCGTGGGCGCGCGCGCTTCCGGTCCGACATCCTGGCCATCGACCCGGAACTGCACGCCCGCCACCCCGCGGTCGTCCACCGCCGTCGCGATCAGGGTGACCTGACCCACGAGCACGGGTGAGCCCATGAGTCCCGGCCGGAACAGCGACACCACCGGCGGCGCGATGTCGGGCAGCGCGGGCGGATGGCGCGACCGCCACAGGGCCGTCACGCTGTCCCAGAATTGCAGCCCCGCCTGGCCCGTCAGCAGCTTGAAGCACCCGGGCAAGGGCTCGGGAAACGGACCGTTGTCCTCCCAGATCATGACGTTGTTGGCGCACTCGCCCAGCCGACCGGGCGGCGGCGCCATGTACATGTCGGCGTGGTTCGAGCCGATCGACGAGTCGTCGGCGAAGAACACGTTGTCGAACAGGCTGAGCCTGGGCCCGCGCGACGCGCTCCACTTCCAGAAGCCTTCGTGGCGCGGCGGCAGCTCGCGCACCTCGTAGATCCCGTCCATCACCTGCAGCCGCATCAGCGAGTTCCGGATCGTCACGACGTTGCCGCGCCCCTCGGGGACGCTGAGGCCTTCATCCTGGAGCGAGCTCATCACGTCGTAGCATCCGTCGAGGAACGATGAATCGACCAGGCCGCTGTTGTACCAGTCGTTCTCGATGCAGTCGTCGCGCCCGTACACCACGTGCAGGTTGCGCACGGTCCAGGTCACGTCGCCCCCGGCGTCGAAGCTCACACCCTTGCCGTACGCAAACGACGTGAAGTTCTCGAGCGTGAACGCCGGCGCGTCGGCCCGGTTCGTGACGCCGACCACCATGCCGTACGTCTCATGGATCGTGTTCCAGGTGGCGGCGGGCGGAAAGCTCGCGAGCGCCTCGCCCCCGCTCCAGCAGATCCCCGGCCCGCCGGCGATGTGCACCGCGATGTGCTTGGTGGGCGCCAACAGGAATTGCGCGGAGGTGGCGTCGACGCGCGTCCCGCCCGCGACCTTGTCGCGGTCGAATGCGGCCGGCTGCAGGCCGGAGAGCGTCACTGCGGGCCCCGTGCCCGCGGGACACCCGGTCGCGGGCGCGCGTTGCGGCATGCCGCCCCGCTCCCCGCCTCCCCAGGCGGCGAGCGCAACGACCAACGATGTGACGTGCCCCACGACCGCGACCGTTCTCGTGCTCATACGTGGTGTGTCGAGACGATGGCTCCCAGCGCAAACTCGGGACCGCGCGACGTGCCATCGCCTGCGGCGCCGCCCAGGGCCCACCGTCGCAGAACACCCGCGTAGTTGTAACGCCGTCGCGGCACCGGCCTGCCGCCGCTCGCCGGCCCCGGCCCCGTAAGCTCTTCGGCCGCAACGGATCCGCGACTGACGGTCCGGTGCACACTACGTGCTTTCGCTCCCCGGCATGAAGATCAGAGCGACTCCGCGCGCCGTCCCCGCGCCCTCAGCCGCCCCGACCCCGTCGCCCGCGCCCGCTGCGCCGGCGGCGCGCCGGGAGTTCCTGCCGTTTTCGCCACCGCTCATCGGCGAAGAGGAAATCCTCGAGGTCGTCGACACGCTCAAGTCCGACTGGATCACCACCGGCCCCAAAACCAAGCGGTTCGAGCACGAGTTCGCCGAATGGCTGGGCGCGCCAGGCGCGCTGGCGGTCAACTCGTGCACCGCCGCGCTGCACACCGCGCTGGTCACGCTGGGCATCGGCCCGGGCGACGAGGTGATTACGACGCCGACGACCTTCGCGGCCTCCGTGAACGTCATCGAGCACGTCGGTGCCCGCCCCGTGCTGGCGGACGTGGAGCCGGACACGCTCAACATCGATCCGGCGCACGTAGAGGCGGCCATCACGCCGCGCACCCGAGCGTTGCTCCCGGTGCACTTCGCCGGTCATCCCGTGGCTGTCGACCGGATCGAGGAGATCGCGCGCGCGCATCGGCTGGCGGTCGTGGAAGACGCGGCCCACGCGCTCGCGGCGCGGTTTCGCGGCCGCCCCATCGGCGCGGGACCGCATCCCGCCGCGTTCAGCTTTTACGCGACCAAGAATCTCACCACGGCCGAAGGCGGCATGCTGACGGGGAGCCCCGAGTTCCTCGAGCGCGCGCGGATGGTGAGCCTGCACGGCATGAATCGCGACGCGTGGAAGCGCTACGATCGCGGCGGGCACTGGTACTACGAGGTCGTGCTCCCCGGATTCAAGTACAACATGACCGACATCCAGGCTGCGCTCGGCCTGTGGCAGCTGCGCAAGTTGGCCGGGTTCGAAGCGCGGCGGCGCGCGGTGGCGCAGATGTACGACGAGGCATTCGCGGCCGAGCCCGCGCTCGAGCTGCCGGCGCGCCGCCCGGAGGTCGAACACGCCTGGCACCTGTACGTGCTGCGACTGCGGCCCGACGCGCTGCGCATCGGCCGCGACGCGTTCATCGACGAGCTGCGTGCGCGCAACATCGGCTCGTCGGTGCACTTCATCCCGATCCATCTGCACCCCTACTACCGCGACAAGTACGGCTACCGCCCCGAGAGCTTCCCGGTGGCGTTCGCGAACTACCAGCGCATGCTCAGCCTGCCCCTCAACACCCGGCTCAGCGACGCCGACGTGAGCGACGTGATCGCCGCGGTGCTGGACATCGTGCGCCGGCAGCGTCGCTGACATGGCGGGGGCCCGCCGCGTCCTCGTGATCGCCGCGCACCCCGATGACGAGATTCTCGGGTGCGGTGGCACGCTCGCCCTGCACGCGCGCGCCGGCGACGAGGTCACCGCGCTGATCGCGTGCGAGGGGGAATCGCTGCGCTACGGACCGGCCGGCGTCGGCCAGCCGGACCACATGCGCCGCGCCGCCCGCACGCTGGGGCTCAAGGAGTCGCGTCCCCTCGGCTTCCCCGATCAGCGGCTCGATACCAAGTCGCTGCTCGACGTGATCGCGCCCCTGGAGCAGGCGGTGCGCGAGCTGCGCCCGGCGGTCGTGTACTGCCAGTTCGGGGGCGACGCCAACCGGGACCACGAGCTGCTGTTCCGGGCCGCCCTGGTCGCGACCCGGCCGATCGAGCCCTACATCGAGGCGGTGTACGCGTTCGACACGGCCAGCAGCACCGAGTGGGGCTACCCGCGCAGCTTCGTGCCGGACACCTGGGTGGACATCTCCGAAACGCTCGAGCAAAAGCTCGCCGCCATGGCGTGCTATGAGAGCGAGGTCCGCCCGTATCCGCATCCCCGCTCGCTCGACGCCCTGCGCCATCGCGCGCACGCCTGGGGCAATCAATGCTGCCTCGACGCCGCCGAAGTGTTCGTGACGGTGCGGCGCACGCTGCGCAGCGGGCGTCCACCGGTGTGATCCCTGATACACGATTGAGACTAAAGTGTGGACGTTGCGTGGCAAACGCGCGCCCGCGACGCGCGGCGCCGCGCGCGCAAGCGGCCGCGAACACCGTGAGAGGATTTCAGTTACGCGGCGGCCGCGCGAGCCTCGCCGGGGCACGTGGCGGTGTAAGTGGGTTCGGGCGGCCCAGCCCCCCCCGCCAGGA
>CBFHAJ010000091.1:0-15077 GCA_965653495.1 uncultured bacterium | reverse complement strand
CTGAAATCGATGTTGCCGCGCGTCAGCTGGGATGACCCGTTCCGCGTCCATACCAGGAAGAGCGTCGATCCCGGGTGGTATTCCCACCGCAGCACCGCGTTGCCACGCAGCGAGCGGAGCGTGAAGCTGGGATCGTCGATCTCGAACTTGGGTGCGGGCCCACTCGGGCCATCGGGGTCGATCCAGTGTTGCGCCGGTGACCCCGCCGACCCGGCGACCACGGAGTCCGTGCCCACGTCCACGCCATAAACGAGCTTCCTTTGTAGACGCGGCGCGGCGAACTCGCGATAACCCGAATACGCAGCGCTCGCAATGAGGGGCTGCATGTACAGCTCCAGGGTCAGCAGCGGCGAGAACGTGACGTTGAGCCGTGTTTCCATCGCCACCGTCTTCTGGTCCAATCGCGCAAACACATAACGGTTGCCGTAGAACGCCTTCGCGAAGGTGTCGGCGACGGTCTGCACATACTGCGTCCCACTCCCGGCGCGACTGTACGAGGGGCCCAGGATGAGCTGCACGTTGGGGGCTGGCCGAACCTCGAGTTGCAGACTTGCCGTGCGGTTGCAGTACCCTTCCTGATCGCAGCTGATGTCACCTTTGGTAGTGGCCACCACCCTGCGGCGCGAATCGGTGCTGATATTGAGCAGGAAATCGTCGCTGCCCGCGCGGCGCACCACCGGCCCGCCCCGCGTCAGCCGGTCGTCCAGCGTGCTCGGCCGGTGGATCCAGAAGCCGTAGATGTTCCAGTACCCCAGCGTCTGCGCCTGGGCGAACAGCTGGGCTTGGCGGTCGGTCAGGTCGCCCTCGAAGTTGTACTGCTGCTGCCCGCCCAAAATGAAGAAGAGCTGCCGGTACCATTTCGTGGGCTTGGTCCACTGGCGGAAGATGTTACCGCTCATCCAGATGTAGTCGCTGCGCCCGAAGAATGTCATGTCGTTGTTGTCGTAGGCGGGCGTGCGCAGGTTGCCGGACACCTCCCACAACAGATTGCCCTGCTCGCGGGCGATCCGCGCGTACGCACCGAGGCCCGTCAAGGACGTGCGAGTCGGATCGAGCGGCGTCCCGCGATCGGGGCGCTGAAAGTAGTGCCGCGGGGACTCCTGAATCTGGTGGATGGCTGCGGTGTCGCCGGAAACTTCGGTCCCCGCCACCTGCGCCATGAGGTGATAGTTACGATCCCCCCACCACGTCTCCGTGCTCGCGCCGAGGGCTTCGCTGTGGCGGCTGAGGTTGCTCACGGCGAACGAATCGCCCAGGCTGCGATACACCGAGGTTCCCATGAGCTTGACTTGGGTCGCGCCGCCGCCCAGATCCTTCGCCACCTGGCCCGCGAAGTAATTGGTGAGCGGCTCCACCGTATAGTCGACCCGCGAGCTGTCGCTGCGCTGCACCAGCGCCTGCTCGCGGCGCGTGACCGCGTCGAGCGTCCCGATCGACCAGCCACCCGGCGTGCGGCCGGTCAACTTTGCCGCGCCCAGAATCGTCGTGTTCTGTGGCTCGTCGACGTACGTGTCGAGTGAGTCGCGGTACGCGGTGAGCTGCGGCGCCCGGCCGATTCGGCGCGTCGAGAGCAACGACAGGCTCGACACGTTGGAGCAGAAGAAGCAGTTCAAGCCGCCCAGCCCGAAATAGCCGGCGCCCTCGACGAAGAACGGGCGCCGCTCGTCGAGAAACGTCTCGAAGTCGGAGAGATTCACCACGGCCGGGTCGACTTCGACCTGTCCGAAGTCCGGGTTCACCGTCGCGGTGAGCGTGAGGTTCGACGCGAGCAGGACGCGGCCGTCGAACCCGATGCGCCCGTCGGTCGCGTGCGGCGTGGAAAACGGATCGCCGGCCGTGTCGGGAACAATGGTCGAGAGCCCCACCACGTACGGCAGCAGCTCGGCCCGGCCGGGTGCGCTCGTGATCACCAGCCCGTGCAAGTGGCCGAACTTGGACGGCCCGCCCGTTTCATTCAATTTCCAGAAGGCCCACTGCGACAGCTCGTTCAGGCGATTTTCCTGCCGCCAGATCTGCAGCCCCCACGTCTGCTCGTCCCGGGTGGACGGAAAGCGCAACTGCGAGAACGGGATGCGCATCTCCGCGGTCCAGCCGAGCGAGTCGATGTTGGTCTTCACTTCCCACACCGGATCCCACGACGGGTCGCCGCCGCCGCCCAGCCCATTGGCGTCGAATTTCACGCCCGAGGGATTGACCTGGAAAAACAACCGCCCGATGTGATCGTGGTAGGTGTCGAAGATGACTTCCAGATAATCGGAGTTCATATCGGCGTCGCGCCGCACCAGGCGGGTGCGCACGCCATTCGCACCGGAGTCGTCGTACATGCGCGCGCCCACGTACAGCGCGGCCCCGTCGTACGCGAAGCGGACTTCGGTACGCTGCGTCGCGAGCTCACCCTCGTGCGGCTGCGCCTGACGGAAGCTCGTCGCCGCCGGCGCCGTGTGCCACACCGCCTCGTCGAGCCTGCCGTCCAGGTGAATTTCCTCGTGCAGCGGCACCGCCCGGACCTCGGGCGGCGGCGTGGGATGGATGTTCTGACCTAGTAAGGGAGGGGCACACAACACGGCGAGAAGGACGGTGAGTCTCGACATGATGGTCACGGGAATAGGATACCGGGTTGGATGCCGTGCGGCAGCCGAACGTTGCGCTTCGGGACCGGACATTGACACGTCTCTGACCGTCTGTCCCCCGCTCCTTTGGGTCCTCGCCCCCTGCCCCCTCTTACACTCCCGGGGCCCGCCGTCCGGCGGCAACCTTTCCATGACCCCGTCGTACGGCATCGAGCCCTGTTCGGAGCCCGGTTCCCTTTGAGTGCCACCCCATGCTGACTTTGCTCCTCATCGTTGGCCTGCAGGCGCCGCACGACTGGCCCGTGTACGGCCACGACGCCGGCGGCACGCGCTTCTCGCCGCTGTCGCAGATCACCCGCGCCAACGTGGCGCGGCTCCAGGTCGCCTGGACCTATCACGCCGGCATTCCCGACATGTCAGGGATGAAGCACCGGCCGCCGGCGTTCGAGGCCACGCCGCTGGTCGTGGACGGCACGATGTACCTGAGCACTCCGACGGGCGTAATGATCGCGCTCGACCCCGCGACGGGCAGCGAGCGCTGGCGCCACGACGCCGGCGTCGATCCGCATCGCGGCTACGGCGATTTCGCGAACCGCGGGGTGACCTGGTGGCGCGACGGCCGCGCGCCCGCCGGGAGCCCGTGCGGGCGCCGCGTGTTCGCAGTGACGGTCGATGCGCGCCTGTTGGCGCTCGACGCGGCATCGGGGAACCCGTGCGCCGGGTTCGGTGCGGACGGTGTGATCGACTTGCGTGTCGGGTTGCGCGTCGCGCCGTTCGAGTTCCAGGCCTACGAGGAAACGTCGCCCCCCGTGACCGTGGGTGATCTGGTCATCGTCGGATCGGGCATCGCGGACAACCCCAATACCGCCCCCGCGAGCGGCGAAGTCCGCGCCTTCGACGCGCGCACCGGTGCGCTCACGTGGACGTTCGACCCCATCCCGCAGGATTCCACCGATCCCGCCTACCGCACGTGGCAGCACGGCACCGCACGCATCACCGGCGCCGCCAACGTGTGGTCCGTGATGGTGGCCGATACCGGGCGCGACCTCGTGTTCCTGCCGACCACGAGCCCCGCCCCGGACTACTTCGGGGGCATGCGTCTCGGTGACGACCGCTATGCCAATTCGCTCGTCGCGCTGCGCGCCTCGACCGGACGGGTCGTGTGGCACTTCCAGACCGTGCATCACGACCTGTGGGACTACGACAATGCGGCGCCGCCGGCACTCGCCACCGTCACGCGCAACGCTGTGAAGATCCCCGCCGTCATCGAGGTCACGAAATCGGGGATGATGTACGTGTTCGACCGCACGACGGGGAAGCCGATCTTTGGCGTGGAAGAGCGCACGGTTCCCGCGAGCAGCGTGCCCGGCGAAGTGGCCTCAGCCACGCAACCGTTCACGGCGGTCATACCGCCACTGGTGCCGCTCCAGTACTCGGCCGCCGACGCCTGGGGCCTCACGCCGGAGGCGAAGCAGGCCTGTCACGACGTCCTCGCCGCGCTGCGCAACGACGGTCCGTTCACGCCGCCGAGCCTGCAGGGCACCATGGTGGTGCCCTCGAACATCGGCGGGGCCCACTGGGGCGGCGTGGCCATCGACGAAGGACGCGGGTTGGCGGTGGTGCCCGTAAACCGCCTCGCCACCATGGTGCAGCTGTTCCTCGCGAGCAGCTTCGATTATGACAGCTCCAAGCACGTGGATGCGGCGCGCGGCCTGACCGACTTCGAGTACACGAACATGCACGGCACCCCGTACATCATGCGCCGGCGGGTCATTCTCGGCCCGACACGGTTGCCGTGCACGCCCCCGCCGTTCGGGGCGCTCGTCGCCGTCAACCTCACCACCGGGGCCATCGCCTGGAACGTGCCGCTCGGCACCATGCCCGCACCGCCGGACGCTCGACCCGCTCCGCCGGATTGGGGATCTCCCAACCTCGGCGGGCCGATCGTGACCGCGGGCGGACTCGTGTTCATCGGCGCGACGCTCGACCGCATGCTGCGCGCGTTCGACGTGGCAACCGGTCGCGAGCTGTGGAAGGCGCCGCTTCCCGCGGGCGGTCGCGCCACCCCGATGACCTATGAGGCCGGAGGGCGGCAGTACGTCGTCATCGCGGCGGGCGGCGGCGATCCCTTCGGCGCGGGCGATGCACTCGTTGCGTTTGCGTTGCCTCGGTGAGGGCTGACGGCGGTCATCCGCTAACGATGAAAGGGGACCCCCGGCTTGACAACCAACCCCTACACCTGTAAATCTACACCTGTAGATCAAACCCCGGAGTCGGGCCATGACACGTCGCCATCAGCTCACCGCGCTGCAACTCGCCATCCTGCGGGTCATGTGGGACAAGGGTGAAGCAACGGTGCAGGAGATCTGGGAAGCGCTGCACGCCGAGCGCGGGCTCGCGCAGAGCACCGTCGCCACCATGCTGTCGCGGCTCGAGCGCCGCGGCGTGGTCAAGCGCCGCGCCCCCGCGCAGTCGCGCCAGTTCCATTACCGCGCCGCCGTCACCGAGCAGCAAGTGCAGCACTCGATGGTGGGCGAGCTGACCGAGCGCCTGTTCGACGGTGACGTCACCCAGCTCGTGCAGCATCTGCTGAACGGCGCCGACGTCAGTCCCGGTGACCTCGCCAAAATCCGCAAGCTGATCGCACGCGCCGACACGAACGCTCGGGGGACCAAATGACGATCTTCGCGTGGCTCCTCACCTACCTGATGCACAGCACCGTGCTCCTGGGGCTCGTGTGGCTCGTCAGCCGCCGCGGGCGCCTCGAGCCCGCGGTCTCCGAGCTCCTGTGGAAAGTGGCGCTCGTCGCGGGGCTCGTGACCGGGACTGTGCAATCGCGGCTCCAGTTCTCTCCACCTGCAGCGGTGACCTTGCCGGTCGCGGCGCTGCCCGCGGCTCCGTCGGTCGCCGAGCCCGCGGCACCCCTGCCCGCTCCCTCGACCACCTCTAGCACCTCTACGACCTCTCCAACCTCTATAACCTCTACCACGACCACGCCCTCGCTCCCGGTCCTGGCCGTGCTCGCCTGGGGCCTGATCGCGCTCGCGTGGTCGCTCTACTACGTGGCGCGCCGCTTGATTCTGGTCGGTCGCCTGGCCGATCGCCGGCCCGTGACCGACGGCCCGCTCGCCGCGACGCTCGCGGAGCTGGTGCGCACCACCGGCTATCGCGGCCCCGTGCGGCTCTCCATGGCGCGCACCATTTC
This sequence comes from uncultured bacterium, assembly GCA_965653495.1. Classification (GTDB taxonomy): domain Bacteria; phylum Gemmatimonadota; class Gemmatimonadetes; order Gemmatimonadales; family GWC2-71-9; genus AG41. The sequence continues at coordinate 9,302 of CBFHAJ010000091.1, read as the reverse complement.
GAGCCCGGTAGCCCTGGGCGTCGCCGAAATCTGCGTGCCCGAGCTGGCGCTCTCCGAGCTCGGCGTCGAGCAGCAGCGCAGCATGCTGGCGCACGAGCTTGCCCATCTGGCGCGGCGCGATCCGCTGTGGCTCGCGGGCGCAAGCCTGATCGAGCGGGTGTTCTTCCTGCAGCCGCTGAACCGGATCGCCCGCCGCGAGCTCGAGACGGCGGCGGAATACCTGAGCGACGAGTGGGCCACGCGTAAGACGGGATCGGCGGTGTCGCTCGCGAAGTGTCTCGCCACGGTGGCCGAATGGATTCAGGCATCGCCGTTGGGCGTGCCGGTCGCGGGCTTCGCGGAGCGGCGCTCGCTGCTGGTGGCGCGCATCTCGCGCCTGTTGGAGGAGCGGCTGCCGCAGACGCCCGCCTCGCGGCGCGGCTGGGCCGCGCTCGCCGCCCTGGGCGTGGCCGCGACGATCGCAGCGGCGCCGCGGGTGTCACCCACCTCGCCCTCTGACGATCCTCGAATTTCGTCCCCCCTCTCCCGAAGGGAGAGGGGGACAGGGGGTGAGGACGCCTCCCGAAGGGAGAAGCGTGCGGGGAGTGAAGACTCCACCGTCGTCAACGCCCTGATCGCCCGCCTCAAGGACGAGAACGCTGGCGTGCGCAGCGCCGCGGCGCGGTCGCTGGGGCGGCTGGGGGATCTGCGCGCCGTGACCCCGCTGATGGCCGTGCTCGGCGACTCGGAAGCGGAAGTCCGGGGCGCCGCCATCGAGGCGCTCGCCGAGCTCGAGGACGCGCGGGCGATCGGCCCGATCGCCGGGCTGCTCAAGGACCCCGTGCGGGACGTGCGGCATACCGCGCTGGACGCGCTGTCGCACTGGGATCAGGGGGTGCCCACGGCGCCGGTCCTCGCGTTGCTGGACGACGGCGATGCCGACGTCCGCCACGGGGCGGTCGATCTGCTGACGCATCTCCACGCCCGCGCGGCCGGCCCCGCCATCGCGCGGCTGATTCACGATCCCTCGCCCGATGTACGTCACGCGGTCGTCGAGGCGTTGGGCAACCTGAGCGCCGAGAGCAGTGCCGCCGCCATCACCGAGGCGCTGAGCGATCCCAGCGCCGATGTGCGGCACGCCGCGCTGGACGCCCTCAACGACCTGCGTGTGCCGATCGCGGAGGCGACGCTGACCAGCCTGATGAAGGATCCGAGCGGCGACGTGCGCCAGCGGGCCGCCGAGCTCGCGGGCGAGCGCTCGCTGGTCGCCGCCGTTCCCCAGCTGCGCCGCATGATCGACGATCCCAAGAGCGACGTGCGCGAAGCCGCCACCCAGGCGTTGGGGCACATCGCCGATCCGGCGGCGCGGCAGGCGCTGCAGGCGGCGCTGCAGTCGCCCGACCCCCGGGTGCGGCGCGCCGCCGCCGAAGCGCTCGGGGAGGGGGGGGATCGATGATCCGCGCCCTCTACGTGCTGCTCCTGACGGCAACGGCGGCAGGCGGCCCGGGGCCGGAGCGTGGCCCCGATTCCACCCGCGTCGCGCTGCTGCTCGCCGCCCTCGGCCGCACCGATCCCCTGATCTGCGACCTGATCGGCGACCAGCTCGGCAACTTCTGGAATGGGGAAAACGCCGGCGGCCTGGGGCGCTTCAGCGACGCTCCGATCCGCCTCGAGGGCGCCAAGGACTCACTCGCCGGAACGATCACCAACCCGCGCGCGATCGCGCTGCTGGTCGCGAACCTCGGCACCGAGAATCCCTGTGTGCGGCGCGTGGCCGCGAAGCTGCTGGGGCGGAGCGCCGTATCCAGCGACGTCCTGAAAGACCTGCTCGGCCACGCGTCGCCCGTGATGCGCGAGAGCGCGGCCTACGCGGCCGGCGAAGGCGAGCGGCGCGACCTGGTGGCGGCGCTGGAGCGCAACCTCGTCGATACCGCAGCGGGCCCGGCCGCCATGGCCGCATGGGCGCTGGGGGAGATCCGGCACCCCGCGACCGCCGCCGCGTTGCAAGCGTCGCTGCACGCGCGCTCGCCGCGCGTGCGGCTCGCCAGTGTGTGGGCGCTGGGGCAGCTCGAGGATGCGAGCTATGCCAAGGACGTGATGCCGCTGCTCCGCGACCCCGACGCGGCGATGCGCGCCACCGCCGCGGAAGCGCTGGGGCAGATGAAGAGCGCCCGCGTGGGCGCCGCGCTGATCGCGTCGCTCACCGACCGCGACGTAGCGGTGCGGCGCGCCGCGGTGCGCGCGCTCGCCGACCTGCACGAGCACGCCGCGGTGGCGCCGCTCGAGGGGCTCCTCCTGAACGATGGCGACTCCGCCGTGCGCCGGGCGTGCGCTCACGCACTGGGCGACCTGAGCGAGGCGCGCTCGGTCGAGCCCCTGACCCGGGCGCTCGACGACCAGGACGTCGAGGTGCGGCGCGCCGCCGCCGACGCGATCGGCGACCTAGACGAGGTGACCAAAGCACCGGCCGCGCTGGTGCGGGCGACCACGTCGCCCGACGTGGAGCTGCGCCGCGGCGCCACCAAGGCGCTGGCCCATATTCGCGACCAGGCCACCGTGGAGGCACTCACGGTCCGCCTGGCCGACGACGACAAGGAGGTCCGCCTCGCTGCGGTGGAGGGCCTGGGCGAGATGAAGGCCGCGGCCGCGATCCCCGGCCTCACGCGGGCGTTGAACGACCGCGATCCCGAGGTGCGGCGGGCAGCGGCGGAGGCGCTGGGGAAGACAGATGCGGATAATTGACGAACGCGCGGTGCGCAGTGCGCCGTTGCTCCCGGTGCCTTAGCTTGCTTCCGTGCTCGTGGAAGCGTGCGTCGACTCGATCGCATCCGCGCTGGCGGCCGCCGCCGGCGGCGCCCAGCGGATGGAGTTGTGTGCCAACCTGGTGGAGGGCGGCACGACGCCCAGTGCCGGGACGTTAGCCGAATGCCGCCGCCGCGTCGGCATCCCGATTTTCGTGCTGGTGCGACCGCGCGGTGGCGACTTCCTCTATACCGAGTCCGAGCACGCGGTCATGCTCGAGGACATCCGGCACGTCAGAGAGGCCGGCGCGGCAGGCGTGGTGACGGGCGCGTTGCGTTCCGACGGGACGGTGGATGAGGAGCGCGCGCGGGAACTCATCGCCGCGGCACGACCGCTCCAGGTGACGTTTCACCGCGCGTTCGACGTCTGTCGCAATGCGGCCGAGGCGCTCGAGACGTTGATCGGCCTCGGCGTCGAGCGGGTGCTCACCTCGGGCCAGGCGCCGGCTGCACCGCAAGGCACGGCGGCGATCGCCCGGCTGGTGCGGCAGGCGGCGGGTCGGATCGGCGTGCTCCCGGGCGGCGGGATCACGCCCGAGAATGTGGTCGCGCTGGTGCGGGCCACCGGCGTGAGCGAGGTGCATCTGACGGGCGCGGGGCCCCGCGAAAGCGGCATGAGGTTTCGAGCGCCGCAGGTCGAGATCGGCGATGGCGCGCCGCGCAGCGAGTACACGTGGAGCGAGACCGACGCGGCACGGATCCGGCAGGTGGTCACGCAGCTCGCCCTATAAGCGCGCGATAACCCGCTGCAAGGTCGCCTCCTGCTCGAGCAGTGCGCCGAGCAGCGCGAGCTGCGTGCGGCAGCGATCCAGATTGTGCCCCGGCCGGGTGATCCGATAGTACCGATCGCCTTCCAGGTGATCGATCAGAAACCGCACCGCCTGCTCGAACACGATCACCTGCGCCGCCGGCACGAGCAGGTCACGCTCCGCCCGCGTCAGCAGATCGCCAGTCGCGCCGAGATAGCCGCGCGCCACGCCCGCGAACAGCTCGGGCTCGAGCCGAACATGGGCGACGTTGCGCTCATCCTCGGCGGCGCGCGTGGTCATGGACCGCACCAGATCGCCGAAGTCGTACAGCCCGAGTCCGGGCATGACGGTGTCGAGGTCCACCACGCAGAGCGGTTCCCCCGAGCCGGCGTCGAACAGCACGTTGGCGAGCTTGGCGTCGTTATGGACGATCCGCTCCGGCACCGCACCGCTCGCCGCCGCGTCCACCAGGAGCGGGGCCAGCTCGCGCCGCGCCCGCAGCTGGGCGATTTCGCCGCTCACACCGGCCGCCCGGCCCGCTGCGTCGCGCTGCACCGCACGCTCCAGCGCTTCCAGGCGACGCGGTGTGTCATGGAAATGGGGAATCGTCTCGTGCAGCGGCGGCCCCGGGAGGTCTACCAGCCCCCGCTGGAATGCGCCGAACGCTCGGGCGGCGCGCTCCGCGTGGGCGGGCCCAATCGCATCGAGCGGTCCCACCCGCTGGACCGCGTGCTCGATGTAGTGATACAGCCGCCACACGCCGCCCTGGTCGTCTTCGAAGAACGCCGCTCCCTCGAGCGTCGGGACCAGGCGCAGCGGTCCCGCCAGATGCAGCGTGACGCGCGCCACGTTCTGCATGAGACTGCGTGGGTCGGGGAAGACGTCTCGATTGAGACGCTGCAGGAAGAAGCGAGGAGTGTGGGCGCCGTCGCGTGACCCGCGGCAAGTGACCACATGAGAGTGATTGATGTGTCCGGCTGGTCCGGAGAACGGCTCCACGGCGACGACCGCGCCGCCGATCGCGAACCGCGCGACGACGTCGCTGGGAGGGGGGGCACTCACCGCCCGGTCGCGACCGACGACGCGTACTCGACCACCCGTCGCACACCGTCGCGCAGCGCCACGGTCGGCGTCCAGCCCCACGCCTGCCGCGCCACGCCGGGGTCGAGACACATGCGCGCGACGTCGCCCGGGCGGTCCGGCGCGTGGGTCGGCACCGCCGTGTAGCGCGTCGCGGCAGCCACCTCGCGAAACAGCTCGACATCGGAGACCTCGCGTCCCCACCCCAGATTGGCGACGAGCCCGGCGGATCCTCCCCCCGCCGCCCGGATCGTCGCTTCCACGACGTCGTCGACATAGACGTAATCGCGCGTTTTCGTGCCGTCGCCGAAAATCGTCACGGGCTCGCCGGCGAGCATTTGTCGCGTGAACACGCCCACGACGGCGGCCTCGCCGTCGCGCCGCTGGCGCGGGCCATACACGTTCGCGTAGCGCAGCACCACGTACTCGATCAGCCCGCGCGCCGCGTACCCGCGCAGATAGTGCTCGAACGAGAGTTTGCTCGCGCCGTAGTTCGAAATCGGGTGCGTCGCGTCGGCCTCCGACACCGGCAGACGCGTGGGGTTACCGTACACCGCAGCCGTCGACGCGTACACGATGCGGCGCGCCCCGGCAGCCACGGCGCACCGCAGCACGTTCAGACCGCCCAACACGTTCACCCGCGCGTCGAAATCGGGCTCCCGGATGGACCGGCGCACGTCCGTCTGCGCCGCGGCATGAAACACCAGCTCCGGCCGGAATGCGCCCACGACGTCCTGTAGCGCGGCCGCATCACCGATATCGACGCGATGGAGCCGGGCGCCCGTCGGGAGATTGTGCGCCGATCCCGTGGACAGGTCGTCCACGATGCACACCTCGTGGCCCTCCGCCACCAGGCGGTCGACGATATGAGAGCCGATGAACCCTGCCCCGCCGGTCACCATCGCGCGCCACATCTGAGTCTCCTTGGACGGCTCGCATCTTGCGACGCATCGGAATTAGGCGCACGCTATATCGCGGGACAAGACCCGGTCGCGGATGCTGCGGAACACTGGCTTCGTCAACGAGCCCGAGAGCTACTCCGACGACGTCGGGAGCGACGTCGCAGAGCGCGCGTGGGTGGATCGCATCCGCGGCGGCGACGTGGACGCGTTCGAAGCGCTGTATCGCGCGTACTGGGAGCGGCTGTACGCGTTCGCTTTCCGCTACGTGCAGTCGCAGGACGATGCCGAAGACGTCGCGCAGGAAGTGTTCTTCCGGATCTGGCGGTGCCGGGCACACTGGTTCCCGGCGGCAGCGGTGCGGAACTACCTCTATCTGGCGGTCCGCAACGCCGCGCTCGACCGGCTGGAGCGCGCCGCCGTGGCCCGCCGCTGGAGGGGGGGCGTGCGTCAGGTGGCGACGGCGACGGAGCTCCAGTCCCATCTGGAGGCGGCGGAGCTCGCCGCCGCCGTGGAACGAGCCCTCGCTGACCTCCCTGCCAAACGCGCCCACGTCTGCCGCTTGCGCCTGATCGATGGCCTGAGCTACGCCCAGATCGCCGACCGGCTCGGCATCTCCGAAAAGACCGTGGAGACGCAGCTCGCTCGCGGCCTGAAGTTCGTGCGCGACAGCCTCCGCGCAGTCCGATAACCGCTCCCACCCTGGTCGTCCTGGCGGCCGGGCTCGGCACGCGCTACGGCGGGGGCGGGCTCAAGCAACTCGCCCCCGTCGGCCCGCACGGCGAGTCCCTCCTCGACTACGGCGTATACGACGCGGCGCGCGCCGGCGTGCGCCGAGTCGTGTTCGTGATTCGCCCGGAAGCCGAGCAGCTGTTCCGTCGCCACGTGGCGGTGTTCATTGGGGCGGGGCTGGAGGTCGTGTTCGCGCATCAAGCACTGGAGCCGGGCGTGCCGGGCCGCACCAAGCCATGGGGGACCGGTCACGCCGTCCTCTCCGCGGCTTGGGGGATTCGGGGGCCGTTCGCCGTTATGAATGCGGACGACTTCTACGGCGCGGACGCCTATCGGTCGCTGTTCGACCATCTCACCGGCAGTGCCGAACACGCCCTGGTCGGCTACACGCTGCGCGAGACGATGTCCCCGCACGGCGGCGTGTCGCGCGCCATTGCCGAATTGGACGGCGCGGGCTATGTGTCGCGGCTCACGGAAGTGGCCGACATCGCGCGCCACGGCTCCGGGTACAGCGGGCGCACCACCGCCGGAGCGGCCGTTACGCTCGACGGCAGCGAGCTCGTGTCCATGAATCTGTGGGGGTTCACGCCCGCCGTGCTCCCCGCGCTCGAGCGGCAGTTCGCGCGGTTCCTCGAGACCCGGGGCGCGGACCCGCGCGCGGAGTTTCTCTTGAGCGAGGCCGTCGGCGAGCAGCTGGCGGCGGGCGAAGCGCGGGTGCGCGTGCTCCCGACCGGCGCGCGCTGGTTCGGCATGACGTATTCGGCGGATGACGCGAGCGTTCGGAACGAGGTCCGGCACCTCGTGCAGGCTGGACGCTATCCCGACAACTTGAAGGCCGGATTCCCATGCACGTAACGCGCGCCGACTGGACCGTCGTGATCGTATCGATCGCGGTGTCGTTTCTGCCAGCGCTCTTCTTCTTCCGGCGCGCGGGCAAGAATACCACGGAGTTCTTCGCGTCCGGCCGAGCTGCGCCCTGGTGGCTGGTCGGCGTCTCGATGGTGGCCACGACGTTTTCGACCGACACCCCGAACCTCGTCACCAACATGGTGCGCGACAGCGGTGTCGCCGAGAACTGGCTGTGGTGGTCGTTCCTGCTGACGGGGATGCTGACGGTGTTCTTTTATGCCCGTCTCTGGCGTCGCTCCAACGTGCTGACCGATCTCGAGTTCTACGAGCTGCGCTATTCCGGCAAAGCGGCGAGCTTCGTCCGCGGCTTTCGCGCCGTGTACCTCGGCCTGTTCTTCAACTGCGTGATCATGGCGGCGGTGAATCTCTCCGTCGCGAAGATCGCCAACATCGTGCTCGGCTGGCCCCTCGAGAAAACGCTGCTGTTGATGGGCGTGATGACGGTGTTCTTCGCGTCGGTCTCCGGCCTGTGGGGGGTGCTGGTCACCGACTCGATTCAATTCGGTATTACCATGACCGCGACCTTCGCCCTCGCGTATTTCGCGGTGACCCAGCCGCAGATCGGCGGCCTCTCCGGCCTCATCGCCCACGTCGACCCCAAGCGGCTCAAGCTGATCCCCGATTTCGGCGACTGGGGGCTTACGCTGTCATTGCTGATCATCCCGCTCACCATTCAGTGGTGGTCGGTCTGGTATCCCGGCGCGGAGCCGGGGGGCGGGAGCTACATCGCCCAGCGGATGCTCGCCTCGCGCACGGAGAAGGACGCGGTGGTGGGGACGCTGTTCTTCAACGCGATGCACTACGCGCTGCGGCCGTGGCCGTGGATTCTCGTGGCGCTCGCGTCCACCGTGATCTACCCGCAGCTGTCCGACATCGCTCGGGCCTATCCCTACGTCGATCCCAAGCTCATCGGGCCCGACATGGCATATTCGGCGATGTATCGCTTCCTCCCGGCGCCGTTTCTCGGGTTCATGATCGCCGGGATGCTCGCCTCTTACCGCTCGACCATCGAAACGCATCTCAACTGGGGCACCTCCTACCTGGTGCACGATTTCTATCGCCGCTTCCTGAACAAGGGGGCGAGCGAACGGCATTACGTGCTCGCGGGCCGTGTCACGACGGCCCTGCTCATGGTCGTCGCCGCGCTCGTGACCTATGCGCTGAGCACCTCGAAGCAGGCCTTCGATCTGATCCTGTCAATCGGCGCCGGGACCGGGTTGCTCTACCTGCTGCGCTGGTTCTGGTGGCGCGTCAACGCCTGGTGCGAGGTGGCCGCGATGGTCAGCTCGTTCCTCGTGGCGCTCGGATTCGCAGTCGCCGCCCGGACAGGCAACGCGCTCCCGGGGCACATCTCGCTCATCATCACGGTTGCCACCACGACCGTCGTGTGGGTGGCGGTCGCCTACCTGACGGCACCGACCGATCGATCGACGCTGCTCTCCTTCTACAAGCTGGTGCGTCCAGCCGGACCTGGTTGGGAGTCGATCCGCCACGAGGCCGGCCTGCCCCCCTCGCCCGACAGCCTGCCCCATTCCCTGCTCGGCTGGGTGTGCGGCTGCGCATTCATCTATTCTGCGTTGTTCGGCACCGGCAGCGCGCTGTACGGGCGGACGCCGCAGGCGATCCTGTGGGCGGTGGTCTTCCTGGTGAGCGGCTTCGGCTTGTTGCGACTGGTGCCGAGGATGTGGGGGCAGCAAAAGGCTGGTGGAGGCTGACGGTTCGGTTTTGGGGGTAAGCCCCTGCAGCGCCGTTATCAGGGTATGCACCCTGACGACGAGCGCCTGTACCTCCTGCTCGACCGCTACCTCGCCGGCGAGGCGTCTCCGCGCGACATCGAGGCCGTGCAGGCGTGGCTCGCCGAAGACGCCGAGCACGCGCGGCTGCTCGAGGATCTGCGCCTCGTCAGACGCGTTGCGTCCCAACGCCCTCCTGAGACCAGCACCGATGCGGCCTGGGGCAAGGCCGTCAGCGCGCTCGAATTCGCGCCGCAGGGACGGAGGTTGCGGCGGCTGTTCGTGGCAGCGCTCGCTGCCGCAGCCGCCGTCGTCGTACTGATCGTGGGCCGGTCTGTGCTGCGGCGGGCGCCGCAGTGGAGTGAATACGCCACCACGGCGGCGCACCGCGCGGTGGTCCGACTGCGCGACGGCACGCAG
>CBFHAJ010000090.1:0-15082 GCA_965653495.1 uncultured bacterium | reverse complement strand
GTGTCCTTGTCGAAGAACGGCAGGCCCCCCCCCTTCCCGGACATGTCGACCAGCGTGCCCATGCGAAACCCGAGCAGGATCCCCTGTTTCACCCACGCGTTGACGCACCACGTGCCGTCGGCCTGACGCGCGGCGGCGCGGATTTCGCCGTGGGCCAGCGCGCCGCGGAATTCGGTGAACAGCGCCCGCTCCGCATCGCCGTAACTGGCCGGTGCCCGGGCGGCGAGTGCCTCGATGCGCTCACGCAGCGACATGGGCGGCACCGGGCAACAGGCCGAGTGTGCTCAGCACGGCGCGCATGCGGGTGCGCGTCTGCTCCTGGACCGGGACGAGCGGCAGCCGGAACTGCTCCTCGAGGAGACCCAGTTGGGCCATCGCCGCCTTCACGGGTCCGGGGTTCGACTCGATGAAATTCGCCTCCATGAGGGGCAGGAGCCGGTAGTGCAGCTCGCGCGCGGTTTCCCACTCGCCCCCGAGCGCGCCCTCGGTGAGGGCGGTCATCAAGTCGGGGGCCTCGTTCGACGCCACTGACACGACGCCATCTGCGCCGAGGGCGATCAGCGGCAGCGCGGTGGCGTCGTCTCCGGAGAGCACCCGGAATCCGGCCGGCCGGTCGCGCAGCACCGCCATGATCTGCGAGAAATCGCCCGACGCTTCCTTCACGCCCACGATGTTCTCGACCTCCCGCGCCAGGGCGAGCGTGGTGGCGGCGGCGATGTTGGAGGCGGTGCGGCCGGGAACGTTGTACAGCACAACCGGCGCATCAGCGACCGCCTGCGCCACGGCGCGGAAGTGGGCGGCGAGCCCCGCCTGGGTCGGCTTGTTGTAATAGGGCGCCACGACCAGCACGCCGTCAGCGCCGGCCGCGCGCGCGGCACGGGCCCGGTCGATGGTAACCGCCGTGGCATTGCTCCCCGCGCCCGCGAGCACTTTGGCGCGGCCCCGCGCCGTCTCGACGGTGAGCGCGATGAGACGCGCCTGCTCCTCGGGCGTCAGGGTCGCGCCCTCGCCGGTCGTCCCGCAGGGGACGAGCAGCCGCACCCCCGCCGCGATCTGCCGCTCGACCAGCGCGCGGAAGCGCGTCTCGTTCACGGCGCCGCTCGCGGTGAACGGGGTGACCAGCGCGGTCCCGCAGCCCCGAAGCCATCCGATGTACTGCGTCATGGGACCTTCCTTTTCAGCTGTTGGTCTTGTGCGAGGAGATCGTCGAGCACGTCGGCGAAGCGGTATACACCCGTGCGGCCCACGATCCAGCGGGCCGCGAGCAGCGCACCGACGGCGAACCCGAGCCGCGAGCGGGCGGTGTGGACTAGTAGGATCTCATCGGCCGCCGAGTCGAGCCCCACCCGGTGCGTCCCGGGGTTGTGGCCCGCCCGTGTGCTCGTGACCGGGACCCGCTGGCCCCCCAGCTCGCGGGACACCATCGCCTGGAGGGCCAGCGCCGTGCCGGAAGGCGCGTCGCGTTTGGTCGCGTGGTGCGATTCCTCGATGAACGGGTCGTACCCCGCCACGCCGTGGAACACGCGCGCCGCGTGTGTGACGATCCGGTAGAACAGGTTCACGCCGATCGAAAAATTCGGTCCGTAGATGAGCGCTCCGCTGCTGGCTTCCACCATCTGACGGACGCGCGCTTCGTCGTTCTGCCAGCCGGTCGTCCCGAGAACGAGCGGCACGCCCGCCGCGAGGGCTGCCGCTACGTGGGGCGTAACAGCTGCGGGCGTCGAGAAGTCGATCGCCACGGTGTGTCCGGGGAGGAGGCGGGCGATTTCGCCCGCGTTGCGCGAGGTGAGCACCACGCCGATGTCGTGTCCCGCCTCTCGGGCGTGGGTCTCGAACACCCGCGCCATCTGGCCGTGGCCCAAGAGCGCGATCTTCACGACGCCACCACCAGTGGTGTCGCCACCGGCGTCTGCTCGAGCAACGCCTGGTGGAGGCGGATCACCGCCTCGTGCATGCGGGCCTGCTCCACCACGAACGTGAGGTTGATGCGCGAAGCGCCCTGGGAGATGAGTGAGACATTGATATCAGGAATGGTCGCGAATACCCGGCCCGCGATGCCGGGCGTGACCCGCAGTCCCTCGCCCACGACGCAGACGATCGCTCGGTTCGGCTCAACCGAAACGGTGCCGAGCTGCCGCAGATCGGCCATGACTTGGTCGAGCGCGGCCGTGTCCTCGACGGTGCACGAGACGCTCACCTCGGAAGTCGTCACGACATCCACGGCCGTGCGGTGGCGCTCGAACACGTCGAACAGGGCGCGCAAGAAGCCGTAGGCGCCGAGCATCCGCGCGGAGGTGATTTGCAGTACCGTGATGCCCGACTTGTGCGCGATCGCCTTGATCGCGCCGGGCCAAACCTCGCCCCGCGAGGTGACGACGGTCCCCGGGTCGCCCGGGGCGCGCGAGTTACAGATCCGGACGGGAATCGCCCTGTCCATGGCCGGCTGGATAGTCTTGGGGTGCAGCACTTTGGCGCCGAAATAGGCGAGCTCGGCGGCCTCCGCGTACGACAGGCTGGGAATGGTGCGCGCCGTGCGCACGACGCGCGGGTCGGCGGTGAGCACGCCGCTCACGTCCGTCCAGATCTGGATCTCCGCCGCACCGAGCGCGGCGCCCACGAGCGCTGCGCTGTAGTCTGACCCGCCGCGACCGAGCGTCGTCGTCACGCCCTCAGGCGTCGCGGCGATGTACCCGCCCAGCACGGGCAGCTGGCCACGCTCCAGCACCGGCAGCAGCGCCGCCCGGGTCCGCTGCTCCGTGAGCGGGCGGAGTGGCGTAGCGCAGCCATGTGTCGCATCGGTGACTACACAGTGGCGCGCATCCACGCACCGGGCGGCCATGCCCCCCTCCTGAAGCACGCTGGCCAGCAGGGCGGCGGAGAGCCGCTCCCCGTATGAGGCGACTTCATCGCGCAGCGCGGGCCGCCGCTCGGGCTCGCGAGCGATCCGAGCCAGCAGCTCCGCGATGCCCTCGCGGGCCTGGTCGAGCTCCGGATGAAGATGACCGGTGATGTCGATCGTTCGGTGACGCTCGAACAGCGCATCGAGGCTTGCGAGAGTGGGCTCGCCGGCCGCAGCCCCGTCGGCCGCCGCGAGCAGGGTATCGGTGGCACCCGCGAGCGCCGAAACGACGACCACGGGCCGCGGCCCGCCGTGCGCGCCGACGATGGCGGTCACGCGCTCGAACGCGGCGGAATCCGCCACGGAGGTGCCGCCGAACTTCAACACCCGGATCTCCCTCATCCGTCGCGCTCCTAAACGGAATCGGCCACGACGTGGACTGCGCGTCGCGGCCGATCGGTCCCTGAACTCCGGGGCTGTACCTCCTAGGGCGATCGTCTCCCGCGCGCGCACCGGCGCGCCGGCTTCTTGTGCGGGGTCCGAATCACCATGGGAGCGAAACCTAAGAGGGTGACAGGCGCCCGTCGAGCCAGTACGAGGCGTAAGATTGGCGTCACACGTTTCTAGCAGAAACAGCAAGAAGTGGCGCGCAACTTGCGTAGCTACACGAACGGGTAGTTGTCGACTGCACGAAGAATTGTGCATAATATGCATAAATTACTGTACACCACTTCGAGTCTGAGAGGAGCGCATCCGTGACTACGCCAGCCAGCTCGCAAGCCCCCGGTGTGAAGCCATCGCTCGGTCTCACCGGCGCGACCGTGAACGCGATGGCGCTGATCGCGCCGGGCGCGTTCTTGTGGATCACGTTTCAGCTGCAGGCGGCGGCGACCGCACCGAGCGGTGCGTCGGTAGCGAGCGATATCTGGGCGGGGATCGGGTTCGCGCTGATCCTGGCGTTCCTGAGCGCCATCTCGTACGCCGAGCTGGCGCGCCTCTACCCCGAAGCCGGGTTCGGCAGCTGCTACTACTTCGCGGAGAAGGCGTTCCTCGATCGCCGCACGCCGGGCCATGCGCGCTGGGCGCGCGCCTCGAAGCTCGTGACGGGATGGGCGGCGCATCTGTACTACTGGGTGTACCCGGGCTGCATGGTCGCCTTCATGGCGACGCTGGGCGGGTACATCTACACGCAGCTGACCGGGAGCACGCTGTCGCCCACGGTTCTCACAATTTTTGCGATCGCGTTCGCGGCGCTGACCGGGTACATCGCGTCCCGCGGCGTCACGGGCTCGACGATGACGGCGCTGGTCATCAACATCGTGCAGCTCGTCACGCTGGTCGCGTTCAGCGCGTTCGCCATCGTGTACCGGCGCACCGATCCCGGCGCGAACAATCATTGGGTGTACGCGAACGCGTGGGACGTGGTGAAGCCGCACTCCGTCATGGGCGTGCTGATCCAGTCCACCATCGCCATCCTGATCCTGGTGGGGTTCGAGAGCTGCACGGCGCTCGCGGCGGAAACGAAGGACGCCCGCCGCACCATCCCGCGGGCGGTGATTCTTTCGCTCGTCATCCAGGGCTTGTTCGCGTACTTGCTCGAGTACTTTGCCGCCGGCTACGCGCTCAGCGACCAGCTCGTGGCAACGGACGCGAGCAAAGCCGTCGTCACCGGGATGACCGCCGCCGCCACGTCGAGCGCGCCGATCGGTGACATGGCGATTCTCGTCGGCAACCGGCTGCTGGGCGGAATCGGCTTCGGGCTGATGATCAGCATCGCCATCACGGTCATGCTGGCGCTGCTGGGCACGACGCTGAGCTGCCTGAACACGGCGGCCCGGGTCAGTTACGCCATGTCCAAGGACCGCGAAATGCCGGAGCTGCTGGGCTTAATGCACGACCGGCATGCGACGCCGGCCCGGGCGATCTGGGTCCTGGTGGCCGTGTCGTGCGTCATCGCCGCCATCGGTGTGCAGTCGGTGGTCGGGTTGACCGGGATCACCCTCGCCTCGAACTTCGGCACCTTCGCCCTGTACGGCCTGACGTGCCTGTGGACGATGATCGCGTTCGGTGGCGCGGCGCGCGACGCGCACTTCGTGAAGCACCGGATCGTGCCGTTCCTCGGCCTGGTCGCGAACGTCGTCATGCTCGGGGCGATTCTCTACCTCTATGTGATCGGGAACGCGGATTCGAAGAAAGAGGCGCTCATCTGTTTCGCGATCACCGGCGCGTGGGCCCTGGTGAGCGTGCTGTACTTCGCGCTGGCGAGCCGGCGGCGGGTTGCCGTACCGGATGCTGCTTGACTGCGGCAGCACCCGCTGCGTCGGGCCTGCCACGGGTCGGTTCGGGCTGGGCTGCGAGCTGTTCGTGGAGATCGCCCAGCGCACCGTGGCGGGCCCGCTCCACGCCGGCAACGAAGATGCCATCTGCTGCCGGCCGTCGGAGCGGGAGATCCTGCTCGCCGTCGCGGATGGCGTAGGAGGACACGAGGACGGCGCGGTCGCGAGCGCGACCGCGCTCGAGTCCGTGCTGCAACATTGGGAGTCGGAACCGGGGGCGGCCTCGCCCCTCAAACGCTTGCGGCGCGCCGTGGAGCGGGCCAACCTCGCCGTGTACGACGCCGGGCAGGGGGGGCGCATCCGCACCACGCTGACCATCAGCGTGCTCGGCGCCGGGACCCTCACGGCGGCGCACGTGGGGGACTCCCGGCTGCTGCTGTTTCGCGAGGGCACCCTGCGCCAGCTCACGGCCGACCACAATCTCGCGGCGCGCAGCGCCCAGTACGGCCTGCCGTCCGTGACGGAGCTGCCCGACGATCCGGGCCGGCGGTTGCTCACGCGCGCGCTCGGTCAGGATCCCTATCTGCGCATCGACACCTTCTCCCTTTCCCTCCAGCCGGGTGACCGCCTGGTCCAGTGCAGCGACGGGCTGGCGACGCTGTCGGGCGCCAACATCATCCGGATTCTCGCCCGTCACGACCCGCTGTCCGCCGCCGAGCGCCTGGTGCACGATGCGCAGCAGGCGGGCAGCTGCGACGACGTGAGCGTGCAGGTGGTGAGCATCGCGGCGGCGGGGGGGAGCACGCGCTGAGGCGACTGGCTGAGCCGGCCGGTCGCCCGCTACCTTAAGCGCAGCTCATCCACCGGTCGACCGATGCCGAGCGCCACCCAGAAGGAAGTCCTCGAAGAGCTGCGACGGCGTAAAATCCGCTCGCTCGTGCTGCAGTTCACCGACCTGCTGGGCGTGAACAAGGGCGTCGAGCTGCCCGCCAGTCGGTTCGAGCGGGCGCTCGCAGGCGAGATCGCCTTCGACGGCTCGGCGCTGGAAGGATTCGCCCGGACCGAGGAGGCCGACGCACTGCTGGTCCCCGACCTCTCCACGTTCGGCGTCTTCGCGTGGGGCTCTGCGCAGGCGGGCAACGGCGCAGCGGGTGATCCCGTGGCACGGCTCATCTGTGACATCCGCTATCCGGACGGCCGGCCGTTCGAGGGCTGCCCGCGGACGGCGCTGAAGCGTCAGATCGACCTCGCCGCCAAGGCGGGCTTCACGATGCGGGTGGGGTGCGAGGTGGAGTTCTTCGTGTTCGACGGGGCGGCGAGTGGCGACAGCGGATTCTCCACGCGCAGCGACGACGGGGGAGGCTACTTCGACACGCAGCCGCTGGAGCGCGGCGAGCAGGTGCGGCGCGCCATCGGGCGAGTGCTCGAGGACATGGACCTCGACCCCGAATCGTTCCACCACGAGGTCGCCCCCGGTCAGCACGAGATCGATCTCGCGCCCGCCGATGCGCTCGCGGTAGCTGATCGACTCGCGACGCTCCGCACCGTGGTACGCAGCGTGGCGCTGCAGCACGGCATGATGGCCACCTTCATGCCCAAGCCGCTGTTCGCCCGCAGCGGGTCCGGGCTGCACACCCATCAGACGCTGCTCGCCCGCGGCAAGAACGCCTTCGACGACCAGGAGGCCCCGCTGCACCTGTCGCAGGTGGCCCGCTGGTACGTGGGCGGGCTGCTGTCACACGCGCGCGGCTACTGCGCCGTGACCAATCCGCTGGTGAACTCGTACAAGCGTCTGGTCGGAGGCTTCGAAGCCCCGGTGAACGTGTCCTGGTCGACGCAGAACGTCTCGCCGCTGGTGCGCATTCCCGCCGAGCGGGGGGACGGGACCCGCTGCGAGAATCGCCTGCCCGACCCGGCGGCCAACCCGTATCTCGCCATCGGCACGCAGCTGGCGGCCGGCCTGGCGGGCATCAAGGAGCAGGTCGACCCGGGGGATCCCGTCAACAAGAACATCGCCCGCATGAGCTACCGCGAGCGCCGCAAATATCGGATCGATGATCTTCCCCGCGACCTCCACGAGGCCCTCGACTACCTCGAGAAGGACCGCGTGGTGCGCGATGCCCTGGGCGAGCACATCTACGAGCGTTACGTGGACGCCAAGCGTGGCGAGTGGGAGGAGTACATCGAGCGCGTCAGCCCATGGGAAGTCGAACGCTACATGGGACAATACTGATCGACGTGTGCAAGAGCTGCTGCCGGGCCAGGTGCTCGATCAGTACCAGGTCGTCGATGTCATCGCGCGGAGCGGCATGGCCAGCATCTACCGGGCCCGCGACCTGGACGACGGCCGCACCGTCGTGCTCAAGGTGCCGCACCCCCAGTACGAATCGGACATCGTCTTCCACCAGCGCTTCCGCCGCGAGGAGGAGATCGGGCTGAGGCTCGACCACCCCTCCATCATCAAGGTCTACCAGCCCCGCACCAAGAGCCGGGTCTATCTCGCCCTCGAGTACGTGGAAGGCGAAACGCTGCGCGTGCGGCTCGAGCGCGAGCGCGATCTGCGGGGCACGCCGCGCCTGGGGGTGGCGACCGCCGTCGAGCTCGCGGCCGCCATCGCCGAGGCCGTCGCCTATCTCCACGAGCACGGCGTCGTGCACCGCGACCTGAAGCCCGAAAACATCATGATCACTCCCAGTGGGCGGATTAAGATCATGGATTTCGGGATCGCCCTGGACCGGAGCGCCCGGCGCGTCACGTGGGGCGCCGGGTTGTCTCAAGTCACCGGTACGCCCGACTACATGGCCCCCGAACAGATTCAGGGGCGCCGTGGCGACGAGCGCGCCGACGTGTACAGCATCGGCGTGATCCTCTACGAGATGCTCACCGGAGCTCCGCCCTTTGGGGCGAGCAACCTGTACGCCTCGATGCAGCAAAAGATGCAGCACGAGCCGACCCCTCCCCGCCAGCTGCGTCCCGAGATCCCTGCCAAGCTCGAGGAGTTGGTGCTGCGCGCGCTGGCGCGCGATCCCGCCGGCCGGCCGGCGAGCGCGGCCGAGTTCCGCGACTGGCTGCTGCATCCGGAACGCATGCGACAGGCCGCTCCGCCCCCACCGACGCGAGCCACGCTCGGGCACGCACCCGAGTGGGTCCGGGCCCTCGCCTGGGCGGTGGCGCTGCTCGTCGGGATCGCGCTGCTCGGCTGGGCACTCAGCCGTGTCGCCCACCCGCCCCGCGTGGGTGTGACTGTCGTGACACCAGCCATACGATCGCCGTCATAGAAAACGTGCACCACCTGCACACTTTGAGACACATTATGTCGTATTAATACCCATGGGGGATGGACAAGTGCATGCTAGTTTGTGCAAGTTTCGCACAATTCGTGATGCACTAGTGCAGTTTCGCGTCCAGCCGAAGGAGACCCCATGGGTAGGTCTCGCGTCCCGCTCTTTGCCGTTGCCGCGCTCGTCATGTCGTCGATTGCGGCCGCGCAATCCGCTCCCGCCCCCCCGGGCGACACGACAGCTAAGAAAGCCGATCCGCCCACCGCCCCTGTGAATCACCTCGAGACGACGCTCGCGGGCTTCAAGCTGACCGGCTTCGCGGAGGGGTCCTACGCCTACTCGGGCCGGAGCCTGGGAGATACGGCGATCGTGGGACGCCTGTACGACCGCCTGCAAAACCGGTTCATGCTCAACGCGCTCGCGGTCGTGCTCGACCGGCCCTACGACCCTACGAAGTTCAGCGCCGGGTTCCACACCGAGATCCTCGTTGGCCAGGACGCGACCGTGATCCAGTCGACCGGTTTCAAGCTCGGTGACCAGGGCGACATCCCGCATCTGTACATCACGTTGAACGTGCCGACCGCGAGCGGGAACGGGTTGCAGTTCAAGGTGGGCCGCATCCCCACGCTCATGGGTCTGGAGGTGCTCGAGACGTACGCCAACCCCAACTGGTCGGAGGGAAACCAGTTCATCTACGTCGAGAACTTCACCGGGACGGGCTTGAGCGTGGAGACGAAATTCAACGACCACGTCGACGCACAATTCCGCGTGATCAACGGCTGGGATCAGGTCTCGGATGTCAACACCCGTAAGTCGCTGATGGGTCGGCTCGGCATCTACCCGGATGCCCTCACGTCGCTCGGGATCGTGGGCTACTGGGGCCCTGAGGAACCGGGCAACAACACGGCGAACCGTTATGGGGTCGAGGGACTGCTGTGGCGCAAGCTCGGGAAGGCGCAGGCGTGGGTGCAGGCTGACTATGGCACCGAGCAGGCCAACGCCGCGTTGCCCGTTCCCACGCAGGACGCGAAGTGGTGGGCGCTCGGCGGCTGGGTGACATACGACTTCACAGCGGCCGCGGGCCTTGCCGTCCGCGGGGACTACGTGAACGACGAAAACGGAGCACGTACCAGCGGCGTGCTCGGCTTCATGCCGAACATCGGTCAGAAGCTGGGCAGCGCGACCGCGACCCTGAACATCAGGTCATGGCCCAACGCCGTGGTGCGACCGGAGCTGCGGTATGACCGATCGACGTTGACGGCATTCAACGGCAACAAGAATCAGGTCAGCTTCGCGCTGGGCGTAGCGTACCTCTACTGACCGACCCCCGCCGCTACGACCGGGAAGTCCCCGCTCCCGCTACCCACTGCAGCGGGGGCGGGGACGGGGACGGTTGGCACCCGCTGCACGCGGAAGAACCGGTACAGCAGCCATGTGTCGAGCAGCGCTACCATGACGAGGACCGAGAAGGCTGCCGAACTCTCGATCACCTTGAGCTGTCGCAATAGTGTCGAGATGCCGTATCCAACCACCCACGCGTCGAAGCTCATGCAAACTCGCCTGAACGTCTCGGGCGGCACCCGGCGAATGAGCCGCGCGCCGAACGGGATCCCGATCAGCAGGCTGGGGACAATCAGGGGAAGCAGTCCCGCACTCTCGGTCGAAAACATCCCAGCGAAGCCGTAGGCGACAGCGGTGAACGTCGACTCGGCGAGCCGCACCAGGCCCAGTCCAGCGCGGAAGTCCTGTTTGGTATAGCCCTGGTTGCTGAGCATCAGGGCCAGCGGCGGGCCGGAGATCGTCGTGACCGAGTAGAGCACACCGAGGCCGCTGCCGAACGCGAGACCCACGGGCCGCTCGGCGCGCAGCGGCCGGCGGAAACCAGCTGCCTGCAGCAGGATCAGCGGCAGCAGTATCGCGAACGTCGCCAGCTTGAGCCACCCCGGGTGCACCCGATGGACGAGGGCCGTGCCGAGCGCCACGCCGGGCGCGAGTCCGAGGATCATGGGCGTCACGCGGCGCCAGACTTGGGGTACGCTCGCGCGGTTGATCCACAGGACGTAGCCATTGAGCGCCACTTCGATCCAGACCAGCGCCGGGTTGAGCACGCGGTTGGCGTAAAACAGCAGCGCCACCGGCACGGTGATCGACGAGAACCCGTAGCCGAGCGCGCCATTGACGGTCGCTCCGACCAGGGTGATCACGATCAGCACGAACGAGGTTGTGGTCACGTTCCTCCGACTAAGCACAAAAAGCCCGGCGGACTAGGGGAGTGGCCGGGCCAGAAAAAGCAGCGAAGCAGTACTGAGCTTACGCGGTGTCCGTCCGACCCCCCTCCTGGTGGTGGTTACAACAACACATCGGACGACAGCGCAGTTGGTGCATGTGGAGTCGGAACCTAGAGGCAGTGCACGGAGCGTGTCAACGGCAGCCGTCGCTCCGCGGCGCGCGCGTGCGCCTCGAGCCCTTCGGCCCGGCCCAGCCAGATGGCATCCTCGGCCAGCGCGCGCGCGGCTGCGGGGTCGTCGATGCGCAGCGACGTGCGCACGCGCAGGAACGAGTACACCGAGAGCCCTCCGCTCGAGCGGGCGGCACCGCCGGTCGGCAGCACGTGGTTCGGGCCGGCGCCGTAGTCGCCGAGCACCTCCGCACCGCCAGGGCCGACGAACAGGGCGCCGTAGTGGGCGAGCAGCGGGGCGACGCGCTCCGCTTCCGCCAGCTCGAGCTGCAGATGCTCCGGGGCGATCGCGTCGCACGCGGCGATCCCATCCTCGACGCTCGCTACGGTGATGTAGCCACCGTTCGCGAGGGCCGCCCGCGCCACGTCGGCCGTCGGCAGGTCGCCGAGCTGTGTCGCGAGCTCGCGCTCCACATGCCCGACCAGGGCGGCGTCCGTGGTCACGAGGAGCGGAATCGCGTCGGGGTCGTGCTCCGCCTGGGCGAGCAAGTCCGCGGCGATGGTGACGGGGTCTGCCGCGGCGTCGGCGAGCACGGTCAGCTCCGAGGCGCCGGCCGGGAAGTCGATCGCGACGGTGCCGGCCACCAGCTGTTTTGCCGCGGTGACGTAGCGGTTCCCCGGTCCGACGATCACGTCACACGGCGCGATGGGACCGGCGCCGTACGCGAGCGCGGCGATGGCGTGCGCGCCGCCGGCGGCGAGGAAACCGTCCGCTCCCGCCAGCGCGGCCGCCGCGAGCGACAGGGGCTGCGGCTTAGGGCTCGCGACCCAGACCTCCCGCACGCCGGCGACCCGCGCTGTGACCGCGGTCATGAGAACGGACGAGGGGAGGGGGTAGCGGCCCCCCGGGGCGTAGCAGCCCGCCCGCTCGACCGGGGCGATGTGGTGCTGGGCGGTGCCGCCCGGCACCGGAATGCTCACGGGACGGAGCGCGGCGCGCTGGGCTTCCGCGAACGCGCCGATTCGCGCCGCCACGCGCTCGAGGTGCGCCCGGTCATCCGCGGGGAGCCGGGTAAGGGCGCGGTCCAGCGCCGCGCGCTCGACATAGAGGGCTGCGCCCCCGCCGGGCGCGATCTCGCCGAAGTGCTCGGCGTACCGACGCACGGCGTCCTCGCCTTCCGCCCGCACGGCGGCCACGATCGGCGCCGCGGTGGCCATGGCCGCGGGATCCGGACCCGCACCCCGGCGCCGCGAAAACTCGGCGACCGTGCGCCGCCGCAACAGGGGCGCACTCATGACGCGTCCGCCACCGGCTTCGCGACCATGGGCCGGCGCGTCACGGCTCCATGCCGCCGGGCGAGCTCCGCCCGTACCGCCGCCAACGACCCCCCGCCCCGGGCGAGCGCCACGAGCGCGAGATAGAGCACGTCCGCCGTCTCGTGCACCACGGCGGCGGGACCGTCGGCCTCCGCCAGCTCGGCGGCTTCTTCGCGCAGCTTGGCGGCGAGCAGCGCGGGATCCTTGAGCAGTTTGACGGTGCGCGACGCGGTGTCGGCCCCAGCGGCCCGCTCGGCGATGGTCCGCTCCAGATCGTCCGGGGTGAACTCGGTGGGCCAGCAGGCGGGTCGCTCGAGGTGACAGAAGCCCGCACCGCGCTGGCGCACCGTGACGCGGAGCGCGTCGCGGTCGCAATCGAGGTCCACTCGCAGCAACTCCTGGGTATTGCCAGACGTCTCCCCCTTGACCCACAGCGTTTGT
The DNA here is from genome assembly GCA_965653495.1 of uncultured bacterium. GTDB lineage: Bacteria > Gemmatimonadota > Gemmatimonadetes > Gemmatimonadales > GWC2-71-9 > AG41. The sequence continues at coordinate 2,530 of CBFHAJ010000090.1, read as the reverse complement.
CGGGACCGCGACCAATAGATCCCCCGGCGCTCGTGCACGGCACGTGCCAGGGACTCCCGCGTGCTCCACACCAGTCCGAGGGCGCGACCCGACTCGTCGCATACGACTGTTGGCCAGACGTCTCCCGCCAATGGCTTCGTGAGCGGGGCCGCGACCGCCTCGCCGAGCCGCAAGCGGCCAGTGTAGAGCGCCATCCCCACCTGCGCGTCCACGCCGATGCGGTCGAGCTCGGCGATCTCGCTGGTCGCCGTGATGCCTCCGGCGGCAGTGAGGCGCGCGCTGCCGGCCGTGCGCGCCGCCGCGGCGACGGCCGGGAGGTCGAATCCCTCCATGGCGCCTTCCCGCTCCACCTGCGTGAACAGGAAGCCGCCGACCACGGGCGCGAGGGTGTGGATCCGGTCGAGCAGCGGGATCCCGGTGGAGCTGCGCCAGCCGTCGACCACGATGTGGCCGCGCTCCGCGTCCACCGCCGCGATCACGCGCTCGCGCGGCAGTGCGCCGCACAGCTCGGGACTCGCCGCCGTGCCGATCATCACCCGCGCCGCGCCGGCGTCGAGCCAGGCTCGCGCCGTCGCGAGGTCGCGAATCCCGCCGCCGACGCGGCACGGCGCGCGGCGCACCATCTCCCGGATCAGCGGAGCGTTCGAGCCACGCCCGAGGGCGGCGTCGAGGTCTACTACCGCCACCTCGCCGGCGACCGCGAACTCCTCGAGCCGGGCCAGCGGGTCGCCGCCATCGAGCACGAACTCTCGCCCGCGCCGCAGCTGCACCGCGCGCCCGCCCATGAGATCGATGCTCGGGATGATCATGTCCGCACCCGGATGCCGCGGCGCGTGAGGTCGGTTTTGATACCCGCCACGGTGTCGTCGCCGTCGTGAAACACCGATGCGGCGAGCACGGCGTCGGCCCCGGCGCGGAACGCGTCCGCCACGTGGCCGCGCTCGCCGATGCCCCCGGACGCGATCACCGGCACGGGGACGGCGCCGACCACGGCGCGCAGCAGCGCGAGGTCGGGTCCCGCGCGCGTGCCGTCCCGATCCCAGCTCGTGAGCAGGATCTCCCCGGCGCCCAGTCGCGTGCCTTCGCGAGCCCACGCGACCGCGTCGGCGCGGCCGAGGGCCCGGCCGCCGCGGGTGAGCGCTTCCCACCCGTCGCCGGAGCGACGCGCGTCGATCGCGAGTACGACGCACTGGCTGCCGAACTCCGCCGCGAGCTCCGTGACGAGCGCCGGACGCTCGATGGCTGCGGTGTTCACACTCACCTTGTCGGCGCCGGCGGCCAGCAGGCGGCGCGCGTCGTCCACCCGGCGCACCCCGCCGCCCACCGTGAGCGGGATGCGGATCGCGGCGCGCACGCGCTCGACCGTCTCGAGCTGGGTGCCGCGACCCTCCGGCGACGCGGCGATGTCCAGCACGACGATCTCGTCGGCTCCCTGCTGCTCGTATAGCGCTCCCTGTTCAGCGGGATCGCCCGCGTCGCGCAGCTCCTGGAACCGGATGCCCTTCACCACGCGCCCGTGCTTCACGTCCAGGCACGGCACCACGCGTGGCAGCAGTCCGGGCGTGGGGCCGCGGATGGAGCTGGGCGCACTGGTCACCCGTTCGCCGGTCAACCAGCGTTGCAACAGGGCCGCGCCGTACGCGCCCGACAGCTCGGGGTGGAACTGACAGGCGAGGGTCGCCCCGCGCTCGAGCGCCGCCACGAAGCGCGCGCCGTGCGTGCTCCACGCGGGGAGCCAGCCCGGCGGTGCCGCGCGCAAGGCGTACGAGTTGGCAAACGCGGCGACACCCGAATCAACCAGCCCCGTCTGCCCCTCCGCCGTCACCATGTTCCAGCCGAGGTGCGGGACGCGCACATCGTCGGGCAGGCGGCGGCACGTGCCCGCGATGACGCCGAGCCCGGCCGCGCCGGGCGTTTCCTCGCTGCCTTCACATAGCAGCTGCATGCCGAGGCAGATCGCCAAGACCGGCGTCCCGCGCTCGATGGTCTCGCGCATCACCCCGTCGAGACCGCGGGCGCGCAGGGCTGCCAGCCCCGCGCCGAACGCTCCCACGCCGGGCACCACCACGCGCGCCGCGGTGCGCACGCCGGCGGGGTCGGTGGTGACGGCGACACTCACGTCGAGCCGTCGCAGCCCGCTCGCGATCGACGCCAGATTCGCCACGCCGGAATCGACGATCACCACGTCAGCCATCGCTCGGATCCTTTCCCAGCGTGCCCTTGGTGGACGGCACGTCATCGAAGCCGGAGCAGGCCACCGCCTGCTTGAGCGCGAGCGCGGTCGCCTTGAACGCCGCTTCCGCTTTGTGGTGATCGTTTTCGCCCTTCAGCACGTCCACGTGCAGGGTGAGCCGGGCCGCGGTGGCGAACGAGCTCAGCACGTGCGCGATGTTTTCGCATGCCAGTCCGCCGATGGTCTCGCGCGACAGCCCGAGCGCGACGGCGGCGTAGGGGCGCCCCGAGAGGTCCACCACGGCGCGGGCCAGAGCCTCATCGAGCGGCTCGTACGCGGTCCCGAACCGGGTCACGC
>CBFHAJ010000089.1:0-15646 GCA_965653495.1 uncultured bacterium | reverse complement strand
TGACCGCCAACCTGCTGCTCGAGGGCACCACCACGCGCTCCGGGCCGGACATCTCGCGCGAGGCGGCGGAGATGGGTGGATCGATCTCAGCCGATGCGGGAACCGAGCAGGTGATCGTTGGCGGTGAGGCCCTGAGCGAGTACGCCGAGCGCTTCGTGACCCTGCTGGCCGACGTGGTGCAACACCCGCGCTTCGCGCCCGCCGACGTCGACCGACTCGTCACGAACCGCGTGCGTGACAACGCGATCGCGCTCGCGACTCCGCAGGAGCAGGCGCGGCAGGACTTCCTGCGACTGGTGTTGGGCGATCATCCGTACGCCCGGATCTATGCGCCCGAAAGGATGCTCAAGGGATACGGCGCCGACGCAGTACGCGACTTCTACACCAAGAATTTCGGCGCCCGGCGGGTGCGCGTGTACGTGAGCGGCGTGTTCGATGCAGCCGCCGTGGAGCGAGCGGTCCGCGCGACTATGGGTGGCTGGCCAGCGGGCCCCCCGCCGACGGTGCACCCGCCCACACCGGTCGCGACACGGCAATTCGACGTGATCGACCGTCCCGGGGCGGTCCAGAGCACGGTGCGCATCGGTCTCCCCGTCGCCGATCCGAGCTCGGCAGACTGGATCAAGCTCACCGTGACCGATGCCCTCCTGGGGGGCGCTTTCGGCTCGCGCATCACGCGGAACATCCGCGAAGACAAAGGCTACACGTACTCGCCGTTCAGCTTCGTCTGGGCGCGGCCCCACACCGCGTTCTGGGTCGAGGTGGCGGACGTGACCACGGCGGTGACCGGCGCATCGCTCAAAGAGATCGTGGGCGAAGTGGACCGGCTCCGGAGCGAGACCCCGCCGGCGGCCGAGGTGGACGGCATCAAGAACAACCTGGCGGGCCTGTTCGTGATCCAGAACAATTCGCGACAGGGGGTCATCAGCCAGTTGCAGTTCGTCGACCAGCACGGTCTGGGTGACGCCTACCTCGCCGATTACGTCCGCAACGTTCGCGCGGTGACGCCGGTGGACGTGCAGCAAGCCACGCGGCAGTACCTCGATCCGTCGCGGATGACGATCGCCGTGGTGGGCGACCGCAAGGTCATCGACGCGCAGCTGGAGCCCTACCGGCCGAAGACCCCCTAGGGCCGGCTACGGCTTGGTGACGGCCAGCCCCGTGACCAAGCCCTCCGTGTTGTGCGCGAACCGAATGCCATAGATGCCGTCGGTCGACTTGAGCTTCCCCGCCGTCACCACCTCCCTCTTGTCGTAGCTCCCGATCACCGTCCCGTTCACCGCGCACGTGACCTTGTCTCCCTTGACCGAGATGGCGATCTCCTGCTCGACGGGCTGTCCCGGCCCCGCCGCCTTGTGCACCGCCGCGTTGCGCTCGCCGCCGCGCCCGTTCAGCTGAAACGCCTGCGGGCCAAAGCCGCGAACGATCACGTTACCGTTCCCGTAGGTCGCGCAGTAGAGCATGCTCTCCTGGTCTGTGTCGAGGCCATTGCCGGCGATGAAGATCCCGTAGGGATGGGGGTGGTCGTTCAGGTTCATGTATTTCGGCTCGCGAAACGTCGCCTTCACGGTGTAGTCGCCGCTGGCCACGTTGGCGGGATTCCAGTAGATCACGGCGGGACCGGTGGTCACGTGCAGGGCGTCGCTCTCTTTGGCGAGCTTGGAATCGTTGAGCTTGGCTCCCCGTCGCTGTTCGTTGTCGTCGATCTTTCCCTTCCACTCGGGCACAAAAACGCCGCCGCCGGCGACGGGGCGTGGGACATCCTGCGACCAGCTCGGACGCAGTACGGTGAGACAGGCGACGGCGGCGAGCGCAACAGCGGTTGGACGACGCATGGGTAGTTTCCCCTGTGGGATGTGGCTCGACACGGACACTACTACAGTAATAGTAATAAGGATACGGGAGCGGAGCACAACATGACCAGAGTCGTGTTGCTCGCGAGTATCGCGCTCGGCCTCGGCACCGGTCTCGCCGCCCAACGCGCCGACGTGGCCCGGTGGCAACGCCAGGCGCGTGACGTCACGATCATCCGGGACGACTGGGGCATTGCGCACGTGTACGGCAAGACCGACGCGGACGCCGTGTTCGGCGCGGAGTACGCCCAGGCGGAAGACGATTTCAACCGGGTCGAGACGAACTATCTCAACTCCCTGGGCCGGCTCGCGGAGGCCGAGGGAGAGGGCGTCCTGTACCAGGACCTGCGCCAGAAGCTGTTCATGGACCCGGACACGCTCAAGGCGCGCTACCGCGCGAGCCCCGCGTGGCTGCGCCGGCTCATGGACGCCTTCGCGGACGGCCTGAACTTCTATCTGTATACGCACCCCGAGGTGAAGCCGCGCGTGATCACACGGTTCGAGCCCTGGATGGCGCTGTCGTTCACCGAAGGCTCGATCGGCGGTGACATCGAACGTATCGACGTCCCTGCCCTTGCGGCGTTCTACGGCGGCGACTCCGCACCCGCGCCCCGCACGGGGGACGGGCCCCCCCCTCCGGACGAGCCCGGCTCGAACGGCATCGCCATCGCGCCCAAGCTCAGCCACGATCATCACGCGCTGCTGTGGATCAACCCGCATACGTCGTTCTATTTCCGGTCGGAGCTGCAGATGGTGAGTGACGACGGGCTCGATGCATACGGCGCTGCCACTTGGGGCCAGTTCTTCATTTATCAGGGGTTCAACCCGACGTGCGGCTGGATGCACACGTCGAGCGGCGTGGACAATATCGACGAGTTTCTCGAGACCGTCACCAGGAGAAACGGCCGGTACCTGTACCGGCACGGCGCGCGCGAGCTGCCGGTCATCACCCGCACCATCACCGTGCCCTTCAAGACCGACGGCGGCCTGTCGCCCAAGACGTTCACCGTGTACTACACGGCGCACGGACCGGTGGTGCGTCGGGCGGGTGAGCGCTGGGTGAGCGTGAGCCTGATGCAGAACCCGGTGAACGCGTTGATCCAGTCGTACTCCCGCACCAAAGCGAAGGACTTGCATGAGTTCATGAAGATCATGGACCTGCACACCAATTCGTCCAACAACACCATCTTCGCCGACGCCTCGGGAAACATCGCGTACTTCCATTCCAACTACATCCCGCGACGCGACACGGCGTTCGACTGGACCAAACCCGTGGATGGCAGCAACCCGGCGACGGATTATCACGGTGTGCTCGCGATCGCCGAAACGCCCAACGTGATCAATCCGGCGTCGGGGTGGGTGTATAACTCGAACAATTGGCCCTGGTCCGCGGCCGGACCCGATAGCCCGCGACGCGAATCGTTCCCGCGCTATGTCGAAACCGGGACGGAGGAGACGCCGCGGGGCTATCACGCGCTGCGGCTGCTCTCGGGGGCGAGTGACTGGACCATGAGCTCGCTCACGGCGGCGGCATTCGACAGCTACCTGCCGGCGTTCGAGCGGATGCTGCCCCCGCTGCTCCAGGCGTATGACGGATTGCCGGCGGGTGATTCGCTCAAGTCGCGGCTGGCGGAGCCGATCGCGGCGCTGCGTGCCTGGGACTACCGCTGGGGAGCGGCGTCGGTCCCCACCGCGCTGGCGGTGTTCTGGGGACGCGAGCTGCTGCGGCGCGGGGGTCGGGTCGACCACGCGGACGCCATGCCGCCCGACGCGCTGCTCGACGCGCTGGTCGCGGCCACCGATACGCTCCGCGCCGACTTCGGGACCTGGCAGACGCCCTGGGGCGACATCAACCGGTTCCAACGGCTCGACGACCGGATCGCGTCGCGCTTCGACGACGCACAACCGAGCGTCGCCGTGCCGTTCACGGCCTCACAGTGGGGCTCGCTGGCGGCGTTCGGGGCCAGGGCCTACCCCAACACCAGGAAATGGTACGGCAGCTACGGCAACAGTTTCGTGGCCGTGGTCGAGTTCGGCGACAGCGTGCGCGCACGCGCCGTGACGGCGGGTGGGGAGAGCGGCAACCGCGACGGTCCTCACTTTCGGGACGAGATCGAACGGTATGTCTCCGGGAATCTGCGCGACGTGTATTTCTACCGGACGCAACTCACGGGGCATAGCGAGCGGGAGTATCACCCCGGGCATTGAGCCCGCACACCGGCCTCCCAAGACGAAGCCTCAACGGTACTTGGCCAAGCCCCCGGGCCGGAACCACTCGCGGTCACGGCCGTTAGGTCTTATTCTACTGCACCCGGTCGCCCTAGCTGCCAGGAGGGTTACCGTCATGCCTAAGCTGCCGATCCCCATCGCCCTGCTGCTGCTCGTATCGCCCGCGCAAGCGCAACGTGTGACGCAGCGGCCCGCGACCGACCCCTGGGAAGTGACGGAGCTGACCAATCAGCCAACCCTGACACTGGAGCTGTTGGCCCTCAACACGGTGCGGGCGTCGGTCTTCGAAGTGCGTCCGGCCCTGGTCGTACGGTGTCGGGAACACGAGCTCGACGTGTTTGTGTCCGCAGGATCCTCGCTGGATTCGGACGACAACGGCGTGACGCCGGTCGCCATTCAACTGGGCACGCGGGCCCCTGAGGAGACCCGCTGGAACCGCTCGACCGACTCGACGTCCGCGTTCGCGCCCGATCCGGGAGCGTTCCTGCGGCAGCTGTTGTCCAGCCCGGAGCTGCGGCTCGAGATCCGTCCCTCCCACGGATCCCCACAGGTCATCCGTTTCAACGCACGCGGACTGGAGCGTCACATCCCGCAGGTGGATGCGGCGTGTCCGCCTCGCGGAAGCCGCGAGGGGCCCAATCCGATCGCTGGGCAGATCTACGCGGAGGATGATGTCGACGAACGTCCCGTGCTCATGTCCGCACCGCCGCTCGCGTACCCGCCCTTACTCCGGCAGGCGGGCCTGCAAGGTCGCGTCGAGGTGCAGGCCGTGATCGACACGGTGGGCCACGCGGAGCCTGGATCGGTGAAGGTGATCGAGCGAACGAGTACCGGATTCGAGGAGTCCGCGCGTGACTACATGCTTCATGCCGTGTTTCGACCGGCCCACGTGAAGGGACGCGCGGTTCGAGCACTCGTCACAGTACCGCTCGATTACAGCATCAAGTGAGGAGGGGGGGGGGGGCCTCCTGCTCCTCAACACCCGCAGAAGAAAATCACGAACGTCGGCCACTCGATGTAGTCGGTGATGTCCGCCGGAACATCGAACAGCCTGCCGAGGACGTGCACGTCGCTGGGATTGGGGAACGCCAGGCCGTGAGCGTCGACGGCGCTGGTGCCGGAGGCGCCGCGCGTCACGGTCGCCACTGGGACGCCGTTGATCAGGACCCCCGCGTCGCCGAACAGCTGTCCCCCGTTCGCATGCAGCGGGCCTGAGCCCGCGCGGATCGAGTCGCCCTGCCAGCTGAACGCCCAGCTCGCGGTGGCGGTGTTGGAGCTCGGGCCCGGGAGAGTCGCGCTGTGGACGAACGAGAAGCCCGCGCCATAGGAGCTCCCCGAAAATGCTCCGTCACCGCCTTGAGGTACGCTGTATGGGATGGTCAGGTAGATGAACCTGCCGCCCGGCGTTACGGGGTTGGTTCCCGCATAAATGGTCGCGCACTGACCACACGCGGTGTCGGCGGGCAGGCGCCAGACGTTCCAATCCACAATCACCGCGCCGCCCGGATGCGGCAAGGTGAACACCGTGAAGCGTAGAGAGGTGCTGTCGGTCCGGCCACCATTGAATTGGTTCAGCGGCTCCAGATAGGCGTAGCCGATCTCGACTTTGGGGGACGCCGGCAGTCCCGTCGCGTCGAGCTCGTAGAGCGTCACCTGCAGCACATTCGCGGGCGTTCCGGGGCGCGTGGTCAGGATCACCCGCCCGGGAATGGGATCCCATTCGATCGTCTTGCCCAGAACGGACGAGTCCATGTGCAGAATGTCGAAGGCGGCGTCGCGCATGGGCAGCGCGAGCGCGCTGAGACTCTTGAGTTGCGGGGACGTGAAGGCGGCGTCGATGGTGTCGAGCTCGGCGGCAAGCTGATCGACGTTCTTCAAGGGCAGGCTGCTCGACGGTCCCGTCCCGTTGGAGCACGCCAGCGCCGCGAGGAGCATCGAAGTGGCGGCAACGACACGAGCCATGGAGGTCGCCTGTCGCGATCACCTAAACTGCAGCATTATTGCTCGACGCGCACCGTCTCCAGCGAGGATTCCCATGCTCCGCTCCGCACGTGACCTCACGCTCGGCGGCATCCTGCTGCTGGCCCCAATACTCGCCCTCGCCCAACAATCCGTCGCGAGTGCCACGCCGGCGCGCGCGCTGCTCGTCCTCAGCAAGGCCGAGCCGACCCTGGCGATCGTCGATCCGACCACGCTCGCGGTGGTGGCGCGGGTGCCGGTGGGGCCTGACCCCCACGAAGTGATCGCGACACCGGACGGGCGGACGGCGTACGTCTCGAACTACGGCTTCGGCGCGTACCACACGCTGACACCGGTCGACCTGGTCCGCCAGCAGGCCCTCCCCGCCATCGACCTCGGCGCGCTCACGGGCCCGCACGGACTGGCGGTGGCCGGTGGGAAAATCTGGTTCACGGCGGAGGGGGCCAAGGTGATCGGGCGTTACGACCCCGAGGCGCACGCGGTGGACTGGGTGCTCGGCACCGGCCAGGACCGCACTCACATGCTCGTGGTGTCCGAAGACGGCAAACGCGTCGTCACGACCAACGTCAGCTCCGCGACCGTCACGGTCGCGGAGGCGCGGACAGTTACGTTGCCAGGCTCGGGCGCCCAGCGAGTCGAGTGGGTGGAAACGGTGATCCCGGTGGACCGCGGCGCCGAGGGAATCGACGTTTCGCCCGATGGCCACGAGGCGTGGGTGGCGAACGCGCAGGACGGGACGATCTCGCTCCTCGACCTGGACAAGAAGCGCCTGCGCGGGACGCTGGTCGTCGACTTGAAGGGCGCCAACCGGCTGAAGTTCACGCCGGACGGCAAGTTGGCGTTCGTGTCGACGCTGTCGGGCCCGGAGGTGACCGTACTGCGCAGGTTGACCGGGGCCATTGAGAAGCGTGTGCTGGTCGGCCACGGCGCGGCAGGGATCGTGCTGCAGCCGGACGGGGCGCGCGCGTACGTGGCATGCACGCCGGATGACTCAGTGGCGGTGATCGACGTGGCGACGCTGACGGTGGTCGGGCGCATCGGCGCTGGCGGCCGGCCCGACGGGCTCGCGTGGGCGGCGAGGCAGTGACCTAGCTGCGCTCAGTGTCCGACGGGCACGGGGACGAAACTGTCCATCATGGTCCCGTTACGAAGTTGCCCGTGGAAGTTGGAGCCCCAGCAGTAAGCCACGTGCTCGGTCGTCATGCCGCAACTCGTCCCACTCTCAAGACCGGCACTCACCGCCGTAAATGTGAGCCCGCCGGACACCCAAACGGGCGTCGTTGTCGAGACCGTGTCGCCGTCGCCCAATCAGCCTCCGCCGCCGGCGCCCCAGCAAACCGCGCTGCCCCCAGTGATGACCCCGCAAGTGGACGCACTGCTGGCGCTGAGCGTGGAAAAGGTGAGCCCGCCGGAGACGGCGACTGGCGCTGTTTTCGATACTGGTTGCATGAAAGGGGTGACGGCAAACTGCATCGCCCACACGAATTTGCTTGGCGATGCGCCCTTGCCGTCTCCTTCTCCCGGAGCCGATACTATGGGCATGGCCGCCCCGATCTACTGGACCGCGGACATGGTCCGGGCGCTTCCCGACGACGGCAACCGCTACGAGGTCGTCCACGGGGAGCTGCTCGTGACCCCGGCGCCGCGAGCGTCCCACCAACTGATCGTCACCCGGCTTGTTGTCGCCCTCAGTAACTACCTCGGACGCGACTCCAAAGGCGTAGTCCTCGTGTCCCCGGCCGACATCTCCTGGGGACGAAAGGATGTGCTGGTCCAGCCCGATGTCTTTGTGGTCGCGCGCGAGGAGGTGCGCACCACGGATTGGAAGCAGATGCGGACTTTGCTGCTGGTCGGGGAAGTGCTGAGTCCCACCACAGCGCGCGCCGACCGCTTCGTCAAGCGGCGGCGCTACCAGGACGCCGGCGTGCCACTCTACTGGATCGTGGATGGCGACGAGCGTCAAGTCGAAATCTGGACGCCCGCGGCGGAATTCCCGCAGATCGAGCGCGAACGCTTGACATGGCATCCTGACGGTGCCGCACACCCACTCGTGCTCGAGCTCGAGGAGCTGTTCCGCCCGGTGTAGCGCCCTAGAACACCACCGTCTGAATCGAGTGCGCGGGCGCGTGCACCGTCACGGCCGTCGTGCCGACGCTCAGATGGTAGTCCCCGGCTTGCGCCGTCTGGTTCATCACCACGACGGCCACGGAGCCATCCGGGTTCACGAACCCCGTCGCGAGCAGCATGCTGCGGCTCGGCGCCACAGCAATCCGCCGGGCGCCGGGACGGATGAATTTCGAGAAGTGCCCGATGTAGTAGTACGAGTTGGTGTAGATCAGCGTCCCGGTGCGCGTGTCGGCATGAATCGGCGCAAAACAGAAATTCCCCACGTGGTTCGGGCCGCCCTTTTCGTCGAGCAGAATATTCCAGTCGGTCCAGCCCTCGGCGCCCGCATTGAAGTCGTGAATCATCGACCGCCCGTAGGCCTCGCCCAGACTCCAGCGTCCATACGCGGTTGAGTCGAAGGGACCCAGCGAGCCTTCGGTGAAGAGGATGTGCGTGTTGGGGTACAGCCGATTCACCAGCGCCACGTTGTCGTACATCTGGGTCCCGCCTGACCAGTCTTCGTACCAATGGAATCCGATGCCCCAGGCATAGCGCGCCGCCAGCGAGTCGCCGTAGATCGTCAACGCGCGCTGCACGATCAGGTCGCGGTTGTGGTCCCAGACCATGATGTTGACGCCGCGCAGTCCCTGCCTGGCCATCGTGGGCCCGAGATGGTCCCGGAGAAAGTCCCGCTCCGCGTCCGCCTGGTAGATACACGACTCCCAGCGCTGCGTGGCCATCGGCTCGTTCTGGATCGTGATGCCCCATACCGGCACCCCCGCCCGGCGATACGCCTGGATGAACTTCGCGTAGTACAGTGCCCACGCATCGGCGTATTCGGCCTTCAGGTGCCCGCCATGCAGCATGTCGTTGTTGTCCTTCATGTACGCCGGCGGGCTCCAGGGACTGGCGAACAGCTTCAACCGGTTGCCGCTCGCGGCCAGCGCGCGCTTGATCAGGGGGATCTTGTAGCGCTGATCGTGCGCGATGGAGAAGCTGCTGAGATCCTTGTCGCCCTCCGTGACATAGGTGTAGCTCTCGCTCGAGAAGTCACAGCTGTTGATGTTGGTCCGACCGAGCGTGTACCCGATCCCACGATCGGGGCTGTAATACGCCGTGAGCAGCTCGTCCTGACGTGCCGCGGGCAGCTTCGCGAACGTTTCGGCCGCGGCGTCGGTGAGCGCGCCCCCGATGCCGATCATCGTCTGGAACGTGCGCCGCGGATCGACGAAGACATAGACCTGCCCTTCGGAGGTCGGCTCGGCAGCCTGGAACGCCAAGGTGTCGCTGGGACTCAGGCGGAACGTCGTGCTCTCGGCCGTAGTGTAGACCATCGCGCGCCTGCCGATCGTCTGAGCAGGCGCCTGCGCGGCCAGCAGCAGCAGCGACGTTCCTGCGAGGGCTCGCATACCGCTAGCGTGCCAGCTCGCGCGTCACCGCCGCGAGGGCGAGCACCTTGCGCGCGTCCCCTGATGCTGCCGCATCGCGATTCAGTTGAGTGGCCAGCGCCGTCAAAGCACGCTTGCGGCTGGCACCGGTCGCCCGTTCCCCATCCGCCAGGGCAGCCCGCACCGCGCTGATGCGCGCTGCCGGCAACCCGTGCGACCGCTCGAGCTGATCGACATAGGCCTGCGCCACCACGAAGCTCGCCGGCCAGGTCGCACGCTGCTGATCCTGCACGTTCTCGAACGCGACCTTCACCAGCTTCGCCGCGTCCAGCTCGTTCTGCGTGAGCAGTGCGCCCGGCTGGAGCTCAAGAATGTCGAGCCCGCGCGAGATCTCGGAGCTGTAGATGTAGCCGTTGTACCAGTAGGCCGACCAGCTTCCGGCCATGTCGAGCTTGGCGGCGTCCATCGGCCCGCGATCGAAATACGCGATCTCGCTCGGATGCGCAGGATCGGTGAAGTCGAACACGGAGATGCCGCCCTGATACCAGCCCTGCACCATGATGTCGCGGCCCGGCACCGGAACGATGCTGCCGTTGTGGGCCACGCAGTTCTCCGTCACCGTCTGCGGCGCCGGCAGCTTGTAGTAGCTCTGGAACGTCAACGCGTGGTTGGCGATTGTGAAGATCGCGTCGGCGCCCCATTCGGGCTTGTCGGTCGCGCGGCAGCGCGGCGCCAGCCCGCCGCCCCACTCGTCGGTGAACAGGACCTTGGTCCCATCGTTGTTGAACGTCGCCGAGTGCCAGTACGCGAAATTCGAATCCGCCGCGGCGGCGAGACGGACCGGGTGGGCCGGATCCCGGATGTCGAGCAAGAGGCCATAGCCGGCGCACGCGCCTCCGGCAATCCCGAGCACGGGATACACCGTGATGTCATGGCATTGATCGGGACCGTGGCGCACGCCACCGGGACCCATCGGCGACAGGAACATGTTGTCGACGATCCCCTGGATCGCCCCGCGCAGTGCCGTGCTGTCGGCTCCCGTCGGCGCACCGGTCCCGCCGCGACTTTGCACGATGCTGTCGAGCATGCCATCGGTGAATGGCGGCGGCAGCACGAAGGGCTCTCCCTGAAACGTCACGACGAAGGCGCCCGCGGCGCGCGCGGAATCCGCGAAATGCTTCCCGGCCACAGCGTCGGCAGGGGTGGGGCCGTGGATGGGCGGCGCCACCAACGCCTCGAAGATCCGCGGCCGGCTCACGATCGCGGCCTGCTCCGGGTGCGCCAGCGGCACGCGGATGATGTCGATCCGGAACCGCGCCGACGCCGTGTCCTGCTCGGGCAGCGCCTCCGAGCAGCCGGCCAGCGCCTGGGCCGGCCGCACGGGAGCCTGGCCCGACACATAGATGTAGACGACGCTCGTGTCCCTGGGATCGGTGACGAGCGTGTGAGTGTGGGACCCGCGGCACGTCTGCACGTTCGCCACGATCCGCGGGTGTGCGAAGTCACTCACGTCGATGACGCGAATGCCGCGCATGCGTTGCGGACTGGCGGGCTCCTTCACGCCTTGCGTGCCGCAGTCCACGCGCCCCTCGGGCGACTCGCCCGAGAGGAACAGCAGGTGGCGGTACACCGAGACATCGTTCTGCTGCTCGGGGCATGTCTCGGCGTGCACGAGACGGGGGTGAGCCGGATCGGCCACGTCCCACACCTGGAAGCCGCGGAAGTTGCCCTGGATGACGTAGTGCCCATCGAACGCCATGTCCGAGTTCATGTACTCGAAATCGCCGGGCTCGGCTGGAATGAACTCCTTGGTCGGCTGCGTGCTCGACACGAGGCGCAGGTTCCAGGCGGCCTGGGCGACATCCCACCAGCCGGCCTTGAGTCCGACGCGGGGATCGGGTGACGGCGCGGCGGAATTCTGCGCCCGCAACGCCGGGGTTACGAGGATCACCGATGCCAGCACGAGTCGCGACAGCCGCAGGGTGAACACGATGTTCTCCGCTCGAGCGAGGGCGATCAACGTACGGCTTGACGGCGCGGCTGTCGAGACTCAATTACTAGGTTCTCCATGGCGACGCAAATTCGCGCAACCCTGGCCCAGTCCCGTCGCACCCAGCGCGCGACCCACGCCCGCGCGACGGGGCGCTCATCCCATGGCGCGGCTGCCGTCCCTGCCCCAGCCAGCGTCGTCAGCACAGAGAGCGGTCGCACCTATCGGCTGGAGCGGCTGGTGGGCAAAGGGGGCTTCGGGGAAGTCTATCTCGCCACCCCGCACCCGCGCGGCGTGTGCCCCCCGCAGGTGTGCGTCAAAATCACGGACCGGTTCTCGCCCTGGCTGCGCGAGGCCTATTTTGCCGAGCTGCTGGGGCGCGAGCCGCGTGCCCTGCGCATCTACGACCGGTTCGTGGTCGTGGAGAACGGCCACACCCACTACTGCCTCGCGATGGAATACGCCGAGCACGGCGACCTGGGCGCCTGGCTGGAGCGCACGGGGCCGCAGCCGGAGCGTTTCGTGCGACGCGAGATCGCGGCGGTCCTCTCCGTGCTCGACGCACTGCATCGTGGCCAGGCGCTGCACCGCGACCTGACCCCCTTCAACGTGTTCGTGTGCGAGCACGCGCAACTGAAGCTCGGCGACTTCGGCATCGCGACCCACCAGCTCAGCCGCCGCGGCGTCACCGCCGATGCGTTCAACCTGTTCAACGTGCCGAACGAGATCGCGTGGGGACGGGTGCGCCGCTGGCAGCAGCGCGACGACATCTACCAGGTGGGACTCATTGCCGTCATGTTGCTGCGCGGCGACACCTCGAGCCCGATTCGCAGCCGCGATGTCCGCAAGCTGCCGTGCAGCGATCACCTGAAGGAGGTGATTCACCGCTGCCTGGGGGTGCGCGGCCGGCGCTACGAGGCCGCCGGGGAATTGATGACCGCGCTGCGGCGCGCGCAACAGGCACCGCAATTCGGGCGCGTGCACAGCCTCAAGGGCAAGCGGCTGTCATTCACCGGATTCCTGAGCCGTCCGCGCAGCGAAGCGATCGCGGCGGCGCGCCGGGCAGGAGCCATCGTGCAAACGAAGCCGGGCCAGGCCACAGCTGTTCTGGTGCGCGGACGGCCCAACCCGCTGCAGATCGCGGGCGCAGGAGGCGGCCTCAAGTTGATCGAGATCCGCCGCCTCGCCGCGCGCGGTCACCTCATCACCGTCATCGGCGACCGCCAGTTCTGGAAGCTGGTCGAGCCGGCGCGGCGCCGCCGGCGCTGACGACTACAGTCACCACGGCCCCGATGACGTTACCGCCCATGATGCGCAGCCACGCAGGCTGACCCAACCCCACCTGCGCCAGCAGATCGTCGCGACGATGAGGCCGAGCACGATGCCGCCGCGCACTGGGTGCTGACGGACGGGGCTCATGCGGAACGCGCTCCCGGCACGCTCCGAGCAAGCATGCGCGCCAGCTCGATGAACAGGCCCCGCTGACCCGGCACGCACTTCTGCCCGGCCAACGCCAGGGTAAACCACGCGGCGCGATCGGCCTCCGGGAACTCCTGCTGTCGACCGGACTTGGGCGGCCACTGCAGGGAGAAGCTGTTGCTGCGCAAGCGTTGCGGGTCGGCGTCACCTTCGAACGCCCACGCATGGATCAGCTTACCGCTCGCTTGCCGCACCGGCGTCAGGGGCATGAACCGGCCCTCCGCTCGGAACCCGGTCTCTTCGCTGAACTCGCGGCGCGCGGCGGCCAGGAGGTCTTCGCCGCCCTCGACCACGCCTTTCGGAATGGACCAGGCGCCGTCGTCTTTACGCGCCCAGAACGGCCCGCCCAGATGTACGAGCAACACCTCGGGCTCCCCGGCGCGTCGGCGGAACATTACCAGCCCTGCGCTGATCATACGTCAATCCTACGTATGGCGCGGTCGAGCGGAAGGTGGTGACTCAACGCGAATCGCTCGGCTCCAGCACCCGCAGCACAGGATGACCGTTCACGTCGGCGAGCGGCAGGTACACCCGGTGGGTGCCGGGATCGACAGCCACGGAGTGCGCCCGCGGCGCCCGATACCACCCGAGCTGTACGAGGGATCCCGCGCGCTCCTCGAACACGGCCACCACCCCCGACTCGGCCGCCACGTACAACCGCCTCAGCGAAGGATCGAAAGCGAGGACGTCGGGATCGCTCCCGATCGGCAGCACCTGACGTAATTGCAGAGTTTGGAGATCGAGGACGCCGAGCGTCGCGCTCTCCTGTCCGGCGACGAACGCGAGCCGGTGTGCTGCCTCGATGTAGACGCCGTGCGGATACCGCACCGCCCGGTCGAGAGCGATACGTCGCACGATCTGGGCACCGGCTGGATCGACCACGGCGAGCTGGTTCGCGGTCTGTACCGCGACGATGATGCAATGGGAGCCCGCGTCGTACTGAGTGTTGCCCGCCTCTCCGCCGAGCTCGATCTGGGTCACCCTGGCGTTCTTGGCGGCGTCAAGCACGAAGTCACGCCGCCCCGACTCATCCGAAATGAACACGCGTCGCGTGTCGGGAGCGTACGCAAGGCCGTCCGGGAAGCGCGGGCCCGGCACCCGGGCCACGATCTCGAGTGTGGCATCGTCCACGACAACGACGGCGTGGTCTCCCGTCGCCGAGGCATAGGCGCGGTGCTCGTCAGGCACGGCGAGGACGCCGGTGACCGTGGGAAATCCGGCCAGATTCGCAATCACGTGACCCGCCCGGATATCGAAGACCACGAGCTGTCCGGCGCCCATGTGCGAGACGAACAGCCGGCCGGTGGTCGCCTCGAGGCTTTGATAGTCGAAGCGGGACGCGCTCCCCGGCAGCGGCACGTCGGTCACCACGCGCAGCGGTGCGTCGGCCGTCGTTGCCGGTGGGATGGTGCGCGACCATCGGGCTTCCGCGGCCGGCCCGGCGAGCGAGCAGACCGGCGCTCGGGCGGGTGGGTCAGCGAGCCCACCCGCGAGAACGATCGCGACGACTGCAGCCATTGTCACTACCGTTACGCCGAGCTCGGACTCAGGACCGGCTCCGGGATCTTCCACCCCCGGATCAGGAGCCAGAGCGGGAGAATCAGCTCCGAGAAGGCGAAGTGACAGAAGAATCCCAGATGGACGTCGGGATAGAGGTATGGCCGCAAGCTGTTGAACATCCAACCCACGCCATCGATCACCAACAGTATCCCGATGATCCAGGGGATGTAGCCCGACCGGAAGATCAAATAGCCCAACAGCACGAGGTGAATTCCGAAGATCACCAGGCTCATCGACCACTCGTATTGAAACGAATTGAGCAACAGCTCAACCTGGGCGTTGAGCGGGCCGGGCCCAAACAGGGTCGCGTAAACGGGCACGGTCAGGACACGAAAAACGATCACCAGGTTCAGCCAGGCGAACAGTCCCACCGCGGTATATACCAGCCGGAACCAGGCGGTCAGCAATGACAGCGCCCGGTTCACCGGCACGAGCAGGACGTACAGCGCCCACGCAATGATTATGTCTTCGACGAACGTGATCAGATAACAAAGGATGGCGACCGCAAACTGGCCGCGGTAGGCTGTGATGTTCTGGACAGTTTGGTCGATGTTGTCCGGAATGACGAGCTTGGGCCAAATGGAGAGCTGCGCGTAGGCGACCGGCATGAGGAGATCGGCAATGGCGGCGGCCAGCGCGGCCCGCCGCAATGACATCCCCTCGGTGTTCACGCCGGACTTACTTCGGTGCCGCGGGCTTGGCCGCGTAGATGAACTGGTAATAGTCGCGCATGGTCAGGTCCGCGGCCGCCGCCTCATCGGTGATGACGATGGCGTCACGGTGCAGCTGGATGGCACTGGCCGTCACCATACTGGTGACCGGTCCTTCGACGGCCTGGGCGATCGCCTTGGCCTTCGCCTTGCCGCTCGCCACCAGGACGAGCTTGCGTGCATCGAGGATCGTCCCCACCCCCATAGTAATCGCATACACCGGCACGTCTTCGCGGCGGTCGAAGAACCGGGCGTTGTCGTCGATGGTTTGCTTCGACAGCGTCTTGAGCCGGGTGCGTGAGCTCAGGGAGCTCGTCGGCTCGTTGAACGCGATGTGGCCGTCCGACCCGA
>CBFHAJ010000088.1:0-15764 GCA_965653495.1 uncultured bacterium | reverse complement strand
GGCTTCGACCGAAATCGTTGCGCGGCGCACCTGGTCGAACAGGTTGCGGCACCGGGGATGGTACGCTCGATCAGTCGCCTGGAGCGTCAGTCGAGCGGTCACATGGGCTTGCTTCCAGGCCTCGAGGGTTCGATAGCTGTTCATCGGCACAACCTAGGGAACGGCGGCCTGCTGGTGCGATCGTCTTAACGCCGCACGTATCTATCTATCGCGTCAACGGAGGGACCGCTGCGCATCGGAGAAAACCACGCACCACGCACTGCTTTCAACGAGGCTCCGTCCGCACGCGTACCTTGAACATCCCCCGATCTCGTCCGGAGAACCGTATGCCGTTGCCTCGCCGTCTGCTCGTGCCAGCCGTTGCGTGCCTGGCTACCGCCAGCCCGCTGGTGGGCCAGTCAGCGCACCATGGGCTGGATCCCGCGAACATGGATACCAGTTGCGCACCGTGCCAGGACTTCTATCGGTACGCCAACGGCGGCTGGCTCACCCACACCATCCAGCCCCCCGAGTACGCCAGCTATGGCTCGTTCGTGGAGCTCATCGATCGCAACAACACCACCCTGCGCGGCGTGGTCGAGGGGCTCACGGCCAAGGCGCCCGCTACGCCCAAGACCACTCCGCAGAAGCTGGGCGCCTTCTATGCGGCGTGCATGGACTCAGGCGGAGTCGAGCGCGCCGGCGCGGCGCCCCTGAAGAACGAGCTCGACCGCATCGCCGCGATCGCCGGCCCGGCTGACCTGGCGCGCACCATCGCGCGCGGCCACCACCACGGCTGGGATCCGCTCTTCGTGTTCACCGCGACGCCCGACTTCAAGAACAGTACGCGGCTCATTGCCGCCGCGGGCCAGGGCGGGCTGGGCCTCCCCGATCGTGACTACTATCTGCGCTCCGACTCGACCGCGCGCGCGCTGCGTACCGCCTACCTGGCCTACGTCACGCGCGTGCTGGGCTTGTTAGGCGATAAGCCCGCTGTGGCCGACTCGGAGGCGCAACATATCCTCGCGCTCGAGACGGCGCTCGCGAGCGCCTCGCTCACGCGCGTCGAGCGGCGCGACCCCAACGCCAACTACCACAAGCTGTCGCTCGTCGGCGCGGATTCGGTCACTCCTCACTTCGCGTGGAGCACGTTCCTGAAGGACGCCGGTGCACCTGCGACCGATTCCATCAACGTCGGACAGCCACGCTTCTTCGGCGCGATGGACAGTCTCCTCGCCGCGGTGCCGCTGAGCGACTGGCGCAGCTACCTGCGCTGGCACTTCGCACGCCACCTCGCGCCCTGGCTGTCGACTCCGTTCGTGGACGCGAGCTTCCAGTTCCAGCAGGCGATCACCGGCGTCAAGGAGCAGCAGCCCCGCTGGAAGCGCTGCATCCAGGGCGCCAACACGATGATGGGCGACGCCCTTGGCCAGGCGTACGTGCAGCAGGCGTTCCCGCCCGCCGCGCGCCAGCGCGCCCTCGCGATGGTGAACAACCTGATCGCCGCGCTCGACGACCGCCTGCACACGCTCGAATGGATGAGCGATACCACCCGCCAGCGCGCCCTCGAGAAGCTGCGCGCCATCAAGAAGAAAATCGGCTACCCCGACAAGTGGCGCGATTACGGCAAGTTGGAGGTCGACCGCAGCGATCTGGCCGGCGACGTGGTGCGCGCCCAGACGTTCAACACCGCGCGCAACCTGGACCGGATCGGCAAGCCGATCGACTCGCAGGAATGGCGCATGACGGCGCCCACCGTCAACGCGACTTACAGCGCGTCGTACAATGACATCACCTTCCCCGCCGGTATCCTGCAGGCGCCGTTCTTCGACCCCGCGGCGGACGACGCGGTGAACTACGGCGGCATGGGCGCCGTGATCGGTCACGAGATGACCCACGGCTTCGACGATCAGGGTCGCCAGTTCGACGCCGCGGGCAACCTGCGCGACTGGTGGACCCCGGACGACGCGCGGCGCTTCAAGGAGCGCGCCTCACGCGTCGCGACGCAGTTCGATGCGTACACCGTGGTCGACAGCGCCACGCATGTGAACGGCCGGCTCACGCTGGGCGAAGACATCGCCGACCTGGGCGGCCTGAAGATCGCCTACGCGGCGTTCGAGCGGTCGCTCGCCGGCAAGCCGCGGCCGGCGAAGATCGACGGCCTCACCGCGGAGCAGCGCTTTTTCCTGGCGTGGGCCCAGATCTGGCGCGACAAGGCGACGGATCAGTACCTGCGGAACCAGGTGGTGACTGACCCGCACGCGCCGGCACGGTGGCGGGTGATGGGGCCGCTGTCGAATCTCAAAGAATTCGCGGAAGCGTTTGGATGTAAGGCAGGGGACGAGATGGTGAGGGCGGATTCGCTGAAGGCGACGATCTGGTAAATCTCGAGCGGCGAGCACGTCTCCCTCCGCGACAACCAGCACAGTCGCTTCGGGAGACGTGCTCGCCGCTCCTAGAATACCTTAACGGTCAGATATCGCCCTGGCCGTTCCTTCAGGTCCGTTAGGAGGTCCGTCAGGGACTTGAGAGTCGCGTTGAGATTGTTGTATAGCATCGTGTCAGTTGCCATCCGACCAAGCGTGCCTTGCCCCCGATCCATCCGGTCCAGCAGCGTCTTGAGCGACCCGGTCGCGTCGGCGAGCCGGCTCGTGAGTTGCGTGAGATTGGTGCTCAGCGTGTCGAGCCGCTTGCCCGTGATGTTTGGGTTCGCCGCGCCGAGCAGCGTGTCGAGATGCGACATGACGCGCTCGAGCGATTTGAGCGTGGCTTGCGTCTGTTGCACCGTGGGCCCGTTGGTCGCCGCGGTGAGCGCGTTCATGCCGCGCTGGGTCGCGAGCAGCGTCGCGTGGATGTCGCTCGCCAGCTGGCCGGGATTCAGGCCCTTGTTGACGTTGGCGATCAGCTCCTGCGCGCTGCGCGCCGCCCCCTGCGCCACGTCGGCGAACTGCTCCTCCGTGAGCCCCTGGATGGGGCGATTCACCGCGAGCATGGTGTCGCTGATGCCCGGGTCGTAGTCAACGTACTTCGCGCCCAGGAAGTCGGCCGACGCGACGGTCGCACGCGCATCGGCGTGGGGGCGCACCTCGGGGTCCAGGTCGAGCGTCACGGTCACCCGTCCCACCCGCGCCAGCCGCACCCGTCCCACCCGGCCTTTCTTCACGCCCGACACGCGCACCGGGTCGCCTTCCTTGAGGCCGCTCACGTTCTTGAACTCGACCGTCACCGGCACCGCCTTGGACACGAGCGAGCGGCCGGTGAGCCAGAACATGAACCCTGTGAATACGACGAACCCCACCAGCACCAGCGCGCCGACCGTCACTTCCTGCTTATAGGTGGGGTCCACCGGCCCCCTCCGCACGTTCGGTCTCTTCGCTCTCGGAGCGAATCAGCGCCATTTCCAGGTCGCGCTCGAGGAACTGCTGCACCGCCGGGTCGCGCGACGCGAGAATCTCGTCGGGCGTTCCCACCGCGCGGATCTTGGCCTGCCACAACAAAGCGACCCGGTCCGCCACACGGAACGAGCCCCGCACGTCGTGTGACACGACCACGCTCGTCACCCCCAGTTCTTGCTGCAGCCGCTCCACGAGACCGTCAATCACGTCCGCGTTCACCGGGTCGAGCCCCGAGGTTGGCTCGTCGTACAAGAGATACTTGGGCTTCCCGGCGATCGCTCGCGCAATCCCCACCCGTTTCTTCATGCCGCCCGACAGCTCGGCGGGAAATTTTACCGCCACCTCCGGCAGGAGGTTCACGAGGCGCAGGCACTCGAGCACGCGGTTCTCGCAGTACTGTTCGTCGCCGTAGCACGCCTCGTCGGTGATGCCGAGCCGGATGTTCTCGGCCACGCTCATCGAGTCGAACAGCGCGCCATACTGAAAGACGTAGCCGATTCGCGAGCGTAACGCGGCGAGCTCCTTGCGCTTGAGTTTGGGCACGTGCAGCCCGTCGACGATCACGTCGCCCGTGTCGGGGCGCAGCAGCCCGTTGATCGTCTTGAGCGTCACGCTCTTCCCCACCCCGGACGGGCCGAGCAGCGCCACCGTCTCGCCGTCGCGCACCTCGAGCGACACGCCGTCCAGCACGACGTTGTCGACGAACCGCTTGGAAACGTTGAGGAGCTCGATCACTTGACGCCCAACAGCAGCTTGGTGGTGAGGGCGTCGAGCACCAGAATCGCCACCGAGGCCGACACCACCGCGGTCGTGGTCGAGCGGCCCACCCCCTCGGCCCCTTGCTGCGTGTTGTAGCCGATGTAGCAGGGGATCAGCGTCACGGCGGACGCGAAGCAGTAGCTCTTGATGAGCGAGTACCACAGGTCGAGCGGCCGGAAGAAGTAGCGCGCCCCGTACTCGAAGTCCGCGTACGTGAGACCGAGCGAGCCTTTCGCGACGAGATACCCGACCACGATGCCGGTGGCGTTCGCGAACATGGTGAGCGCCGGCACCACCAGGAGCCCCGCGACCACACGCGGCAGCAGCAGGTGCGACACGGGCGACCGCCCCAGGCTCTCCAGCGCGTCGATCTGCTCGGTGACGCGCATGGTACCGAGCTCTGCCGCGTAACGCGCCCCGATGCGGCCCGCGAGGATCAGCGCCGTGAGCACGGGACCGAGCTCGAGAATCATCGATTCCGAGATGACGGCGCCGGCGTAGTAGAGCGGCAGGGTGCCGGTGAACTGGTAGCCGGTCTGCAGGCTCGTCACCGCGCCCGCGAAGCCCGCCACGAGCAGCACGATGAACAGCGAGCCGTAGCCCACGGCGAGCGCCTGCTCGAGGGTGCGGGGGACCCAGCTGCGCCACTCGGCCAGCCCGCGCCCGAGGTCGGCGACGAGGAGGGAGAAACGCCCGATGTGATCGAGCGAGCGGAGACTCGAGCGCGCGACCAGCCGTAGCGGGCCAAGCGTGAGCTCCGCCCCATTTGCCATGCGCAGTATCTTGGGGAATCATGGGCCGCGGACGCAAGAGCGAGACTCTGGAACAGACGGTGCGGACGCGGTTTACGCGCCGGCTGCTCGGATGGTGGTCCCGTGCCGCCCGCGACCTCCCGTGGCGCCGCACCCGCGATCCGTACCGCGTACTCGTCTCCGAGTTCATGCTGCAGCAGACGCAGGTGAGCCGGGTGGCGGAGTACTATCCGCGGTTCCTGGAGCGGTTTCCTGATCTGCCCAGTCTGGCCCGTGCGCCGGCGCGCGCAGTGCGAGAGGCGTGGGATGGGCTGGGCTACTACGCCCGCGCGCGCAATCTGCATGCGTTATCGAAGCACGTTACCCGACGCCACGACGCACTGTTGCCGAGCGAGCCGGAAGAGCTGATCAAGCTTCCGGGCATCGGGCCGTACACTGCGGGGGCGGTGGCCAGCTTCGCGTATGAGAAACCAGTTCCCGCGGTCGACACGAATGTCAGCCGGGTACTGCGGCGCGTGTTCCTCGGTAGTAACGGACGACGGAAAACGGTCGACGCTAAACTCCGAGCCTTCGCTGCGTCGCTGGTCCCGAGCAACGGCAAGCGCGCCTGGCGGTTCAATCAGGCCATCATGGAGCTCGGAGCGCTGATCTGCGTCGCGAGAAAGCCTCGCTGCCCCGATTGCCCGGTGAGACCGGATTGTAAGACGGGGAAAACCGTCTAGCCTTTGCCTTTCCCCGCCTTAGCTTTTCTTCGTGGTCGACCTTCGCGATCGTCTCCAGACCGCCCTCGGTGACGCGTACCGCGTCGAGCGCGAGCTCGGCGGCGGCGGCATGAGCCGCGTCTTCGCCGCCGACGAGGTCCGGCTCGGCCGCTCGGTCGTCGTGAAGGTCCTGCCTCCCGAGATGGCCGCGGGCGTCAACGCCGAGCGGTTCGAGCGCGAGATCCAGCTCGCCGCCAAGCTGCAGCACCCGCACATCGTCCCGCTGCTCACCGCGGGCTCGGCCGGTGGCGATCTGCTGTTCTACATCATGCCCCGCATCGAGGGCGAGTCGCTGCGCGCGCGCCTGTCGCGCGAGCACGCGCTCCCGGTCGGCGAAGCGGTGCGCATCCTGCGCGATGTGTGCGACGCGCTCGCATACGCCCACGCCCACGGCATCGTGCATCGCGACGTGAAGCCGGATAATGTCCTCTTCTCGGGCAGGCATGCCCTCGTCGCCGACTTCGGAGTCGCCAAGGCGGTCGCGAGCTCCGCCGGCACCGGCTCGCTCACGTCGATCGGCATGGCGCTCGGCACGCCCGCGTCCAAGGCCCCCGAGCAGGCCGCCGCCGATCCCAGCGTCGAGCACCGCGCCGATGTCTACGCTGTGGGCGTGCTCGGCTACGAGATGCTGGCAGGCCGGCCGCCGTTCAGCGGCCTGTCGCCTCAGGGCCTGCTCGCCGCGCAGGTCACTGCCACCCCCGACCCGCTCACCCGCCATCGCGACAGCGTGCCCCCGGCCCTGGCCGAGCTGATCATGCGCTGTCTCGCGAAGCATCCGGCCGACCGGCCCCAGAGCGCCGAAGAGTTGGCGCGGCAACTGGAAGACATGGCCACTCCCACCGCGGGGCTTACGCCGGCACTCGGCGCCTCCGCGCTGCGCCGGGCTCAGCCGGGCCGCATCGCGGTGCTGCTGGTGCTGGCGGCAGTGGGTGCGCTCACCGTCGACTACCTGCTCATGCGGCTGCTGGGGCTCCCCGACTGGGCGTTTCTTGGTGGCGTAGTGCTGGTGGCGGTCGGCGTGCCGGTCATTCTGTGGACGGACGTCATGGAGCGACGCCGCGCGATCGCGCGCACGTCGGCCGCGAGCCTGGTGCCAGGTGGGGTGCACCGCTGGCTCACCTGGCGCCGCGCGTTGGCGAGCGGCGTGGGTGCGTTCGGCCTGCTCGGACTGGGCACCGCGGTCTATATGGCGATGCGGCTCCTGGGCATCGGTCCTGTCGGGACACTGGTCGCGAGCGGCGTGCTGGCGCAGCGCGACGGGCTCGTGCTCGCGGACTTCGAGAACCGCACGACGGACTCGACCCTGGGACCCTCGCTCACCGAAGCGCTGCGGGTCGATCTCGCACAATCACGCGTGATCCGGTTGCTGGACGGCTCCGCGGTCACCCAGGCGCTGGTGCGCATGGGCCGCACGCCCGGCACGCCGCTCGATGCGGGACTGGCGCGCGACCTGGCACAGCGCGAGGGTGCGAAGGGCGTCGTTCGCGGCCAGATCGACCCGCTGGGGCGCGGCTACGTCATCTCCGCGGAGCTCGTCTCCGCCGCGGACGGCGCCGCGCTCGTGTCGTTGCGCGAGACCGCCAAGGACGACGGCGCGATCATCGAAGC
This sequence comes from uncultured bacterium, assembly GCA_965653495.1. Classification (GTDB taxonomy): domain Bacteria; phylum Gemmatimonadota; class Gemmatimonadetes; order Gemmatimonadales; family GWC2-71-9; genus AG41. The sequence continues at coordinate 8,510 of CBFHAJ010000088.1, read as the reverse complement.
GGTCGACCGGTTGTCACACCGGCTGCGCGAGCGCATCGGAGAGTCGCTCCGCTCCATTCGCGCGAGCGATCCGCTCGAGCAGGTCACCACGCGATCGCTCGAGGCGCTGCAGCGTTACTCGCAGGCGGTGAAGGCGAGCGAGGCGGGCGAGTGGGACCGCGCCGTGACGCTGCTCGACCAGGCGATCGCGCTCGATTCCGGGTTCGCGATGGCGCAGCGCAAGCTCACGGTCGTGTTGAACAACACGGGCGCGTCGACGGCGCGGATGACCGCGGCGGCCACGCAGGCGTTCCGCCATCGCGACCGGCTCCCTCCGCTCGAGCGCGCGCTCACCGATGCGCGCTACTACAGTGTCGCCGACTACGATCCCGCCAGGGCAGAAGAGGCCTATCGTGCGGCGCTCGACATCGACCCGAACGAAAATGTGGCGCTCAACAACCTCGCGCTCATCTACATCACTGAGCGGCGTTTCGCGGTGGCGGAGTCGCTCGTGGCGCGCGGGATCGCGGGTCCCCACCCGCTCACTACTTTGTACATCAACGCCGCGACCGCGCAGGTCGGCCAGGGCCAGTTCGACGCCGCAGCCGGCACCATCCGGCAGTTCGCCACGCGCTTCCCGGGGCATCCTCTGCTCCCGTGGCTGCAGGCGCTCCTCGCCGCGAGTCACGACGACTATGACAGCGCGGCTGTGTACGTGCGCGCCATGCGATCGCCCGACCTGTCGGCGCAAGCCCAAACGGCGGTCAACCTCGCCGCACTGGAGGACGTGCGCGGCCAGTTCGCGGCCGCCGCGCGCGACTGGCATTCGTTCATGACGATCAGCGAGGCCCGTGGCCTCCCGGCGTCCTATCTCACCGGAGCGATCGAGCTCGCGATCGTCGAGCTGTACTTCCGCGGCCGGCCCGCCGCCGCGCGTACGCTGGTCGATTCGGCTCTCGCGCGCCACCCGCTCTCGACCATCGCCGCCGAGGACCGGCCCTACCCGTTCCTCGCGTGGTTCTACGCCAATGTGGGTCAGACGGAGCGTGCCGCACGGTTCCTGGCGGAGTATGAGCGTGTGCTGCCGGAATCATTTCGTCGCGGCAATCCATTTCACCACGGCGCGGCCGCCAGCGTGGCACTGGCGAGTGGCCGCATCGACGAGGGCATCCGGGAGTATCGGGCGTGGCACGACGAGAGCGGCTGCGCAGCGTGTGGCCTGTACGAGCTGGGCCAGGCGTACGAGCGGGCCCGCCAGCCGGACTCGGCGTTGGCCGTGTACCAGCGCGCCGTGACGACTCCGGGCATGCTCAAGATCTTCGAGGTTCCCTACACGCTCGGTCCCACCTATCGCCGGCTGGGAGAGCTGTACGAAGCGCGCGGCGATGTTGCCCGCGCGCGCGATTACTACACCAAGTTCGTCGATCTCTGGAAGGACGCGGATCCCGAAGAGCAGGCGCACGTGCGGGATGTGCGCGCCCGCATCGCGCGGCTTGCCGCAGAGCCGCCACCCTAGCCCCGCACCAGCGTCGCGGCGAACAGCGCGATCAGCCCGAACGTTCCCGCGATCGTCGCGGCGAGAATCTGGCGCTTCCGCAGCCGCTGAAACGCTTCGGGGAGCTGACCACCCTGTGGCTCGAGCCGGGCGAGCTTCGCCGCGGTCGGCACGCTGATCGCCACCGCGCCGATCGCGCCGAGGATCCCGGAGATCATCATCACGCCGAGCCAGCCGGGCACCACGCCCGAGCGCATGTACGGCTGCCCCAGGACCAGCCCGGACAGCACCACGGCAATGGCGCCGGGGCCGACGAGAATGCGCTGAATCGCGCCGATCAGCTTGTACGCCGAGAGTCGCTCGCCCGTCCCGAGCCGCTTTGCCGTGACACCTGCGACCATGGTGGCGATGCCGCCGCCGAGCCAGAGCGTAAACCCAAGGACATGCACCAACAACCAAAACCCGCGCATTCGGATCTCCGGTCTATTGACTACTCACTACTTCGGGTATCGGCTGCCGGCCGGTATATCCGGCCACCAATGAATGCCAGTGCTCCAATTTTTCTTCGCCCTGCTTCCAGCACCAGAAGATTTCCCGTCCGTCCAGCTTGCCGTGGAAGTCGACGAGTCCCAGATCGAACCCCTTGAACACGCAGCCGATCTGCTCCAGCTCGAGCAGGTACTCATTGATCCGTCCCGCCACCTCGTCGATACGGGCCCGCAGCGAGAGTTGCTCAGTCGACTCGCCCCATTCGGGTCGCGCCTGCGCGGCGACGATCTCGTATTTCGCCACCAGATCACGCCACTGGGGATGCAGCGCCATCAGATCGGCGACGATCCGCTTCACGAGCGGGAGGGTACGATTGGCTTCGGCGAGGGTGAAGTATTTCCTGGGCACGCGTAAGTATAGACGGGTAGACGGGTAGACGGACAGCGGCCCGTAGGAAAAAGGAGTCAGGAAGTCCTGACCCCTTCGACCTACGAGCCGCTCGTCGTCTATCCGTCTACCCGTCTATTCTCTGACAATGATGATCCCCTGAATGAACTCCGGATGCGGTATGAACCCGACGACCTTCTTGTCCTGATTTACTACGACTATTGTCGATCGTATGTGCGTGTCCTTCTCATCCAGCTGTTCGATCTCGAATCCCGCGAGCTCGGTCTCCGGCGTCACGACGACCGTGTCGGTGCGCGCGTGCTCAAGCGCCTGGCAGTCGGTGGGGTCGTGGCCCGCCGCCACGCACTGCGTCACGATGTCGCGATCGGAGATCGTGCCGAGGTAGCGCCGGTCTTTGGGGTTGTCCACCACGGGCACGACGGAGATGTCCTTGGTGCGCATCAGCAGCGCCACCTCGGCGCTGGTAGCGCCGGCGGCGGCCACGAGCGGCTCCGGGATCATGATCTCGCGGGCGAGCATGGCCGGAAATGTATCAGCCCACCGGCTTGACTGTTATCTGACTCGTCCCGCCTAGCTTCGCGCCTCCACGTTGCCAAGGAGGCGCCATGAAGCACTCGACCAAGCTGTTGTGGACCGCCGCCATACTGGCGGCACCGCTCGCCGCCTTCGGATGCGCGAGCATCATGCACGGTGGCTCGCAGGACCTGAGCATCGCGAGCCAGCCCAGTGGCGCGTCGGTGTCGGTCGACAACCAGCTGCTCGGCAAGACGCCGGTGGTCGCAAAGCTCAAGCGGAAAGACAAGCATCTCATTACGGTGACGCTGGATGGCTATCAGCCCTTCCAGCTCGCCACCACCCGCAGCACCAGCGGCTGGATCTGGGGGAACATCGTGTTCGGCGGGCTGATCGGACTGGCCGTGGATCTGAGCTCGGGCGGCGCGTACCAGATCAACCCCAAGCAGGTCAGCGCCGATCTGGCCAAGACCGCCGCGAGCGCCACGCTCGAGGACGGCACGCTGTACGTGGTGCTGGTGCGCCAGCCCGATGCGTCGTGGCAGAAGATCGGGCAGCTCGAGCCGGTGCGTTAACGCGCTACGCCCGCGAGGGCGGCGCGCGTCGTGCGATATCCCGCGTCGAGGAAACGTTCGCCGCTCCCCACGGCGAACGTCGCCTCGCGCTCCGCCACCGCCCGCACCACGATCAGCCGCGGCGCATCCTGCGGCCACGCCGCGATCGCCTGCTCCGTCTGCGCCGCCATCATCACGCGGATCGCCTCGCCGTGCGCGCGGATCATCCCCGGGATCGCGGCCTTCTTGTGGAGGGAAGGCTCATCGAACCCGGGCCCCACGTTGATCGCGACCACCAGATCCGCCGGCACCCGGCGCGCCACCTCGAGCGCCAGCACCGCCCGCAAGCCCCCGTCGGCGAGCCGGCGGCCGTCGATCTGCGCGGGCGGGTAGTAGAGCGGCAGCGCGCAGGACGCGTACAGCGCCTCGATGAGCGGTGCGTCGTGTCCGAGAGAGCCATATAACACCAGATCTCCCGAGTCGACGTCTGTTGTGGTGATGGTCAGAGAGATGCCCAGGTCTGCGAATCGCGTCGCGGGCACCAGCCGCCCGATGGTGCGCTGCAGCGGCCCGGGCCGGAACAGGTGCGACGTGAAGACTCCCGCCACGTAGGCGAACGGATCGACCGCCGCGACATCGGAGTTCCGCAGTGTGCGCGCGGCGGCCACGAAGCCGTCGTACGTGGAGCCGGCTGCGAACGCCGCCCCCACCACCGCGCCCATCGACGTGCCCACGATGTGGCCGGGCGTGAGGCCTGCCTCGACCAGGGCGCGCCACGCGCCCGCATGGGCGAGGGACTTCGCTCCCCCGCCGCCGAACACCGCCACTACCCGCACCACCCCACCCCTAACGCGGTCACTCGCCGGCGCCCGAACTGTACCGCCGATCCATCACTCTCGCCGCCCGCCGTTTCGCCGCCCGGTCATACCGCCGCTTCTCATCCGCCGTCTCCGGCACGATCGGCGGTACCTCCGTGGGCACGCCCTTCTCGTCCAGCGCCACGTACGTCACGTAGCACGAGTTCGTGTGCCGCTTGTCTCCGGACAGCACGTTCTCGGCGATGATCTTCACCCCCACCTCCATGGAGGTCCGGCCCGCGAAGTTGACGCGCGCGAACGCGGTGAGGAGCTCCCCCACGTGGATCGGCTCCTTGAAGTCCACCTTGTCGACCGACACGGTCACGCACGCTTTGCGGGCGTGCCGGATCGCCGCCACTGCGGCTACGCGGTCGACCAGCGATAGAACCACGCCGCCGAACACGTTCCCCATGATGTTCGCGTGCTGCGGCATCATCAGCTCCGACATCACGGTCTCGGAGTCGCGCGGATGCTTGGCCTGCATCAATAGTCCACGGGACGCAGATAGAACTCGCCGATCGCCGTCTGCGACAGCACCGCGACCGTGGGCAGGCGCCGCTTCCAGTGGGTCGACTCGAGGCGGCGCTCGACCTTGGCGACTTCGTCCGCCGTGAACCCGCGCGTCGCGATCTCGACCGGCTTCATGCCGCGGAGCAGATAGTAGAGAATCCGGTCGACCTTATCGTAGCTGATGCCATAGTCGCCCTCGGTCGTCTGTCCTGGCACGAGATCGGGCGTGGGCGGCTTGCGCAGGATCACCTCCGGCACCCCCACGTGCCGCGCCAGCGCGCGCACCTGGGTCTTGAACAGATCGCCCAGGGGGTTCACGGGCGGCGTGTCGTCCGCGTGCCAGGTGAAGTAGCCGAGCAGCCGCTCCGACTTGTTACCGGTGCCGAGCGGGAGCGCGCCGAATTTGGCCGAAAGGTCGAACAGCGCGATCATGCGCTCGCGCGCCATCACGTTGCCGCGCCGCGTGGGATCGGCGTCGCCCACTTGCGCCAGGTAGCCGTCTACCGCCGCGCTGATGTCGATCGTGAGCGACTCGATCCCGAGCGTATCGATCACCAGTTGCGCGTGCTCGAGGCTCTCCGGCGACGACGTGCGGTACGGCATCCGCACCCCGATAACGTTGTGCTTGCCGAGGGCCTCCACCGCCAGGAACGCGGTGAGCGCGGAGTCGACCCCCCCGGAGATCGCCACGATGCCTTTCTTGAACCCCCGCCGCCGCACCACTTCATCCTTGAGAAACGACACCAGCCAGCGGCGCGCGAGGTCGCAGTCGATGGCGAGGGGATCGCCTTGCTCGACCCCCTTGCCCACCACGTGGATCTCTGTCTCGGGGAGAGGGGAGAGGGGAGAAGAGCCGTTCGTTGCAGGGTCGAACTTGACGACGCTGGACCGCCGCTTGGCGGCACCCTCTCCCCTCTCCCCTCTCCCCAGGTTCTTGATGAGGTGTGGCAAATTGACTTCCAGGTCCGCCAAGAGCGGCGATTCCGCCCGCGCTCGCGTGATCTCCTCGAAGTCGATGTCGCACGTGAGCACGGCCTCCTCAAACAATGGGCCGCGTAACACAATGTCGCCCGCGGGGCTCACCACCACCGACCCCCCGGGGAAGCCCTTCCCGCCCTCGAAGCCGACCAGGCTCACGAGCACGACCCACACGCCGTGCTCGTCCGCCAGGCCGCGCACGATCCGCTCCCACCGCACCACGCTCGCCGGCAGCCGCTCCCCCTCCTCATCCACTCCCGTCCCACGCGCTGGCGACGCGCTCGGCACGATCACGAGCCGGGCGCCCTGCAGCGCCGCGATCGTCCCGGTGACCGAATGCCAGGCATCTTCGCAGATCAGGATCGCGACGCGCCCGAGCGCCGTCTCGAACGCGCGCACTTCTTTGCCGCGCTCCACGAACCGCTCCTCGTCGAACACCCCGTAGGTCGGCAGGAAAACCTTGCGGTGGACGTGGCGGATACCGGGTGAGGCGCTGCCGGGTACGGCGTTGCCGGGCACGGCGTTGCCGAGGGAGGCGTACAAGCAGGAGTTGTAGTAGCGGTTTTGGAATACCTCGTAAAACCCGATCGAAACGTCCATCGGGGGCGCGTGTGCCGCCTCGTGCTGCAGCGACAGGTCGCGGAACAGGGTTCCCGCCGTCACGGCGACGTCGCGCACGCCGCCTTCCACGAAGTAGCCGGACGTCGCTGTCTCGGGAAAGGCTACCAGGTCCACCCGGGGCTCGAGCTTCGCGAGCTGCGCCAGCACGCCACCGATCTTCTGCAGATTGGCAGCGTACTCGCCCTTGGTGGGGCGGATCTGCGCGATGGCAAGGCGGGGCATGAGAAAAAGATATAGAGGTCGGGAGAGGTCGGGAGAAGTCGGGCGAGGTGCTCTACGTCCTCTACGGCCTCTACCGACCTCTCCCGACCTCTGCCGACGAGCTTAGCGCGTACGCTCCTCCCAGCACCGCCAGGGCCACGGCCACGAGCCCCGGCTGCGCGATGGCGGTGCCCAGGAACAGCGCGGCGTACACAGCGATGAACAGCAGGGGCACCACCGGGAACAGCGGCACCAGGAACGGCGCCTGCGGCTCGCGCTCGCGCAGCCGGAACAACGCCAGCACGGTAACGCTGTCGAGCACCAGCACCACCGTGATGGCGAGGCCGAGCAATAACTCAAACGTGCCGGTGGCGGCGAGGCCGATCGCCACCACGCCAACGAGCAGCAGCGCCGCCCACGGCGTGCCGCCGGCGTTGACGCGCGCCAACGCGGCCGGCCCCAGCCCCTCGCGCGCCAGGCCGAAAATCACCCGCGGCGTCACGAAGATGTTGCCGTTGAGGGAGGCCACCACGACCAGCACCGCCAGGCCCGCCACCACGGCGCCGCCGCGCGCGCCCGTGAGCATGGCGGCCACGTCGCCAGGGACGAGGTTCGACGCCGCGATCCGGTCGATCGGCAGCACCTGGAAAAACGCCGCGTTGAGCAGCAGGTACAGCGCTGCCGCCGTCGCGATACCGCCGAGCAGGACGCGCGGCAGGGTGCGTCCGGGATCGACGACCTCCTCGGCGATCTTGCCGGCGTCGAGATAGCCATAGTACGTCCAGATCACCGCCTGGAACGCGACGGCGAGCGCACCGAACGCCGCCACGCCATGCGGGGCTCCGGGCAGGCTCGTGCGCCAGCCCACGCCGCTGCCTGCCGCGAACGCGAGCACCACTACGCCGACGAGCGCGAGCACCTTGGCTGCGGTCGCGAGGTTCTGGGCCCAGCGCCCAGTGGCGACCCCCATCAGGTTGATTCCGGTAAAGAACGCCGCCACAACCACACCGACCCAGCGCGTATGGCCCGCCTCGAGACCGGCCAGCCGCCCCAAGTACTCTCCGGCCACGACGGCGATCGCCGCGATGGCGACGGGATAGATCGCCAGCCCTTCCACCCAACCGACCACGAAGGCAGCGCGCCGTCCGAACGCCTCCCGCACATACACGTACTTGCCGCCGGCGCGTGGATGCCGCGTCGCGAGCTCCGCAAAGCACAGGGCGCCGAGCAGCGCCAGCAGCCCGCCGAGCACCCAGGCGACGAACGTGAGCCAGGGGCGACCGAGCTGCGCTGCCACAAGCCCCGGCGTCCGAAAGATCCCCGAGCCGACCATGATGCCAACGACCATGGCGAGGCCGTCGAACACGCGGAGCGAGCGTTTAAGGTCGGTCATGGCGGGGGGGGACTGTGCACGTATCAAAGCAGGGGCGCACCGTGGTCGTGCGCCCCTGCCGATGGATCGATCTCTTGTGCTTATGGATGCCGGCGACCGCCCTCGCCCCCGCCCCCGCCGCCACCGCCGCCGCCCCGGCTCGGACTCCCGCCTCGGCTGCCGCCCCCGCCACCACCTCCGCCACCCCAGCTACCCCGGCTCGGCGCGGACCGCTCACCGCCGCTCGGCCGCTCGCGGCCGCGATCGGCGGACGGCCGATCGCTGCCCCGGGAGGGCTCACGGCGCTCGGGCTCGCGAGCCCGGGGGGCGGGCGCAGCGGACGACCCGTCATCGCGGCGCGAGCGAGTCCCGCGACCAGGGCGATCGCCCTGACTCGAGCGGCTGGGCCGATCGGCCACGGGGATCGTCGTGCCCCGGTCGCGAACCGGAATCGCGCGCGCGCCGGTACCCGAGAACATAGTGGTCTGCGCGATGCGCGAGCGCGCGCCGATCCCACCGAGCCCGGTGTAGGT
>CBFHAJ010000087.1:0-15870 GCA_965653495.1 uncultured bacterium | reverse complement strand
TGAAGCTGTTCGTGGCCCTCGCGGCCAACTTGCCGCGCAGCGACGAAATCGGCGTCAACGCGTGGGTGTTGGGGTTTGCGCTGCTCGTGGCGGTGCTGACGGGGTTGCTGTTCGGGCTCGCGCCGGCGCTGCAGTCGGCACGACCGGACTTGAATGAAGCGCTCAAGGAGGCGGGCCGCAGCGTCGCGAGCAGTGCGCTGCGGCGCCGGACGCTGAGTTGGCTGGTGGCTGGCGAGGTCGCGCTGGCGCTGGTGCTGTTGATCAGTGCCGGGCTGCTCGTGCACAGCTTCTTCAAGCTGGAGCAAGTCAGCCCGGGCTTCGACGCACACAATCTCCTCACGGTGCGAATCGACCTGCCGAATCCGTACGCGCAGCCCGAGCAGAAGACCGCCTTCTTCGAGGACTTGCAGCAGCGGGTGGCGGCGCTGCCGGGCGTCGAGACCGTCGGCTTGGTCACGGAGCTGCCCCTGACGTTTCAATCGGCCGATTTCTGGTTCGACATCGAGGGCCGTCCTGCGGCACCTCCCGGTCAAGGTCCGCACGCCGATATCCGCAACGTCAACCATGATTATTTCCGTGCGATGCGCATCCCGCTCTTCCGTGGTCGGGACTTCACCGCAGCGGAGGTGCGACGCAGCGCGAACGTCGTGGTCATCAGCCAGCTGCTCGCGCAGCGGTTCTTTGCCGGGGAAGATCCGCTGGGCCAGCACCTCCACCTGAATGGAGTGGGTCAGGGGTCTTACGAGATCGTCGGCGTCGTTGGGGATGTGCGGCATCGCGGGTTGGATGCCGAAGCGATGCCGACGATTTATTTCCCATCGTTGCGGCTCGGGTACGCGAACCTGGTGGTTCGCTCGCGCTCGGACCCTAGCAGCCTGGCCGCATCGGTGCGCCGGGCGGTTACGGCCATCGACCCGAACCAGCCTGTCGCCAACATCAAGACGATGGAGCAGTGGGTGAATGAGGCGGTGGCGCAGCCGCGCTTCCGCACGCTGTTGCTCAACCTGTTCGCGGCCGCGGCGCTGCTGCTAGCGCTCGTCGGTATCTACGGTGTCGTGTCGTATGCCGTGACGCAACAAACCCGAGAGATCGGCCTGCGCGTAGCGCTGGGTGCGCGCACGGCGCATGTGCTGACGCTGGTGCTGGGACAAGGGATGCGGCCCGCGTTGATCGGGATGGCGATCGGCCTGGCGGCGGCCCTGGCGGTGAGCCGGGTGATGGGGAGCCTGCTGTTCGAGATCACGCCGCATGACCCGCTCACGTTTTGCTTCGTCACCGTTGTCCTGGTCGGCGTCGCGCTCGCCGCCTGTCTGATTCCCGCGCGTCGCGCGGCGCGGGTGGATCCCATGGTCGCCCTAAGGTCCGAATGATCGACACGGTGCTCCAAGATCTCCGCTACGCGCTCCGCACGTTGCGCCAGAGCCCCGGCTTCACGATCGGCGTCGTGCTGACCCTCGGCCTGGGGATTGGCGCGAACGTGACGATGTTCTCCGTGATCGACCGGATGCTGTTTCGGCCGCCCCCGCTGCTGCGCGACGCCATCCGAACCCACCGCGTCTACTTCGCGACGACCTACAGCGGAGTCGAAGGGACGACCAACGGCGTGCAGTACGCCCGTTACGTGGACCTGACGAACTGGACCACTTCGTTTGAGCGCACGGCGGCCTTCGACGAGAATGACCTGGCCATCGGCGTCGGGGCCGACGCTCGCGAAATGCGCGTCGCGATTGTGAGCGCGAGCTTCTTCGGATTCTTCGACGCTCCACCCGCACTCGGCCGCTACTACACGGTCTCGGAGGACGTGCCGCCCACCGGGACAGACGTCGCGGTGCTCGGGTACGCCTTCTGGCAGACGCAGTACGGTGGCCGGCGCGACGTGCTCGGCTCGACGCTCCAGATCGGGCCGACGGTCTACACGATCATCGGCGTCGCGCCCGAGGGCTTCTTCGGCTTATGGCCGAACCAGCAGCCGGTCGCGTACGTCCCCATCACGAGCTACGGGTACGCTCACTGGGAGACGGCCAGGGCGTGGCGGCGCGGCGTGCCTCCGCGCGACTCCTGGTGGACGACGTATCACTGGATGTGGGCGTCGATGCTGGTGCAGCGGAAGCCCGGCGTGAGCCTCGCCGCCGCGGATGCGGATCTCACCAACGCCTACCTGCGCAGCTACGAGGCCCAACGTGCCACCAGCAGCGGGATGTCTCCGGTTGCGCTCGCGCGCCCCCGCGCCATCGCGGCGTCCGTGCTGACCGAGCGCGGCCCCACCGAATCAGCGTTCGCGAAGGTCGCCACCTGGGTGAGCGGTGTCGCGCTGATCGTGCTTCTCATCGCGTGCGCCAACGTCGCCAATCTGCTGCTCGCACGCGCCTTGCGGCGGCGCCGCGAGATCGCCGTGCGACTGGCGCTCGGCGTGAGCCGCGCGCGCCTCGTGTCGCAGCTCCTCAGCGAGAGCGTGCTGCTGGCCGCGGCGGGCGGTGCGGCGGGGGTGTTGATCGCCGAGTGGGGTGGGGTGGTGCTGCGGACGGCGTTCCTGGCTCCGACCGCCGCGGCGGGCGTCCTGGCCGACACACGGGTACTGCTCTTCGCCGGCGCGGCGACGCTCGCCGCCGGCTTCCTCACGGGGCTCGCACCCGTGCTCCAGGTGCGACGCCCGGACCTTGCGGGCGACTTGAAAGCGGGCGCCAGAGAGGGCTCGTACCGGAGGTCGCGTGCCCGCGCAGCACTGGTTGTACTCCAGGGCGCTCTGTCGGTCACGCTCCTCGTGGGAGCGGGATTGTTCGTCCGGAGCCTGCGGCATGTGACCGGCGTGCACCTCGGCTACGACGTCGACCCGATCCTGCTGGTCGAGCTCAACATGCGCGGGGTCTCAGTGGACAGTGTTCACGCGGCGCAGCTGCGTCGCGGATTGCTCGAGACCGCGCAGGCGTTCCCCGGCGTGGCGCATGCGACACGGCAGAGCACCGTGCCGTTCTGGAGCAGCACCATCGAGAACCTGCACGTCGCGGGAATCGACTCGGTGTATCGCCTCGGCAGCTTTTACTTGAACGCCGTGACTCCCGACTATTTCGCGACGCTCGGCACGCGCATTCTGCGTGGTCGCGGCATCGAGCTGCAGGACGCTGTGAACGCACCGCGCGCCATGGTGGTCAGCGGCGCGATGGCGCAGACCCTCTGGCCCGGCCGCGACCCGATCGGCCAATGCGTGCGCGTGGGAGAGGGAGGGGGGGGCGACACCGTTCCCTGCACGTTCGTGGTGGGCGTCGCCGAGAATATCAAGTCGCAAGGACTCGGCGCTGACCCCGGCCTCTTCTATTACTTGTCCGCGGCGCAATGGCATCCTGAGCAAGGCGGTCTCTTCATCCGGACGCACGGGGAGGCCGCACTCCTCGCGGAAACGGTGCGTCGCCGGCTGCAGCAGGAGATGCCGGGCGCATCTTACGTCACGGTCACGCCGCTGCGCGACATCGTTGGCCGGAAGACGAGCTCTTGGCGCCTCGGTGCCACCATGTTCACGTCGTTCGGCGCGCTCGCCCTCGCACTCGCCGCCATCGGTTTGTACAGCGTGATCGCCTACACGGTCGCGCAGCGCACCCGCGATCTCGGCGTGCGTGCTGCGCTGGGCGCGCAAGTCGGCGATCTGATGAAACTGGTCGTGAGCGAGGGCGTGCAACTCGGCGTCGCCGGTGTCGCGATCGGCGTCGTGCTCGCGCTCATCGGCAGTCGGTGGGTCGGACCGTTGTTATTCGACGAGTCGCCGCACGATCCACTCGTGTTCGGGGTGGTTGTCGTGGTGCTCCTCGGCGTGGCAGGCCTCGCGAGCTCTCTCCCGGCGCTCCGGGCGGCGAGAGTCGATCCGATCGTGGCGTTGAGGTCTGAATGATCGGGCTATGGACACCATTCTCCTAGACCTCCGCTTCGCCGTCCGCACACTCGCAAAGAGCCCTGGCTTCGCCGCCATCGCGGTCCTGACCCTCGCCCTGGGCATCGGCGCGAACGCCGGCGTCTTCTCCCTCATGTACCAGGTGCTGCTGCGCCCGCTCCCGGTGCCACAGCCGGACCGTTTGGTGAATCTTGCGGCACCGGGCCCGAACCCGGGCGATGACTCTTGCGACAAGGCCGGCGACTGCACCATGGTGTTCAGCTATCCCATGCTCCGGGACTTGGAGCGCGGCCAGACCGTGCTCGCGGGGCTCGCCGCACACCGCAGCTTCGGCGCGAGCATTTCCGCGCCAGACGTAGCGCCGTTCACGGGCGAGGGGCTGTACGCCTCCGGGTCGTACTTCCCCACCCTCGGCATGCATGCCGCGCTCGGGCGACTGCTCTCGCCGAGCGACGATCGGAGCACCGGTACGGGATTCGTGACCGTGCTCTCCTGGGACGCTTGGTGGACACACTTCGGATCGGATCGCGCCGTGCTCGGACGCCAGCTGCGCGTCAACGGGCAAGTCCTGACGGTGGTCGGCGTCGCGCCGCAGGGGTTCGAAGGGACAACGCTCGGCATCCGACCTCTGCTTTACGTGCCAATCGGCATGCGGGGGCTGCTCGACCTGGGATTTCACGGGCTTACGGACCGCCGGAGCTACTGGCTCTACGTGTTCGGGCGCCTCAAGCCCGGCGTGTCGCTCGCGCAGGCGAGCGCCGGGCTCAACGCGCTCTATCATCCGATCATCACGGATGTCGAAGCACCGCTTCAGGCCGGCATGAGCGAGCAGACGATGACCCGGTTCAAGGCGAAGCGGATCGTCCTGACGCCGGGCGCGCGCGGGCAGAGCAACGTGCACAACGTCGGCCGGACGCCGCTGCTGCTGCTCTTTGCGGTGACCGGCATCGTACTCCTTATCGCCTGCGCCAACATCGCCAATCTGTTGCTCGCCCGCGGGGCAGGGCGCGCGATGGAAATGGGCGTGCGGCTGGCGCTGGGAGCGAGCCGTCGGCGCCTCGTCGCGCAGCTCTTCAGCGAGTCTCTCCTGCTCGCCGCGGTGGGCGGTGCCGCGAGCCTCGTCATCGCCCGCTGGACGCTCGCGACGCTGGCGTCGCTTCTCCCGGCCGAGGCGACGGGCGGCCTCTGGTTCACCCTCGACTCTGCAGTCCTCGGCTTCGCCGCGGTGATCGCCGTGGGAACGGCGCTGGCGTTCGGTCTCTTCCCCGCGTGGCACAGCACGGGGACGGGGGTGATCGGCGCCGTCCGAGCGAACACCGGGCAGATGGCGGGGGCGCGGAGCACCGTGCGGTTTCGGGGCTCGCTCGTGACCGTCCAGATCGCCCTCGCGACCGCGCTGGTCGCCGTGGCGGGGCTGTTCGTGAAGAGCATGGCCAACGTCAGCCGCGTGGACCTCGGCATAGAGGTGGACAGCGTCGTCACCTTTGCGATCTCGCCCGAGCGCGCGGGCTACGATAGCGCGCGGACGCTCGCATTGTACGACCGGGTGGAGACGGTGCTCTCCGTGCTGCCGGGGGTTAGGGCCGTGGCCGCGTCGCGCGTGCCGCTACTCGCCGGCGCCGCGTGGGGGGGCGACGTGTGGGTACCGGGTTTTCCGACCGGCCCCGACGTGGATCGCAACGCGCGCTACAACGAGGTGGGCGCCGGCTACTTCGCCGCGCTGGGCGTGCGGCTCCTGGCGGGACGGGAGTTCACCCTCGCCGACCGCCGGGGCGCGCCGCAGGTGGCGGTGGTGAACCGGGCGTTCACGAAGAAGTTCGGCCTGGCGCGGGGCGCCGTAGGGACCTTCCTGTCGGAGCAGGGGACGGACTCGATGAACATCCGGATCGTGGGTGTTGTGCCCGACGTGCAATACAGCCGCGTGAAAGACACCGTCCCTCCCGTGTTCTACCTGCCGTGGCGGCAGGACACTCACGTGCCGTCCCTCTCGTTCTACATCCGCACGACGGGCCCGCAGGCGGCGCTGCGCGAGATCCCGGTGGCACTCAAGGCGATTGACCCCGGGCTGCCCGTGGAGGAGCTGCGGACCATGCCGGACCAGATCCGGGAGAATGTGTTTCTCGATCGCATGGTCAGCCTCTTATCCGCCGCCTTCGCCGCCCTTGCGACGGTGCTCGCGGCGGTGGGGCTCTACGGGGTGCTCGCGTACACTGTGGCGCAGCGCGCGCGGGAAATCGGAGTGCGGATGGCCCTCGGCGCGGACGCACCGCGCGTGCGCCGACTCGTACTGCGGCAGGTGTCGGGCATGCTGGCGATCGGGGGGGCGATTGGCCTGGCCGGAGCGCTCGGGCTGGGGCGGGCGGCGCGGTCACTGCTCTTCGGCTTAACGGGGGATGATCCGTTGGTACTCGGGCTCGCAGTCCTTGCGCTCGCGCTCGTCGCGCTCGGCGCCGCTTATCTGCCGGCGCGCCGGGCGACGCGGGTGGATCCGATGGTGGCGTTGAGGTCCGAATGATCGACGTATTGCTCGCCGACCTGCGGTACGCCATCCGCGGCCTCAAGGCGAAGCCCGGATTCACCGCTGGCGTCGTGCTCACCCTCGCGCTCGGCATCGGCGCCAACGCAGCCATGTTCGGGATTCTCGACCGGCTGCTGTTCCGCCCGCCGGCCTACCTGCGCGACGCGGCGCGCCGCGCTGCCACGGTCGACCCGCTGGTCGCCCTGAGGTCCGAATGATCGCGCTACGCAATCTCGACAAGTCCGTCTCCCAGGGGAACGGCCGGCTGTTCATCCTGCGGCAGATCACGCTCGACATCCCCGCGGGCGAGTTCGTCTCGATCATGGGTCCGTCCGGAGCAGGGAAGTCCACGCTGCTCGCCGTGCTCGGCATGCTCGACGGCGACTGGACCGGCGAGTTCCGCTTCCTCGACCACGCCGTGCACGAGATGAAGCACAAGGACCGGATCGCCCTCAACAAGCAGCACATCGGGTTCGTGTTCCAGCAGTACCATCTGCTCGACGACCTCACCGTCGCCGAAAACCTGGATGTGCCGCTGTCCTACCGAAATATCAAGAAGAGCGAGCGCCAGTCGCTCGTCGCCGACACGTTGGATCGATTCGGGATCGTGGCCAAGAAGGACCTCTACCCACGGCAGCTCTCAGGAGGCCAACAGCAGCTCGTCGCCGTGGCCCGCGCGGTGATCCACAAGCCCTCGCTGATCCTCGCCGACGAACCCACGGGTAATCTCCATTCAAGTCAGGGCAAGGAGATCATGGAGCTGTTCACTGAGCTGAACCGTGGGGGGACGACGATCGTGCAGGTGACGCATTCGGAGACGAATGCGGGTTACGGTCGCCGGATCATCCAGCTGCGAGACGGCTGGATAGCGAAGTGACCATGGACACCATTCTCCAAGACCTGCGTTTCGCCGTGCGTACACTCGCCAAGAGCCGCGGCTTCACCGCGATTGCGGTGCTCACGCTCGCCCTCGGCATCGGCGCCAACACGGCCATCTTCAGTGCCGTCGATGCCGTGCTGCTCAAGCCGCTGCCGTACCCGGAGTCCGACCGGCTCGTGCAAATCATGTCTACCGGATTTCAGGGCGTGCAGTTCGGCGTGTCATTCCCTGACCTGCGTGACTTGCAGGCGCTGTCGCAGGACTTCACGGGAGTCGGGGCCGTGACCACCCAGCGCTACAACCTCACCGGCGCCGGCGACCCACGCGAGGTCGAGGCCGCCGCGATCACGGCCGACCTGTTCGGAGTGCTCGGCGTGCGCCCGGAGATCGGCCATGGGTTCACCGACGCCGACGAGCGCACGCCACTCGCGATCATCAGTCACGGGCTCTGGGCGACGAGCTTCGGGCGCGATCCTGCCATCCTGGGCACGCCAGTCTCGCTCGACGGCCGCAGCTTTACGGTGGTGGGCGTCATGCCGGCTGGATTCCAGTTCCCCGATCCGGACGCGCAGGTCTGGACGCCCATCGGGGAGTTCCTGTCGCAGAATCCTCAGGCCCAGACCAACCGCGGCATGCACTTCTTGAACGCGGTGGCGCGCCTGGCACCGGGCGCCACCACGGACCGCGTGGTCGGCGATTTGAAGGTGCTCGCGGCGCGGCTCAGCGCCAGCGATTCGGGGAGTAGCGGCGGGCGGCAGCGGATCGTGGCTGGTCAGGCGAGCCCCGGCCTTGGGCCCGCGCCCTCTGGCGGCGGGCGATCCATACTCGACACCGGCTTCAATGTCACGCTACTCCGCGACGTCGACATCGGCGACGTACGCCGCCCGTTGCTCATTCTGCTCGCCGCCGTCGGGCTGGTGCTGCTGATCGCCTGCGCCAACGCGGCGAACCTGCTGTTGGCGCGCGCCACGACGCGGCGCCGCGAAATGGCGATCCGGCGCGCCCTCGGCGCCGCGCGCGGAAGGCTCATCCGCCAGCTGCTGACCGAAAGCACGCTGCTGGCGCTCGCCGCCGCCGCCGTCGGCGTGGTCCTCTCGACCTGGGGACTCCGTGTCCTCATCTCGCTCTGGCCGCGCGCGCTGGCCCGCACCGCGGAGATCGGCCTCGACGGCCGGGTGCTTTTGTTCACCGTTGGCCTCGCGGTGCTCACGGGAGTGGCGTTCGGTCTGCTGCCGGCGTGGCGCGCATCGGCCCCCGACATCGAAGCGACGTTGCGTGAGGACGCGCCCGCCGCGGCAGGCGGTCGGCGGCGCCTGCAGAGTGTTCTCGTGGTAGGCGAGGTGTCGGTCGCTTTGGTGCTGCTCGTGGGGGCGGGCCTCTTGGTCAAGAGCCTCATGCGCTTGAACAACGTGAATCCCGGCTTCGATACGCGCGACGTGCTTGCCGCGCGCATGCGGCTCACGCCCGCGCGGTACGCCGAGAGAGCGCAACAAGCCCTGTTCTTCGAGAACATGCTCGCGACACTGCGAACACATCCCGGCGTGGAGGCGGCGAGTCTCTCCGGCTCGCTGCCCTTGAGCGGCAACATGTTCATGATCGCGTTCGATCCGCGCACGGTGCGTCCCGACTATCCCGAGCCGATCATGGTGCTGCGAACATCCACCGTGTCGCCGGATTACTTCGCCACGTTCCGCATCCCCATCAAGCGGGGGCGTGCGTTCACGGACGCCGACCGCACCGGCGCGCCGCCGGTCGCCATCGTCAACCGCGCGACGGCCGACCAGCTCTGGCCGGGACAGGATCCCCTCGGCAAGCAGCTGACGCTGGGCGGCCCGGGCCAGCCCCGCGCTGCCATCACCATCGTGGGTGAGATAGATGACCTCCGGTCGGCTTCACTCGACGCCACGCCGCAACCCGAGTTCTACCAACCGGCGGCACAGGCGCCGGAGATGCGGGAGATGTGGGTGGCGGTGCGGGCGAGCGACGGCCGGCCGCTCCGGCTCGTGGGCGCGATCCGCGACGCCGTGGGCCGGGCCGACCGCGAGCAGGCGATCGGTGACCTGGTGAGTCTCGAGCAGTTGATCGGCCGCCAGACGGCCGGCCGGCGCTTCAACACCACGCTGCTGTCGATCTTCGCGCTGCTCGCCGTCGGTCTGGCACTCGGTGGCATCTACGGGGTGACGGCGTATGCCGTGACTCAACGGACGCGCGAGCTCGGGATCCGGATGGCGCTGGGTGCGCGGGGCGCGGACGTGGTCGGCTTGCTCTTGAGGGAGAGTCTGCAGCGTGTGGCCGTCGGGGTGGGGTTGGGGCTCGTAGCGTCGTTGGTGATCACCCGTGCGCTGACCGCCATGCTGTTCGAGGTCGCGCCGCGCGATGCGCTCACGTTCGCGGCGACGGCGCTGCTGCTGGTGGCGGTGGCACTGCTCGCGACCTGGCTCGCGGCGCACCGGGCGACGCGGGTGGACCCGATGGTGGCGTTGCGAGCGGAGTAGGGGCTCGGGCTAGGGGCCCCGGGGTATCGAAGACGAACCCACGCGCGCGACTCCCGAGCCCCGAGCCGAGTCCCGAGCCCCTAGTCCGAGCCCAGAACCCCAACCAGCTTAAGACATGCCCGCCCCCCGGATCCTCGTCGCCGACGATCAAAAGGACATCGTCGAAGCGCTCCGGCTGCTCCTCAAAGGGGAAGGATACGAGGTCGAGGCTGCAACCTCCCCCGGTGCCGTTATCCGTGCCGTCGACACCCATGACTTCGATGCCGCGTTGCTCGACATGAACTACGCTCGCGACACCACCTCGGGCACCGAAGGCCTCGATCTGCTGGGCCGGCTCCAGGGCCTCGAGCGCGCGCCGCCCGTCGTCGTGATGACGGCGTTCGGCAGCGTGGACGGCGCCGTGGAAGCGATGCGCCGGGGCGCGCGCGACTACATCGAGAAGCCCTGGGATAACCGCCGCTTACTCGCGACCCTGCGCACCCAGGTGGAGCTGGGGCGGGCGCTCCGCAAGAGCCGGCAGCTCGAGCTGGAAAATCGCGCGCTCAGGAGAGAAGGGTTCCCCGAGCTCATCGCCGAATCGCCGGCCATGCAGCCGGTCTTGAAATTGATGGAGCGCATCGGCCCGTCGGACGCGAACGTTCTGGTGCTGGGTGAGCACGGCGTGGGGAAGGAAGTCGTGGCGCGCTGGCTGCACGCCTCCTCCTCGCGTGCCGATCGTCCCTTTGTCGCGGTGAACCTCGGCGGCATCCCCGACGGCGTGTTCGAAAGCGAGTTGTTCGGCCACGTGAAGGGCGCGTTCACCGACGCCAAAGCCGACCGCGTGGGACGGTTCGAGCTGGCCGACGGCGGCACCCTGTTCCTCGACGAAATCGCCAACCTGCCGCTCGCGCATCAGGCCAAGCTGCTGCGGGTGCTCGAGACGGGCGAGGTGGAGCGGGTGGGGGCGACCCGCCCGCGCCACGTGACCGTACGCCTGATCTCCGCCACCAATGCCGACCCGCCGGCCGAGGTGAAGGCCGGCCGGTTTCGCGAGGACCTGCTGTTTCGGTTGAACACCGTGCAGATCCGCATTCCCCCGCTGCGAGAGCGGCGCGAGGACGTGCCCCTCTTGGCGGCGCACTTTCTGCAACGCTACGCACAGCGCTATCGCAAGGCCGCCACATCCTTCGCGCCGGACGCCATGCAGGCGCTGCTGCATCACTCCTGGCCGGGGAACGTGCGCGAGTTGGATCACACGATCGAGCGGGCCCTGCTGCTGGCGGAGGCGGACTCGATCGGCGCCCGCGATCTCGCCCTCGGGGCCGTTGCCGACGGCGCCGCCGCGCTCGAGCAGATGAGCCTCGAAGAAGTGGAGCAGGTCCTCATCCGCAAAGCGCTGGCGCGCGCCAGCGGCAACGTGAGCGAGGCGGCGAAAGCGCTCGGCCTGTCCCGCAGCGCGCTGTACCGGCGACTCAAGCGCTATGACCTCTGAGCGCCGCAGGGGGGGGATGAAGCACGAGCGCCAGGTGTTCCTGCTGGCATTGGTCACGGGATTGCCCGGCGTGGTGCTCGCGCTCCTGTTGTTGTGGCTCGGCGATTTTCCGCCCCGCACGCAGTGGACCCTGGGCATACTCCTGGTCGCCGCGTGGCTCGCCATCGCGGCGCTGTTGCGCGAGCGCGTGATCCGTCCGCTGCAGACGATCTCGAACATGCTCGCGGCCCTGCGCGAGCGGGACTTCTCGATGCGGGCCCGGGGTTCGAATCCCGACGACGCGCTCGGTCTCCTGCTGTTCGAGCTGAACGGCCTGGGGGAGGACCTGCGGGCTCAACGGCTCGGCGCCTTGGAAGCGACGGCCCTGCTGCGGCGCGTGATGGAAGAAATCGATGTCGCGGTGTTCGCGTTCGACGGCTCGCAGGCCGTGCGGCTCGTGAACCAGGCGGGTGCGGCACTGCTCGGCCGGCCGCGTGACCAGCTGCTGGGCCGCGCCGCCTCGGAGCTCGGATTGGGTGCGTGTCTCGCGGCCGACGCGCCCGGCGTCATCGAATTGGAGCTGGCTGGTGCGCGCGGGCGATTCGACGTACGACGCTCAACGTTCCGGCAAGGTGGACTGCCGCACGACTTGCTCGTGCTCGCGGACGTGAGCCGCACCCTGAGCCAGGAAGAGCGCCACGCGTGGCAGCGCCTCATCCGCGTGCTGAGCCACGAGCTGAACAACTCGCTCGCGCCCATCAAGTCCCTCTCGCAGAGCCTCACCGAGCTGGTGCGGCGCGAGCCACGGCCGGCCGACTGGCGCCAGGACCTCGAAAATGGCCTGGGCGTGATCGGCAGCCGGGCGGAGTCGCTCAGTCGCCTCATGGCCGCATACGCCCGGCTCGCGCGGCTGCCCCTGCCACGCGCCGAGCCCGTGCCGGTCGCCGAGTGGGTGCGGCGCGTGGCGACCCTCGAAACGCGACAGGTGGTGCACATCTCGGCCGGCGACGACGTCACGATCCAGGCGGATTGCGGGCAGTTGGACCAGCTGCTCATCAATCTCGTGCGCAACGCCGTGGACGCGACGTTGGAGAGCGGCGGACGAGTCGACGTGGGGTGGGGTGTGGCGAACGGGCGGCTGGAGGTCTGGGTGCGCGACGACGGCCCCGGCCTCGCCGACCGGTCCAACCTGTTCGTGCCGTTCTACACGACGAAACGCGATGGATCGGGCATCGGCCTGGTGCTGTCGCGTCAGATCGCCGAGGCCCACGGCGGGGCGCTCACGCTCGCCAACCGCGTCGATGCCCAGGGGTGCGAGGCCCGGCTGACGCTTCCCATCTCGGAACCCTAGTTGCGGGCCCGCGCCTGATCGCTCACCGTGCTCGGCCCCAAGGTGATGTGCCCCTGCAGCGCGATCTGGAACGGCACGATAATCCCGCCCCCGGCGCTCGCAAGTGAGCCGAACCGGCCGTTGACGTTGTACAGGAACCGGTCGGTGGTGGGATCGAACCCGCGCACGTACAACAGCACGGGGTCGGGCGAGCTGCCGTAGCCCCAGCCCTGACGGTTGGCGGCGCCGTGAATCCACTCGTCGAGCCCGCCCAGCAGGTTCACGGTCAACAGTGAAATCGTGAGGCGCCGGTCGCCGCCCCCCCCTCCCCCCCACCAGTTGGGGCGCCAGTTCAACTGAAAATCGAGCGACGGCTGCCACGCGCCGCGGCAGGAGTTGCGCGCCGCGATCCGGCCGAGCTGGCTCTCGAGACAGCTCCGCAGGTTCGCCGGCGCGCTCGCCAGCAGCGCGCGCATGCCGTCCGCGACGGTGGTGTCGCTGGCCGTTGCCGGATCGAACAAGAACGCGCGGTCGTTGCGCGCGCCGTCACCGTTGATGTCGCTCCCCACGAGCGGCGTGAACGGGGCGCCCGACAGCAGGCGTGCAATCACGCCGACGTCGAGGGCCTCACCCAGGGGATAGTTCGCCGTGGCGAGCAGGGCGTGGCGCCGCTCGAGGTCGCTCGGCGCCCACTCCGGAATGTTGGGATCGCCGGCCGTCGTCGGATCCCCGAAGCCCTGCGACGTGGAGCAGCACGCGAACGACGACTGGTCCACCGATCGCGTGAGCGTATACGAGAGGTGCACGCTCGCCCCCCCGCGCGTCGCGCCCGTGAGCGCGACCGTGAGCTGTTTGGTCTCCGACTCCAAGTCGGAGCGGATCAGCAGGGCGCGGCCGAACTCCGGATGCACCCGCGACGCCGTGAAGCTCACCGCGCCCGTAGCCGGCACGACCGAATCGGCGGGAGCGTAGACCGGACGGTTGCCCTCAGCGGGGAGCACGAAGGACGGCGCCCCGCTCAGGTTGAGATCGCGGAATCCGTACTGATTCTTGCCCCGGGCGTAGTTGGCGTCGACGCTCAGCGACCACGATCCGAAGTGGCGCTGCACGCCCAGCGACGCTCGTAAGGCGTGCGGCGGCTGGAAGCCAGGGTCGAAGCTGGTGACGTCGGGACGGGCGGCCACGGTCGCGCTGCTGGTCGAGTCGGCACAGCGCGTGGGAATCGCCACCCGGCCCGTCGCGTAGCCGGACCAGTCTGGTACCGGCACGGCGGCACCGACGCACTCGAGCTGCGCCTCGGCGGCGACGCTGCCGGGCGCGCCGAGCGCCGCGCTGTACAACGAGCCGGGAGCGGGGCTCTGGAAGTCTCCGATGCCGCCGTGCAGGTAGGTCGTGTGCCGCGCGCTTCCCGATTCCCCACGCCCGAGTCCCCAATTGAAGCCCAGTCGCGGTGACAGGTGCACCGTCCGCGGGAGCCGGTCCACCCGTACCCCGAACAGCGAGTCCACCAGGTGATTCGCAGGCGGAGCGTCGTCGAATCCAGCATGCTCCGCGCGGATGCCGTACATGACGTGCAGGCCCGGAGCCGCGTGCCAGGTGTCGCCCAGGTACCACGCGGCGTTCCACGCGGTCCCGTCGATATCGAGCGGCGCCAGGGTGCGGGTAAACGTGGAGGGGCTGTCGGCGCTCAGCGCCGCGAGCGACGGGAACGTGAAGGTGCCCAGCTGGTTCGCCACGAAGTCGTCATCGACGCGGTCGCGATGCAGGTAGACACCGGCCTTGAAGCGGTGCTGCGCGCCGGGCGACAGCCAGGACAGCTCGTCGGCGATTTCGAGGGCCCGGTCGTTCGTGTGCTGCGGCGTGACCCCGTTGCCACCGAACGCCAGCGTGGCCACGTCCTCGCCTCCGGTGGCGACTGGCGACGTGACGTCGACGCGCGCGGCGGGGAGCTGGACGAGAGCGCTGACGTCTTTGTGGACGGCGGCGAGATAGCCGCGTGCCTCGTTGATGAAGTGTCCACCCAGGTACGACGTGAGTGACGCCATCACCCCGCCGCTCCACTGCGACCGCCGCGCACCCGTCGCCGGCAAGGCGAGCGAGCCCACGTGAGTTGGCTCCTGGGTTATCCAATGCCCATCGAGGCGCAGCGTGGCCGTGTGGACCGGCGAGATCTGCCAGTCGAGCCGAACGAGCCCCAGGGTGTTGTCGTAGGCGCGCTCGTCGGACAGGCCGTCCACCGTGGCGGGCGCGCCCAGAGCGCTCGCCAGCGCGCGGAAGCGCGCGGCCGAATCGGGATTCACCCCCAGGCGGTCGAGCGTCGCGGTATCGGCCGCGGCGAGCGAGGTCAGCGCTTGAGTGCGGCCGCGTGCCTGCAGGGCAGCGAACGCGAACAGTTTATTAGGAATGATCGGCCCGCCCATCCCGCCGCCCAGCTGGAGTTGGCTCTGGCCCTGGCCGAACGGCGTGGAGGTGCCGGCGCCCCAGGCCAGGTCGCGGTCGCGCAAGGCGGCGGTGAACGCGCCCTGGGGTGTGTTGGTACCGCTGCGGGTGGTCGACGCGACGAGGCCGCCCGAGAACTGACCGCGGGCGACGTCGTAGGTGTTCGTGATCACGCGGATGGCGCGCACGGCGTCCTCCGGTACCTCACCCGAGCCGAGCGACATGCCGTCGAGCGTGACGTTATTGGCGGTGGGTCGCTGGCCGGCGACGGAGAAGCTGGCGTCGCTGGTGTCGTTTCCGGCGATCGCGAGAACCCCAGGCGCGAGCGTGGCGACGTTATTCAGATCCGAGGCGTCGGTCGGAAGCCGGATGACGTCGTCGGGATGGATGCTCTGGCCGCTGGTGCCGGGCGCGGAGCGCTCGGAGCGGGGGCCTCGCCGGGCGGTAACGCTCACGGCGTCGAGCGCGACCGCGGTGAGCCCGAGCTGCACGTTGGCCACGATGCGGTCCTCGTCGCCCTCGCGAGAAACCGAGCGGCGCGCCGGCGCCATCCCGATGTAGCGGACTTCGAGATCGTATTGGCCACCGCCGTCCGGGAACAGGAGCGTGTAGCGTCCCGCGCCATCGGTGGTGACCTGGCGAGAGACCTGTGTCTCACGCGACGTGATCTGGACGATGGCGCCGGCGACCGGCTGGCTATCGGGCCCCGTGACCTTGCCGACGATGATATCCGTACTCGCGCCGACCTGCGCCACGGCGGGGCGGGGCGCGACGAGGACGAGCGCCGCCAGCGCGCCGATCGGGCCGGCCCGGAGGAATCGCGCGATCATTGGCAGGTCACCCCAAAATTGGCGACGGTCGTCGCACCCGCGGCGACG